>DASYFD010000410.1:0-5632 GCA_036498625.1 Xanthobacteraceae bacterium | reverse complement strand
CGCAGCGCCCCAATGGAGGTCTCGCGGCCGCATTTGCCCACCCTACGGCTGGCACGAATCCATACGACCGCGGAGCTCTTGCACGCAAAGTCCGCGAGGCCGGGCGTAACGCCCTCATAAGACTCAACCCATCCACCAGAGCACATCGCCTCGAACGGCGGTGTTATGGTTCCCGCCGGAAAGACAAACCTCTATACCCGGCCGGGCGGCGCTTCGGGTGGATCGCATCGTTTCAGACGGAGCCAGCTTGACACTTCTCCCCTTTCTGGCGAAGCCGGCAGATCGCATCTTCTGGCTGAAGACCGTCGTTGTCGTGGCATTCTGCATCGGGCTGTTCATGTCCGCGCGGCTTTGGATCGGCCCGCGCTCCTATCCGACGGCGCCGGTTTTCAGCGGGCTGCCGGCCCTCGATGAGAGGGTGGCACAGGGGCTGTTCGCACTGCTCTTCGTGCTCGCGGCCGCCATCCTGGTGGCACCCAAGCCGCAGAAGTTCATCGCTGCATTCCTCTTGATCCTCGTGGTCTTCTGCGGCCTGGACCAGACCAGGTGGCAGCCCTGGGTCTTCCAGTACGGCGTTCTGCTCGCCACGCTGGGGCGGTTCTCCTGGAGCAGCCAGGATATCGACGGCGAGAGGCGTACCCTCAATATCGCCCGGCTGGTCATTGCAGCGACCTATGTGTTCTCCGGGCTGCAGAAGCTGAACTGGAATTTCGTGGAGAGCGACTTTCCGTTGATCGTTCACCCGATCACCGCTCTCGTTCCGTTCGCCGCCAAGCCACTACATTTTCTCGGCATGGCCGTCCCGTTTGTGCAGGCCCTGTTCGGAATAGGCTTGTTGACGCCTCGCTTCCGCCGCATCTCGCTCGTCCTTGCCGTCTCCATGCACTTGTTCATTCTTGCCATGTTCGGCCCGTTCGGATTGGACTGGAACAGCATCGTGTGGCCGTGGACGGCGGCGATGGCGGTGCTGGATATCGTGCTGTTCGCCGGCAACGCGGAATTTTCGCTGCGCGAGGCCGTCTGGGCCAAGCCGTGGTGGGATCACGCCGCCGTGCTCGCGCTGTTCGTTCTGCTGCCGATATCGAGCTTTTTCAATCTGTGGGATTCCTATTTGTCATCAGCGATCTATTCGGGCAACTTGACGGAGGGGACAATCTACGCGAGCGATGCGGGCGCGAGCTTCCTGCCGGCGGCGATCAGGCAGTATGTGGTACATACCTCGCCCAACACCAACGTGCTGAACATCGAGCGCTGGGCAACCGAGGATATGGGCGTTGTTCCCTATCCCGAGACGCGCGTCTACAAGGCGATCACCAGGAGCGTTTGCCGGTATTTGGGCGACCCTTCGCAACTGGTGCTCATTGTTCGAGAGCAGCGCATGTTCTTCACCCGGCCGGAGGTGGGCTACCGCTGCGTGGATTTGTGATCGACGGTTGACCCGCTGGCGCAAATCAGTTTACTCCGGAAATTGAAACTGGCGAATTGCGTCGTCCCCTGCGAATGGAGAGACCGCTGCGCTTTCCGAATTGCGGTCACGCGCTGCCGCTCCCGCGTCGCCTGCGGCCCGAGCCCATAACCGCGGTTATTTGTAAACTCATTGTATTTTCAATGGAGCCGATGGCCGTAGGATGGGTTGAGCTCTTGCGAAACCCATCAACCGCCGCCGAATGGGTTTCGCATAGCCCGCGAAGACGGGCGTAAACGCCCTAATGAGCTCAACCCATCCTACAGCAAGTTATTGCCGCCGCTGCAAACCTCACTTTTTACAAAACAGTTTCGAATTCTCCGATAAAAACAGCGAGCTCATGCCGAAGGCCCGTCCGGTTGGCGCCCGCTCACATCCCGAGCGTCGGCGCTGCGCTGTCCTGGCTGCGCAGGTTGCGGCAGCGCGCCAGCGCCCAGAGCGGGAAGAATTTCGGATAGCCGTGGTAGCGCAGGTAGAACACCCGCGGGAAGCCGGTCGCGGTGTAGCGCGGCTCATCCCAGAAGCCGTCCTGGCCCTGGTTGCGCAGCAGATAGTCGATCCCGCTCTGCACCGCCGGACGGTTGACCTCGCCGGCCGCCATCAGGCCGAGCACCGCCCAGGCGGTCTGCGAGGCGGTGCTGGGGGCGCTCTCGTAGCCGCGATACTCGAGCTTGTAGCTTGAGCCGTCCTCGCCCCAGCCGCCGTCGGGATTCTGGATGAGGGTGAGCCATTCCACCGCCTTGCGCATCGCGGGCGCGCCATGATCGAGGCCGGCGGCATTGAGCGCGCACAGCACCGACCAGGTGCCGTAGATGTAGTTCATGCCCCAGCGGCCGTACCAGCTGCCGTCGGGAAGCTGCAACTTGCGCAAGTAATCGATGGCGCGCCGGAGCGACGGATTGGAAGGCGTCTCGCCGAGCTGCGCCAGCATGGAGAGGCAGCGAGCGGTGACGTCCTCGGTCGGCGGATCGAGCAGGGCACCGTGATCCGCAAACGGAATGTTGTTGAGATAATCGTATTCGTTGTCGGAATCGAACGCGCCCCAGCCGCCGTTGCGGCTCTGCATGCCGGCGATCCACTCGCGCGCGCGCGCGATCGCCGGATCGAACGCGGCGTGGCGGTGCAGGCGCTGCTCGCGATCCATGGCCATGACCACGACCGCGGTATCGTCCACGTCGGGATAATGCGGATTGGCGTATTGGAAGGCCCAGCCGCCAGGACGCAGGCGCGGCCGGCGCACCGACCAGTCGCCGGCGACGTCGAGCACCTGCTTGGGGGCGAGCCAGTCGAGACCACGGCGCGCTCGCGCCAGCGCCTCGTCGCCGCCGACCTCGAGCAAGGTCTGGCACACGAGCCCGGTGTCCCACACCGGCGAGACACAAGGCTGGCAATAGGCTTCATGCGCATGCACCACCAAGAGCTTCTCGACCGACTTGCGCGCCACCGCCCGCAGCGGGTCATAGGCCGGCAGGCCGAGCACGTCGAACATCATCACGCTGTTGGCCATGGCCGGGAAGATGGCGCCGAGGCCATCCTCGCCGTTGAGCCGCTCTTTCACGAAGGCGACCGCGCGGTCGATGGCGCGCTGGCGCCTGCCCTTGGGGAAACGCGGCTCGATCCGGCGCAGCAGCGTATCGAGGGCGCGAAAGAACAGGAACCAAATCCATTTCTGCTGCGGTGCCTTGGGGGCGAGACCAAGCTCGCCGGGCGGCTCGAGGAACAGCTCGTCGATGCGCACGCCCTTGCGGTTGCGCGCCGTGGGCTTGAGCGCCATCAGCACCAGCAGCGGCACGATGACGGTCCGGCTCCAATACGACATCTTGTCGATGTGGAACGGGAACCAGCGCGGCAGCAGCATGATCTCGATCGGCATCACCGGCACCGCGCTCCACGGGATGAAGCCGAACAGCGCCAGCATCAGCCGGGTGAACACGTTGGTGCGCGCGGCGCCGCCGCGCTCCAGGATGGCCTCGCGGGCGCGCCGCATGTGGGCCGCATCGGGTGCGTCGCCGACCATCTTGAGGGCGAAATAGGCCTTTACGCTGGCGCTCATGTCGAAGTCGCCGTCGCGGAACAGCGGCCAGCCGCCGTGGGCGCCCTGGATGCGGCGCAGATAGGCGGCGATCTTTTCTTCCAGCGGGATATCGACCGGCTCGGCGAGGTAATGCCGCAGCAATACATATTCGGCCGGGATGGTGGCGTCGGCCTCGAGCTCGAACACGAAGTGGCCGTCCGCCTGCTGGCGCGCGAAGAGCGCCCGGGTCGCGGCGTCGATGCCGCCTTCCAGCGTGGGTTCGCGGCCGTCGATGCCGGGCGCGAGGGCAGGGGAGGCATCAGGCATCAAAGTTTTCCTTTGGACACCTTGTAGGATGGGTTGAGCGCTTGCGAAACCCATCGGCGGCGATTGATAGGTTTCGCAGAGTTCAACCCATCCTACCAACCACCAGATCGGCGGCGCGGTTGCCGGACCGGATGGCGCCCTCGATGGTGGCGGGCAGGCCGGTAGCGGTCCAATCCCCGGCCAGCGCCAGATTGCGCCAGCGCGTTCCCGGCCCCGGCCGCCGCGCATCCTGGGCGGGTGTTGCGGCGAAAGTGGCGCGCCGCTCCCGCACTATTTGCCACGGCGGCAGGTCGGCGGAAAGTCCGGTCGCGGTCTTGACCTCGTCCCAGATCATGCGCGCCAGGCTCTCGCGCGGCGTGTCGATGAGCCGGTCGCCGGCGCTGATGGTGACCGAGAGGCGGCCCGCAAACGCGAAGATCCATTCGGTGTCGGCGTTGATGACGCCCAGGATGGGCGGCAGGCCGGCCGGCGGATCGATGCGGAAATGCGCATTGACGATGGCGCGGAACTCGCTCGGAGCTTCGAGATCCGGCACCAGGGCGGTGGCTGCGTACGGTGGTACCGCCAGGATGACGGCATCATCTTCATCGAGCGCGATGCTGTCGGCGCCGAAGTCGAGCGCCGTGATCTCACGGTCGGAGAAGCGCAGCGCATGGAGCTGATGGCCAAGCCGCAGCTGCGCGCCCTGCTGCGCCAGGTGAGCGAGCGCCGGCTCGATCAGGGTGGTGCCCAATCCGTCGCGCGCGATCAGCGGCCGGCAGGCGGCGCCGCCGACGGCGAGCGTCTCGCGGATAACCGCGCCGGCGAGCTTGGCCGAGCCCGAGGGCGGCGCGATGTTGAGCGCCGCCAGCAGCAACGGCTCGACCAGGCGGTCATAGAGCGTCCCGCTGCACGCGATGACCTCGCCGATCGGCTTGCCTGCCGGTGGGAACAGCAGCGGCGCGAGCTTGAGATAATCGAGGGCGCCGGTGCCGGGAACCCGCATGGCGGCATTGAATATCCACCACGGCACGCGGCCGGCATTCATGCGCAGGGTCCAGCGCGCGCCGGACTTGAGGTCGACGAAATCGAACGCGGCGGCGGGCGGCACCGGCAGCCGGTGCGCCGCCCCGATATCGCGCAGGAAAGCGAGTGCCGCATGATTGCCCGACAAGAGCAGATGGTTGCCGTTGTCGATGGTCATGCCGAGCGCGGCATCGTGATAGGAGCGGCAGCGGCCGCCCGCGAAGGTGGTGGCCTCGTGCACGACGGCGCGCCGGCCGCGCTTCGACAGGGCAACCGCGGCGGCGAGGCCGGCGAGGCCGGCGCCGATGATGTGGGTGCTGCGCGCCATTTATATCAAGGCGTGACGGAGCACGATCCACAGCAGGCGCGCGCGCGCCACCCGGATCGGTTGGCGGGGGGCGGCCCAGCCGCGCGCCGCCAGGCGGTCGAGGATGGAGCGGTAGACCAGGCTCATGATGCGCGGCGCCCGCACGCTTCTGCGCGGCAGGCCCGCCATGATCGCGTCGGCCTCCACGAAATGCTCGCGGGCCCGCACCACCAGCTCGGCACAGGCTTGGCCGAGCGCAGCGCCGCGCAGCGCAGCCTTGGGATCATTGGTGTCGATGCCGGCGCGCAACAGAGCCTCGCGCGGCAAATAGAGGCGCCCGACGCCGGCGTCCTCGTCCAGGTCGCGCAGGATATTGGTGAGCTGGAGCGCGCGGCCCAGGTGATGCGCGAGCTTGATGCCGGCTTCGCGCTCCACCCCGAAGACCCGCACCGACAGCCGTCCGACCGCGCTCGCGACCCGGTCGCAATAGAGGTCGAGCAGGGCGGTGCTGGGG
>DASYFD010000409.1:0-13823 GCA_036498625.1 Xanthobacteraceae bacterium | reverse complement strand
ATGCCCAGATGTACACGATGGGCACGCTGCTGCGGCACGGCAGCGCGGCCCAGAAGGCACGCTGGCTGCCGCCGATTGCGAGCGGCGAGCTGCGGCTGCAGGCCTTCGGGGTGACCGAGCCGACCTCGGGCTCCGACATCTTGAGCCTTGCCACCACCGCCCGCCGCGAGGGCGATCACTACGTCATCAACGGACAGAAGGTCTGGACCTCGCGCGCCGAGCATTCCGATCTCATGCTGCTCATCGCCCGCACCACGCCGCGCGAGGCGGCGAGGTCGCGCACCCACGGCCTTTCGGTGTTTCTCATCGACATGCGGCTCGCGCAGGGCACCAGCATGCGGATCAATCCGATCCGCACCATGATGAACCATGCCACCACCGAAATCTTCTTCGACGATCTGCGGGTGCCGGCCACGAACCTGATCGGCGAGGAAGGCGAGGGCTTCCGCTATATCCTGTCCGGCATGAATGCCGAGCGCATCCTGATCGCTGCCGAGTGCATCGGGGATGCCAAATGGTTCATCGAGAGGACGGTCGGCTATGCCAAGGAGCGGCGGATATTCGACCGCCCGATCGGACAAAATCAGGGCGTGCAGTTTCCGATCGCGCGCGCCTATGCGCAGATGCGCGCGGCCGCGCTGATGGTGGGGGAAGCGGCGGCGCGCTATCAGGCTTCCCAGGACTGTGGTGCGGAAGCCAACATGGCAAAGCTTCTGGCCGCCGACGCTTCCTGGGCGGCAGCCGAGACCTGCGTGCAGACCCACGGCGGCTTCGGCTTTGCCGAGGAATTCGACATCGAGCGCAAGTTCCGCGAGACCCGCCTCTACCAGGTGGCCCCGATCTCGACCAATCTGATCCTGTCCTACCTGGCCGAGCACGTGCTGGATCTGCCGCGGTCGTATTGACGCGGACTTGTACCCCGCATGGAGCATAGCGCAATGCGGGAGCGGCGCTCCCGGATTGCGCTGCGCTCCATCCGGGCTACAGGAATGAATCACGCCAGGCCGAGTTTACCGAATGCCTTGCGATGGTGGTCCGCGGCCTCGGGCGAAAAGCAGCAGAACACCACGCGCTCGAATGCGCCCGGCGCGGCGGTGATTTCCGCGTTGACGGTCGCGACCCCGATCCGCGCTGCGCGGTCGGGCGGAAACCCGTAGACGCCGGTCGAGATCGCTGGAAAAGCGATCGAGCGCAAGCTGTGCGCGACAGCGAGTCCCAGGGAAACGCGATAGCAGGAGGCGAGCAGCGCATCCTCGTCCTGACCGCCCCCGCGCCAGACCGGACCGACCGCATGAATGACATGCTTGGCGGCGAGCGCGTAGCCGCGCGTGATCTTGGCTGATCCGGTCGGGCAGCCGCGCAGGCCGCGGCATTCGGCGAGCAGCTCCGGACCGGCGGCGCGGTGGATGGCGCCATCGACGCCGCCGCCGCCGAGCAGCGACGTGTTGGCCGCATTGACGATGGCGTCGAGCACGAGCGTGGTGATGTCGGCGACGCAAATCTCAAGCCGCGTCGCTCCGGCCTGGGCGCTCAGCAATGCAACCGGGACCACCGCCATGCCGGACAGTCTAGCACGCCCACTCGGCCTTCGCCTCGGCGGCGAGGTCGACGGTGCTGCGCACGCCGAGATCGTCGAAATGCTGGCGCAGAAAATCCTCCCCGGCGCGCTGGCCGCCGTTGCGCAGGAGCTCGAAGAAAGCGAAATCGGAAACGAGCTTGGTGTCGGCCGTGAGCTCCTTGAAGGCGCTATCGAGCGCGATCCGATGCACGTTGATGCGCCGGTACTCGCCCTCGCCCTGGCCGCGGGCCAGCCGGCCCTGGTCGATCAGCCGGGTCACGAAATCGATCGCCCGGTATTCTGCGATCAGCGAGGAGTTGAAGGTGATCTCGTTGATTCGGTTCAGGATCTCGGACTGCGTGCGCGGCGTCATGTTGCGCTCGAGCGGATTGAGCGAGACGATCACCACGTCGTCGGTGTCGGTGGTGCGGAAGAACGGAAAGATCGCCGGGTTGCCCATGTAGCCGCCGTCCCAATACGGGATACCGTCGATCTCGACCGCCTGAAACACCATCGGGAGGCAGGCCGAAGCCATGACCACCTCTGCGGTGATCTTGTCGCGCGGAAAGATCCGCAGGCGGCCGGTAAAGACGTTGGTGGCGGATATGAAGAGCTTGAGGCCGCCGGACGAGCGCAACGCCTCGAAGTCGACGAACCGCTCGATGATGCCCTTGAGCGGATTGATGTTGAGCGGGTTGAAGTCATAGGGCGTCAACAGGCTCGAGAAGGCGTCGAACCAGGCCTGCACCGGCGAGCCTTCATAGGGCACGAACGAGAGCAGCCGATCGGCGACGGCGCGCTGCATATCCGTCAGATCGCCGTTGCTGCTCACCGCGCGCCACACGGCGGCGAGACGTTTGCGCGCCTCCTGCGGCCCGCCGCGGGCGAGCCCGTCCGCCAGCATCACGGCATTGATGGCGCCCGCCGACGCGCCCGATATGCCTTCGATCTCGATGCGCGGGTCGGCGAGCAGGCTGTCGAGCACGCCCCAGGTGAAGGCGCCGTGCGCGCCGCCGCCTTGCAGCGCGAGATTGATCTTCTTGGGCGATGCCATGAACTGCCGTGTCTATTCCGCGGTCCAGCCGCCGTCGATCGAGATGTTGGCGCCGGTGATCTGGGCGGCCGCGTCGGAGCAGAGAAACACCGCCAGCGCCGCCACCTGCTCGACGGTGACGAATTGCTTGGTGGGCTGCGCCGCCAGGAGCACATCGTTCTTGACCTGCTCCTCGGTCAGGTGGCGGGCCTTCATGGTCTCGGGAATCTGCTTCTCGACCAGCGGCGTCCACACATAGCCGGGGCTGATGCAGTTGGCGGTGGCCCCGAATGTGGCCAATTCGAGCGCCACCGTCTTGGTGAGGCCGGCGAGCCCATGCTTGGCGGTGACATAGGCGGACTTGAACGGAGAGGCGACCAGCGAATGGGCCGAGGCGGTGTTGATGATGCGGCCCCATTTGCGCGCCTTCATGCCCGGCACCGCGGTACGGATGGTGTGGAAGGCGGCCGCCAGATTGATGGCGATGATCATGTCCCACTTGTCGACCGGAAACTCCTCGATCGGTGCCACGTATTGGATGCCGGCATTGTTCACCAGCACGTCGACGCTGCCCCAGGTCGTTTCCGCGGTCTTGATCATGTCGGCGATCTCCGCCGGCTTGCTCATGTCGGCGCCCGAGTACATCGACTTGACCCCGAAGTCCTTCTCGATCCCCGCCCGCTCGGTCTCGATCGCGGTCTTGTCGCCGAAGCCGTTGATCATCACGTTGGCGCCTTCCTTGGCAAGCGCGCGTGCGATGGCAAGGCCGATGCCGGAGGTCGAGCCGGTGACGACAGCGGATTTTCCCTTGAGCATGATGGACTCCTGGTGATGGGCTTGAGGCGATGAGCGCTTGGCGGTTGGGCGGCTGCGCGCAGGGAGCGGCGCCGGCAGGCAAGGGAACGGATCGACAGCTTGAACGGGTGCATGCTGCAGCGCAATATCCATATCAGGCAAAGCATCACAATTTTGCGACTGGGCCTGCGATCCCCTCAGGCCACCGCGGCGGGGCGGTCGGCCACATCGTCGATGGTGCTGCGCCGGCCGATGTCGTCGAAATGCGCTTCCAGAAAACGGTGGGTCGCGCGCTGTCCGCTCTTGTGCAACCGCTCGAGGAAATCGAAACCGTTGTTGAACCGGCTGTGCGGGGCGAAAGTCTCGCTGGAGTCGGGCATCACGATGCGATGCAGCCGGACGCGGCGGCAGTCGCCCTCGCCGGAGCCGCGCGGCAGCCGACCCTGGTCGATCAGCTGGTTGACGAGATCGATGGTGCGCAACTCCGCCGATTGCGCCGCGTTGAAGGTGATCTCATTGGCCCGGCTCATGATCTCACGGCCGTTCACCGGCACCTTGCCGCGTTCGCGCGGGTTGATCTGTACGATCAGCAGATCCTCTGTCGCCGTGGCCCGGATGAACGGCAACAAGGCTGGATTGTTGCTGTAGCCGCCGTCCCAGTAGGCCTCCCCCTCGATCTCCACGGCGCGAAACAGGAACGGCAGGCAAGCCGAGGCCATCACGACCTCGGCGGTAATCTCGCCCCGGCCGAATACGCGCGGCTCGCCGCTGCGCACATTGGTGGCGGAGATGAACAGGTGGCGATCGACATCGGCGCGGATCAAGTCGAAATCGACAAAACGCTCGATCAGATCCTTCAATGGATTGATGTTGAGCGGATTGAGATCGTAGGGTGACCACAGCTGGGAAAACGCGCCGAGCCAGGGAGGGATCGCCGCGCTCCGGCGCGGCATGAACGAGAACAGGCGCTCGACCACACTGCGCTGAAGATCGGGAAGGTTGCCGCCGAAGCTCGCCGCGCGCCAGAAGTCGGCAAGGCGCCGGCGGGCATCCGCGGGTCCGCCGCGGGCCAGCCCATCCGCCAACATCACCGCGTTGAGGGCTCCCGCCGAGGTACCCGAAATGCCCTCGATCGCCAGCCGTTCGTCGCCGAGGAGGTGGTCGAGTACCCCCCAGGTGAAAGCCCCATGCGCACCACCGCCCTGCAGGGCGAGATTGATGCGCTTTGGGCGACGACCATGACCGCGCAGCTCCGGCCCGCCCGGAGGGCGGGATCGATGGGGCCACAGCGTCGATACCGCCTTGTTCAAAAGCAGGGGAAACATCACATCAATGGGTGGAGCGGGGCTCATCCGGTTTGGGTGCCCGACCGAGTGTGACGACGGCTTTGCTGCATTGCAATAGAAAAATGCTGCAGTGCATCAATGTATTGTGATCCTTGCTCGCGTTGCAAATCAGGTAAAATTTCACATGGCCAAAGCCAGAGAATCACGCAGCAGAGCGGCCCCGAAGGTGTTTCCGGGGCCAAACCACGATCACGGCCGCTGCAGCAGCGAGGCCATGGCGATCGCGGAAGCGCAGTGCCTCGAGCAGGGCCGCCGCCTGACGCCGATCCGCCGGCAGGTGCTGGGCGTGCTGCTTGGGAGCCATCAGCCGCTCGGCGCTTATGAGATCATGGAGCGACTGGCCCCGCAGGGGCCACGGCCGGCGCCGATCACGGTCTATCGGGCGCTTGAGTTCCTGCGCGACAACGCTCTCATTCACCGCATCGAGAGCCGCAACGCCTTTGTGGCCTGTGTCCATAACCATGCCAGCGCCGAGCCGGTCGTGTTCCTGATCTGCGAGCGCTGCGGTGCCGTGGGCGAGGCCGCCTCCATGGCGGTTGCCGCCACGCTCTCATCGGCGGCGCGCGCGGCCGGTTTCACGCCGAAATCGCCGGTGATCGAGATCGGCGGCATCTGCGCCCATTGCCGTTAAGGCTGGGCCCGGACGCCACGTTGACGCAGGGCGGCCAGTCTGGCACTGCGTCTGATCTCTGCAGGAGGAGCCCCAGATGAGCCAAGCCGCGCCCCAGGAACGGCGCAGGTCCGTTGCGGTCGATGTCGGCGGCGTCACCGTCGGCGGCGACGCCCCGATTGTCGTGCAATCGATGACCAACACGGACACTGCCGACATTGCGGCCACCACCGCCCAGGTGGCGGCGCTGGCGCGCGCCGGCTCGGAGATCGTTCGCATCACGGTCGACCGCGACGAGGCTGCCGCGGCGGTGCCCCACATCAAGGAACGCCTCGTCCAGATGGGCGTCGACGTGCCCATCATCGGCGACTTCCATTATATCGGGCACAAGCTTTTGGCCGACCACCCGGCCTGCGCGCAGGCGCTCGACAAGTACCGCATCAATCCGGGCAATGTCGGCTTCAAGAACAAGAAGGACAAGCAGTTCGGCGACATCATCGAGACCGCCATCCGGTACGGCAAGCCGGTGCGCATCGGCGTCAATTGGGGCTCGCTCGACCAGGAGCTGCTCACCCACCTGATGGACCAGAATTCGCTTTCGCCCGCTCCGCTCGGGGCCCGCGAGGTGATGCGCGAGGCCATGGTGGTGTCGGCCTTGACCTCGGCTGAGCGTGCCGAGGAAATGGGGCTGGCGCGCAACCGCATCATCCTGTCCGCCAAGGTTTCCGCGGTGCAGGATCTCATCGCCTGCTATGCCGAGCTCGCGCGGCGCTCCGACTACGCGCTCCATCTCGGCCTCACCGAAGCCGGCATGGGCTCCAAGGGCATCGTGGCATCGTCCGCCGCCATGGGGGTCCTGCTGCAGCAGGGCATCGGCGACACCATCCGGGTCTCGCTCACCCCGGAGCCCGGCGGCGACCGCACCGTCGAGGTGAAGGTCGCCCAGGAGCTGCTGCAGACCATGGGATTTCGCACCTTCGTGCCGCTGGTGGCGGCCTGTCCGGGCTGCGGCCGCACCACCTCAACCACGTTCCAGGAGTTGGCGCGCGACATCCAGTCGTTCATCCGTGACTCGATGCCGGAATGGAAAACCCGCTATGCCGGGGTCGAGGCCCTCAACGTCGCGGTGATGGGCTGCATCGTCAACGGGCCGGGCGAGAGCAAGCATGCCGATATCGGCATCTCGCTCCCGGGCACCGGCGAGCAGCCGGCGGCGCCGGTCTTCGTCGACGGCAAGAAGGTGGCGACGCTGCGCGGTGCCACCGTGGCGGCCGACTTCAAGAAGATGGTGATCGATTATATCGAGCAGCGCTACGGCCACGGCAGGGGGCAGACGGCTGCCGAATAGCCCCCCAACGACCTGCGATCCGGATCAGATCGCGCTCGCTGCGATATTCACCGTCAAGGCCAGCAGCGTGACGTTGAAGAAGAACGAGATGATGCCGTGGGCCGAGACCGTGTGCCGGATCGGCCGGCAGGTGATCGCCACGTCCGACACCTGTGACGTCATCCCGATCACGAACGAGAAATAGACGAAATCCCAATAGTCCGGCTCGTGCAGGTCGCCCGGAAATATCAGCCCGCCGCCCTTGCCGCCGTTCTCGTCGTAGAATTCGTGCGCATAATGCAGCGCGAATATGCTGTGGGTGAAGGTCCACGACAGCAGGATGGTCACGATGCCCAGCATGAGATGGGCCGGCGAGCGGTTGTCGGGCTCCGACATTCCGAGCAAGGCCACGATCGCCCCGAGGCTGGCGAGCGCGGCGATCGCCGTCAGCGCCAGGATGGCGAACTGGCCCTCGTCCTGCAGTTTCGCGCGCATCCGGATATGGCGCACCTCCGCCACCGCCATCATGTGCAGCGCAAGCGCAAGGTAGAGCGTAACGCCGATGTCCCAGCCCACCAGCACGCGGGTCGCGATCCGCCAATCCGAGGGACACAGCGCGAAGATGATCAGGCCGATGAGCGCCGAGATGAACAGCCGTGGCCGTGTCCGCACGATGCGAATCGGCTTCGGCATGCGGCGGCGAGGTTGCGGCTGGTCGGTCGTGTTTGCCATGTGCTGAGATCAACGGGCCTGGTTCACGAAAGTTTCCTGGAACAGCTTCGTCCATTTCTCGCCCTCGTCGAGGAACTTGGGAAGGTCGACGAAGATCAAGTCTTTCGGCAGCGGCTTGACGCGGGGATCGGTCGGAACGGCCTCCCGGTCCGCCAGGATCTTCTGGGCGTCAGTCAGGTAGAAATCGAGCAGCAGGAGAGCCGCGTGCGGATGCGGGGCCTTCCTGAACACGCCCGCTCCGGTCGGGAGCGCCACCACCGGCGACAGATAGAGGAGCTCCACCGGCGCGCCCTCGACGTTCTTCATCTGCTCCACCCGGTAGCTATAGGCGGTCAGCGCCAGCGGCACCTCGCCGGAGCCGACGAAGTTCGCCAGCAGCGTATGGCCCTTGCGGATCGACATGCCGTTGGTGGCGACGATGTCGTGGAACAGGCGCAATCCCTTCTGCTCGCCCATGAAGCCGACCACCGACAGGAACCAGTTGGCGTCGTCGGTCTCGATGCCGAGCTTTCCTTTCCACTTGGGATCGCGCAGATCCTCGTAGGTCTTCGGCGCGTCCGCCGGCTTGATGACGTTGGTATTGTACGCGCCCACGAACACGCTCAAGCGCGTGGCGATCCAGCCGCGATGCGGCATCCGGGCCTGCGGGATCAGCGCGGCCGCGACCGGCGTCGTCACCGCCTGCAGCAGTTGCTCGCGCACCATGGCTTCCATGTCGGGCCCGGCGGTCTCGGCCACGTCCGCATCGAAGCGTCCTCCGGCACGTTCGGTCAGCGCCCGATTGCGGATATCCTCGGAGCTGCCGCGCCATTGCTGCACCTTGATGCCGTACTTGCCTTGAAAGGCGGCGAGGATCGCGGACTGATCCGCCAGCGTCGCCGACGAGTAGAGCGTGACGGTCCCCTCCCGCTTGGCGCCTGCGATCAGGCGCTGGGTGCGGTCCGGCCCCGAATAATTCGCGAGCTCCTCGAGCGTCTGCGCCCGAACCGGGGTGCCACCTACAATGAGCAGCGCAGCAAGCAGGGCGGCGGCATTCCTCGATTGGCGCAAGTGGCTAAGCCGGATCATGCGATCCTCCCGGGTTGCTCCCGTCACGCCACCTTCGGCGGCAGGCTCGCGAGCTCGGACTGATAGGCGTCATCCATGCGGGGCGTGAGGCCATGACGGGCGAGCGCGTCGGCGAACATCTGGCGGATCAGCGGCTTCTCGTCCGCATAGTCGATCTGGTTGCCGCCCATGCGCTTGCTGATCCACGACATGGGGACGCCCTGGCTGTTGCGTGGCGAAGCATATTTGAAGGCCAGGTAGCGCGCCGGTGTCGGCCCCGAGTTGAAATGCTGATGGAACCAGGCATTGGGCGGCACGATCAGGGTGCCGAATTTCCAATCGTAGCGCTTGGCCTCCTCGCCCTGCGGCCACATCAGGGAATAGCCCTCGCCGCTGAGCACGATGACGTGGGCGCCCGGTCCATGGTGGTGGGCTTTCTTGTAGGTGCCGACCGGGAATTGCGAGATATGGCTGGCGATCGATCCCTTGGCCATGTTGAAGCGGATATGACCGCCGCCGGCGCCGCGCTCCTTGGCGGTGATCAGCGGCAGGTTGATGGCATCGGCCACGAAATTGGTCTGCAGCAGGAACCCGACCTGCTCGCCCTTGGCGCTGAAATAGTCGGGCTCGCCCGAGAAGCGGCTCTTGAAGTCATAGGCGGTGTTGAAGATGAAATCGGTGTTGTCATACAAGTTGAACACCGAGGGGCAGTTGGTCACCGCCACGAAGCGAACCGCCTCCTGGCCGGATCCGTTGAAATGCTGGTACCAGCAATTGAGCGGAACGGCGAAGATCGAGCCCGCCTTCCATTCGAAGGTGACCCGCGCCCCGGCATTGTTCCAGATCGTGGTCGAGCCGCGACCGCTCAGGATCAGGATCATCTCCTCGAACAGATGGCGGGACGGCTCGAGCTTCTTGCCCGGCGCGATCTCGCAGACGTAGCAGTCGTTGGAGGTGCGTGAGGCTTCGTGGTTGATGTAGACGCCCTTGCCGGCACGGCGCGCCCATGGCTTGAGCTCGACCGTGCGCAGATCGGGAACATATTGGGCGCTGATGATGTCGAGCCCTTCGGCGCGGACGAACCGCAGATAGGGGGTGTCCTTTTCGGTCTTGAATTTTTCCGCCATTTCCTGCGAAACCATGACGTCCTTGGCCACGAATCCCTCCTTGCTGCACGTTCGGCTCTTGATCTTCGAAGGCTCGGATGAATTGACGGTCTTGATCTAGCAGTGACGGGCGCCCGGCCGCAATGCCGTCCGGTCGCATGTTGCCGCGGCGGTTCGCCCGGCCTCGGAGAATCTAACCCGATCGGATTGGGCATGGCGGCTGCGACCCAACCAGGCTCCGACCGCCCGCGCGGCCGATTGTTTCGGCTGGCCCGGGTCGTGATGGTGGCGGTCCTGATCGTCCTGCTGCTGCCGTACCTGCTGGTTCCGGTGTACAGCACCGTAACACCGGTCTCGACCCTGATGCTGGGGCGTTGGCTGACCGGCCGCAACGTCGTGCGCCGCTATATGCCGATCGACCGGCTGGCGCCGGCCCTGCCGCTCGCCGTGCTGACCGCCGAGGACGAACGGTTCTGCAGCCATCACGGGATCGACTGGCACGAAATCCATGTTGCGATCCAGGAAGCCGACGACATCAGCGAGGCGCGCGGCGGATCGACCATTACGCAGCAGACCGCGAAAAATCTGTTCCTGTGGCCGGGCCGCAGTTTCGTGCGCAAGGCGCTGGAGTTCCCGCTCGCCTTATGGATCGACCTGGTGCTGCCCAAGCGCCGCATCATGGAAATCTATCTCAACATCGTGCAATGGGGTCCCAATGGCGAGTTCGGCGCCGAAGCCGGCGCCCGCGCGGCCTTCGGCAAGTCGGCGGCGGAGCTCGACCGCCACGAGGCAGCCCTGCTGGCCGCGATCCTGCCCAATCCGGTGCGCCGCAGCGCGCGCCGGCCTGGGCCGGGGGTGCGCAGGCTCGCCGGCATCTATGAGGCCCGCGCCCACGGCGCCGCCGCCCTCGCCGGCTGTATCGCAAGCCTGCCCGCCGGAAACCGGCCCGCCCTCTAGCGCCTGCCGGGGTGATCCTCTATAAGCCCGGATTCCCAGATTTCGCGCGTGCCCAACGGCGCCGAGGAGAATCGACAATGGCTGTTCCGAAACGAAAAACATCTCCCTCCCGGCGCGGCATGCGTCGCTCTGCCGATGCGCTCAAGCGGCCGGCCTATGTGGAGGACAAGGATTCCGGTGAGCTGCGCCGTCCGCATCACATCGATCTCAAGACCGGCATGTATCGGGGCCGGCAGGTGCTCAAGCCCAGAACCGAAGCCTGAGATTGGCCGGTCACGTGGAGCGGCAAATGGTCCGCCCCATCCGGGCCGCCGGGACGGACGCCGCCGTATAGATGGTACTCGCCTCGTTCGGCTCGGCGCGTCGGCGCCGGCGCGTTTGCGGCGCCTGCAGGGCAGTGGCGATGAGTTGAGCCAGAAAGACCGCCGCCGGCCGTCCGCCAGGATTGACCTCGGTGCCTTGGCTGAAGCCGACAGATACCAGGAAGCGGCCAGGCTGCGATGAACCGTCCGGCGTCCCGATTTGCGCGGCTTGTGCCAGCCGGGGACGTCCCGACGCTGCTGGTTCGGATGGGGTGATGCTCATAATCGCCCGCATTTGACGCCTCCCGGATCAGGTACTGTATCAACGCGGGACATGGCCGTCCCGGCCTGTTGACACCCCGGCAAGGCGCATGCCGGACACCACTAACGAGCCCATGGGGCAAGGGTTGCGCTGGGCGCCACGGCTTCGAGTTTCCAAATGGTTTAAGGTTTTTCGCCTAGCTTGTTCGCGGTTTGGCCATCCGGCGCGGCCAGTGACGAAAGAGCGGTATGGTGGGCAATCGGGATCGGGCCAATGTTGTCGACGGTGCGGATGCGGCGCCCGATCGCGCCCAGCCGATCGCGCACCCATCCGCGGTGGGCGCGGCCGCCATCGGCGATGCCATGGCTCTCGATCATGATGCGATTTTCGCCGCCATCAGTGAAATCCCCTATGAGTGGCGGATCGACTCCGATGTGCTGACCTGGGGCCGCAATGTGCACGAGGTGCTGGCGCGGGTCGATCCGGCCGCGCTCGTGAGCGGAAAGTCCTACGCCGGGTTGATCGATCCGCAGAGCGGTCTGTCGCGTTCCGACGCGGTCCTGCGCTGCGGTTTGCGCGACGAGGGCGCCGGCATTCCCTACCTGGTGCAATACGCGCTGCGGGTTTCGGCGGAGGAGGCGATCTGGATCGAGGATTCCGGACGCTGGTTCGCAGGCGCCGACGGCAAGCCGTCGCATGCCTGCGGAGTGGTGCGCGTCATCAACGAGCGCCACGAGCGGGAACAGGAGCTGACCTACCTTTCGCGCTTCGATACCTTGACCGGCGAGCTCAACCGCAGCCGCCTGACCGAGGTGCTCGAGGCCACCATCGAGGAGGCGCTGAAGCTTCGCTCCTCCTGCGGGTTCCTGCTGGCGGCGATCGATGAGCTCGGTCGCATCAACGAAGCCTACGGCTTCGACGTCGCCGACGAGGTCATCGCCGCGGTCGCTAAGCGCATTCATGCGCAATTGCGCGGGAAGGACCATCTCGGGCGCGTGTCCGGCAACAAGTTCGGCATCATCCTGAACAATTGCACGCCGGATGATCTGTTGATCGCCGCCGACCGCCTGGTCGCCGGCATCCGCAACGAGGTGATGCAGACCTCCGCCGGTCCGGTCGCCGCCACCGTGACGATCGGCGGGTTGACCGCGCCGCGCCACGCCCGCACCGTCAAGGAGGTGCTGACCCGCGCCCAGGATGCGCTCTATGGCGCCAGGGCCAAGCGCCGCGGCTCGTTCCAGGCCTATCAGCCCAATCTCACGCGCGTGGCCGAGCGGCAGGAGAACATGCGGGCGACCGATGAAATCCTTTCCGCTCTCAACGAGCGCCGGATCTTCATCATGTTCGAGCCAGTCGTCGAGACCGGTTCGCGCCGTCCGGCCTTCTATGAATGCCTGATGCGGGTCAGGCGTCCGGATGGCAGCCTGCTGGCGGTGAACGAGTTCATTCCATGGGCGGAACGGCTCGGCCTCGTTCGCCTGCTCGATCATCGCGTGCTCGACCTGGTGGCGGCGGAGATGATCGCCTCCCCGGCGCTCACGGCGAGCGTCAATGTCTCGGCCGCCTCGACCAGCGATCCGGATTGGTGGACCGGCCTCGCCACCCTGCTGCGGGCGCATCCGGGCGTGGGCGAGCGGCTCACGGTCGAGATCACCGAGACGGCGGCGATCCAGGATATCGACGAGACCCGCGCCTTCGTGGCCCGCGTCAAGGACTTGGGCTGCCGCATCGCGATCGACGATTTCGGCGCCGGCTACACCTCATTCCGCAATCTTCGCAAGCTCGGCGTCGACCTCGTCAAGATCGACGGCGCCTTCGTGCGCAACCTCACGCAGTCGGAGGGCGACCGCGCTTTCGTGCATACGCTGATCGATCTGGGACAGCGGCTCGGTCTCAAGACCGTCGCCGAATGGGTGCAGGACGAGGCATCGGCCGCGATGCTGGCCGAATGGGGTTGCGACTATTTACAAGGAGTGCTGGTCGGGCTGGCATCGGTGGAGCGGCCGTGGGAAGTGGCCGATGCATCGAAGGATGTGCGGCAGGCGCAGGGCATAAGCTAGCCCGATTGCCAGAAGTGCGCGCGGGCGCCGCTATTCCTTGCCCGGCTCCTTGCTGCCCAGCCGGTCGAGCCGCTTCTGCATGTCTTCCATCTGGCGTTTGAGATCGTCGATCTCGGTGCCGTCGGCCGCCCGCGGGGTGCCGGGGTTGCCCTTGTCGGCCTCGCCCGGCTGGTCCTGCCGGCGCGCGAACGGGGGGGCGAACATGGCGAAGGTCCGCTGGAACATCTCCATGTTCCGCCGCACCTGATCCTCGAGCGGGCCGAAACCGGAGACCCCGAATGCCTGCGCCACCTGGGTGCGCATCTTCTCCTGCTCGCGCACCAGCGAGTCGATCGACACCTCCAGATAGCGCGGTACCATCATCTGCATGCTGTCGCCGTAGAAGCGGATGAGCTGGCGCAGGAAGGTGATGGGCAGCAGGCTCTGCCCTTCCTTGTTCTCCTGCTCGAAAATGATCTGCGCCAGCACCGAGCGGGTGATGTCCTCGCCGGTCTTGGCGTCGTAGACGACGAAGTTCTCTCCCGCCTTCACCATCCCGGCGAGGTCCTCGAGCGTCACATAGGTGCTCGTGCCGGTGTTGTAGAGCCGTCGATTGGCGTATTTCTTGATTGTGACTGGTTCTTCGGACTGTGCCATGCGGGCCGCATCAAATAGGAGCAAGGGAGCCAGCATAGCCTTTTTCTTCTTG
>DASYFD010000408.1:0-17098 GCA_036498625.1 Xanthobacteraceae bacterium | reverse complement strand
CTTGCGGATACGCGGAAAGTAACCGGCCAGCGAGTCGATGCCGCCGGTCTTCGCCTGGCCGCCGGCGATCCAGAATATGTCGGAAAAGCAGGCCAGCGCGCGCCCGGCGGAGTCCGCATTGGTGGCCTTGGAATCGTTGACGAACAGCACCCTGTCCTTGCGGGCGATGGTCTCCATGCGATGCGCGAGCCCCGGAAACGACCGCAGCGCGCCCTGGATGGCGGCAGGCTGCAGCCCGATGGCGAGCGCCGCACCGGAGGCGCAGGCCGCGTTCTGGGCATTGTGGACGCCGCGCAGCGATCCGATGCCGCGCAGGCTCGCGATCGGGCTCGTGGTCGCGGCGGAAGCCTGCACGATCTGATCACCCTCGAGATAAAGACCGTCGGCGAGGGTTTGCAGGACCGAGACGCGCAGCACCCGCCTGCCCGAGCGCTCGACGCGATCGGCGCTCGCCCGACACCAATCGTCGTCGACCCCGATGATGGCGTGGCCGTCGCGCTGGACGCGCGCGACCAGCCGCTCCTTGACGGCCGCATAGTTGCGCAGCGTGCCGTGACGGTCGATGTGGTCTTCGCTGACATTGAGCAGGATGCCGACCGAGGGATCGAGCGTCGGCGCGAGGTCGATCTGATAGGACGACATCTCGATGACATGAAGGCGGCCGGCGCGGGGCGGCTCGAGCGACAATATGGCGGTGCCGATATTGCCGCCGAGCTGCACGTCATGGCCCGCCTCGCGCAGCAGGTGCGCGACCAGCGCGGTCGTGGTCGACTTGCCGTTGGTGCCGGTGATGGCGATGAAGGGAGCCTGCGGGGCATGGCGGCGACGCTCACGACAGAACAGCTCGATGTCGCCGATCACCTCGATCCCGGCCGCGCGCGCAAACCCAACCGACCAATGCGGCGCCGGATGCGTGAGCGGCACGCCGGGCGCGAGCACCAGCGCGGCGAGCTTCGACCAATCGGTCTGCGCCAGGTCGGCGGTCGCAAATCCGGCCCGCTCGGCCGCTGCCATCCGCCCGGCGTCGTCATCGCAGGCGATCACCTCGGCGCCGCCGGCCGCAAGCGCCCGGCAACTCGCGAGCCCCGAGCCGCCGAGCCCGAACACCGCGACCTCCTTGCCGGCAAAAGTCGTGACCGGAATCATTTTACCGGAGCTTCAGCGTCGAAAGCCCCGCGAGCGCGAGCACCACCGAGACGATCCAGAACCGGATCACGATCTGCGGCTCGGTCCAGCCGAGCTGCTCGAAATGATGATGGATCGGCGCCATCCGAAACACGCGCTTGCCGGTCAGCTTGAACGAGACCACCTGCACGATCACCGAGACCGCTTCGAGCACGAACAGCCCGCCGATCACCGCCAGCACGATCTCATGCTTGGTGGCGACCGCGATGGTGCCGAGCATGCCGCCGAGCGCGAGCGAGCCGGTGTCGCCCATGAAGATCGAGGCCGGCGGCGCATTGAACCACAGAAAGCCCAGGCCCGACCCGATCACCGCCCCGCACAGCACCGCAAGCTCCCCGGTGCCAGCCACATAATGGATGTTGAGGTAATCGGCGAACACCGAGTTTCCCGCCAGGTAGGAGATGAAGCCGAAGCTCAGGGCGGCGATGATGACTGGCACGGTGGCGAGCCCGTCCAGCCCGTCGGTGAGGTTCACCGCATTGCCGGCGCCGACGATGATGAAGGCGCCGAACACGACGAAGAACCAGCCGAGCGGGATCATCAGCTCCTTGAAGAACGGAAAGGTCAGCGTGGTCGCGAGCGAGCCGCGTCCGAGACTGGCGATGGCATAGCAGGCGGCGGCGGCGATGAGCGCCTCGATCAAGAGGCGGGTGCGGCCCGCAAACCCGGAATGGGTCTGCTTGGTGACCTTGAGATAATCGTCATAGAAGCCGACGGCACCGAAGCACAAGGTGACGCCGAGAACCACCCAGACATAGGAATTGGACGGATTGGCCCACAGCAAGGTCGACGCCACGATGCCGAACAGGATCATCAGCCCGCCCATGGTGGGCGTGCCCTTCTTGGTCACCAGATGGGACTGCGGCCCGTCGCTGCGGATCGGCTGGCCCTTGCCCTGCTTGAGCCGGAGATGGTCGATGATCCACGGCCCGAACAGGAAGACGAACAGCAAAGCGGTGATCATGGCCCCGCCGGTGCGAAACGTGATGTAGCGAAAGACGTTGAGGATCGAGACCTTGTCGGAAAAATCGATCAGCCAATAGAGCATGGGGTCAGCCTTGCGCAGGAGCAGCTGCGGATGCCTCGCGGCGGGAATAGCGGCGCTCGAGCGCCTTGACGATGGGGCCCATCCGGGAGCCGAGCGAGCCTTTCACCATGATGGCGTCGCCCGGATGGATGGCGGCAAGCACGTGCGGCTCGAGCAGAGCGGACGTCTCGGCATAGCCGCCCCGGCGTCCGGAAGGAAGAGCCTCCCACAGGGCATGCATGTGCGGCCCGCAGCAGAACACCAGGTCGACGCCGTGGGCGAGCACCGGCTCGAGCACCTGGCGATGCAGCTCGGCAGCGTGCGCCCCGAGCTCCAGCATGTCGCCGAGCACCGCGATGCGTCGCCCTTGGGGCCCGATCTCGGCCTGTCCGAGCAAGGCGAGCGCCGCCCGCATCGAGGCCGGATTGGCGTTGTAGCTTTCATCGATCAGCAGCGCCGCGCCGTCGCGGGTAGCGAGCGTGATGCGCGAGCCGCGGCCGGTCGCCGGCCGCAACTGCGCCAGCGCCAGCCCGGCGAGCGCGAGATCGGCGCCCACGAGCGCGGCTGCCGCCAGCACCGCGAGCGAATTGTGCACGAGATGGCGGCCGGGCGCGCCGAGCTTGTAGGTGAGATCGACGCCGAGGATGCGCGCCTGCACGGTGGAGCAGTCGGGATGCAGCGCCGATTTCACCAGGCGCGCGTCGGCCTGCGCATGCTCGCCGAAGGAGACGATACGGCCAGCGCCGGCATCCTGCGCGTGGGCGCGCAGGCGGGCGAATTGCGGATTGTCGCGGTTGAGGACGGCGGCCCCGCCGGGCTCGAGCCCGAGGAAAATCTCGGCCTTGGCATCGGCAATCGCCTCGAGCGAGCCGAAGAACTCCAGATGCACGGGCTCGACCGTGGTGATGATGGCCACATGCGGGCGCGCCAGGGCGGTGAGCGCCGTGATCTCGCCGGCATGGTTCATCCCGATCTCCAGCACCGCATAGCGCGCGCTCTGCGGGCAGCGCGCGAGCGACAGCGGTACGCCCCAATGATTGTTGTAGGATGCGACCGAGGCGTGGGTCTCGCCGTCGGCGGCGAGCGCCAGCCGAAGCGCCTCCTTGGTGCTGGTCTTGCCGACCGAGCCGGTGACGCCGAGGAATTTTGCCGGCGAGCGCGCGCGCGCCGCCCGTGCCAGGTCGTATAGCGCAGCCAGCACGTCCGGAACGAGGAGAACGGGCGCCGGTGCCGGGAAGGCCGCACGTTTGTCGGCGGCGATCACGGCAAGGCCGGCGCCGGCCGCGAGCGCGGCTGCCACGAAGTCGTGACCGTCGCGGTTGTCGCCCGCAATGGCGAAGAACGCCTCGCCCGCCACGATGCTTCGGCTGTCGATCGAGATTCCGGTGACGGCTGCGGGCAGCGGTCCGGCCCGCTCGGCCCGCATCGCCTGGGCCATCGCCTCGACGCTCCAGAGCGCGCTCATGCCACTTCCCCTCCCGCGAGCGCAGCGGCAACCGCCTCATGGTCGCTGAATGGAAATACCTGTTTGCCGACGATTTGGCCGGTTTCATGGCCCTTGCCGGCGATGAGCAGGACGTCGCCGCTGCGCAGTTCGGCAATCGCGCTGCGAATCGCCTCGCCGCGGTCGCCGATCTCGACCGCCCCGGGCGCAGCCTGCAGGATCGCGGCGCGGATCGCGGCCGCCGCCTCGCTGCGCGGATTGTCGTCGGTGATGACGACGCGATCGGCCTTCTCGGCGGCGATCTGGCCCATCATCGGCCGCTTGCCCGGATCGCGATCGCCGCCCGCGCCGAAGACCACGACGAGGCGGCCGGTCACGTAGAGACGCAGCGCGTCGAGCGCCTTGGCGAGCGCGTCGGGCTTGTGGGCATAATCGACGAAGATCGACGCCCCGCTCTTTTCGCCCACCAGCTCGAGCCGGCCCTTGGCGCCCTTGAGCTGCGGGAGCGCCGCGAAGGCGGCGGCCGGCTCACCACCGGTGCCGATGACCAAGCCGGCGGCCAGAAGGGCATTCTCGGCCTGGAAATCGCCCACCAGCGGCAGACGAATCCGGTAGTCGTTGCCGGCATGCACGATGTGCAGCGACTGCGCAAACCCGTCGATCTTGCTCTCGACCAAACGGATGCCCGCGCCCTTGCGGCCGACGGTCAGCAGGCGCAGCCGCCGCTGCTTGGCGCAGGACACGGCGGCTTCCGCGTGCTCGTGGTCGACGTTGATCACCGCCACACCGCGGCGCTCGACCAGATCGGCGAACAGCCGCAGCTTGGCGGCCAGATAGTCCGCCATGCTGGGATGATAATCGAGATGGTCGCGGCTGATATTGGTGAAGCCGCCGGCCGCGATCCGCACGCCGTCGAGCCGGTGCTGGTCGAGGCCGTGCGAGGAAGCCTCGATGGCGAGATGGGTGACGCCCTCGCGCGCGAGCGCATCGAGCTCGCGGTGCAGCGCCACCGGATCGGGCGTGGTCAGGGAGCCGTAAACCTCACGCTTGCCCGAGACCAGCCCGATGGTGCCGATGCTCGCCGCCTCGCAACCGAGCGCAGCCCAGATTTGGCGCGTGAAGGCGGTCACCGAGGTTTTGCCGCTGGTGCCGGTAACGGCGGCGATGACCTGCGGCTGGTGGGGGAAGAACTTGGCGGCGGCGCGCGCGAGCGCCCGGCGGGCGTCGTGCACCTTCACGAAGGCGATGGTGGGGGGAAGCGGCGTCTGCGGCACCCGCTCCGCCATGATGGCCGCCGCGCCCGCGGCGAGCGCCTGCGCCACGAACTTGAGGCCATCCTCCTTGGCACCCGCCATCGCCACGAACAGGTCGCCCGGCTTTACGGTGCGGCTGTCGGCGCTGATGCCGTTGAGCTCGAGCGCCGCAAAGCGCGCGTCGCTGACGGAGTCCACGGTGAGCAGGTTCTTGAGCTTCATGGGCGATGTGGTGATTGGTGAGTAGTGCGTGGTGAACAGGGAACAGAAGTCTACTCTACTCACCACTCACTATTCACCACTCACCTCGCCTGCGCTACCTGCTCGCCGTCGACGTTGCAAGGATCAACTGGTCGGCCGGGGGCAGGTCGAAGCGGGGCTGGATGCCGAGCAAGGGGGCGACCCGGGCGATCACCGCCCCGCCAGTCGGCACCGCGTTCCATCCCGAGGTGCGAAATCCATGGGTTTCCGGCAGCGGCTGCGGCTCGTCGAGCATGATCAAGAGGAGGTAGCGCGGATCGTCGGCCGGCAGCACGGCGGTGAACGAGTTGAGCACCTTGTCCTTGGAATAGCGCCCGCCCACGACCTTTTCCGAGGTCCCGGTCTTGCCGCCGACGTAGTAGCCCGGCACGTCGGCCTGCCGCGCCGTGCCCTTCTCGGCATTGAGCCGCATGAGGTAGCGCATCTTGTCGCTGGTCTCGGGCTTGATCACCCGGGTGGCGATCGCCTGCGCCTGCTCCTCGCTGCGCGCCAGGAAGGTCGGCGGAATGAGATAACCGCCGTTCATGAGCGCGCAAATCCCCATCACGGCCTGCAGGGGGGCAACCGAAAGCCCGTGGCCGAACGCGATCGTGATGGTGTTGAGCTCGCCCCAATGCTTGGGGACCAGCGGCTCGGCGCTTTCGGGCAGCTCGGTGCGCAGGCGGTCGAGCTGGCCGAGCTTCTTGAGGAACGCCTTGTGCTGGTCGACTCCCATGGCGAGCGCGATGCGCGCCGCGCCGATATTGGAGGAATAGGTGAAGACCTCCGACAGGGTCAGAAACCGGCCCTCGGGGTGGGAATCGTGAATCTGGAACTTGCCGAAGTGCAGGGGCACGCGCGCGTCGAAGGTGGAATTGAGATTGGCCTTGCCGGAATCGAGCGCCATCGCCAGCGTCAGCGCCTTGAAGGTCGAGCCCATCTCGTAGACGCCGGTGGTGAGGCGGTTGATCCGGTTCGGATCGAGCGCCTCGCGCGGATTGTTGGGATCGTAGTCCGGCACCGACACCATCGACACGATCTCGCCGGTTCGCACCGCCACGATGACACCGGCGGCCGCCTTGGCCTTGAATTTGTCGCGCGCCTTCATCAGCTCCTCGCGCAGCGCATGCTGCACACGCAGGTCGACGGCGAGCTTGACCGGCTCCTGCAACCGGTCGGTGGCGAGGCCCGCCAGGTGCAGGTCGGCAAGCCCGCTTCCGTCCAGCCATCTCTCGATGCCGGCAATGCCCTGGTTGTCGATGTTGACGTGGCCGATGACGTGCGAGACCTCGTTTCCGTTCGGATAGACGCGCTTGTTCTCGGGCAGAAAGCCGATGCCGGGCAGGCCGAGCCGATAGATCTCCGCCCGCTGCTTGGGCGTGATGTCGCGCTTGAGCCAGGCGAAATGGCGCTTGGAGCCGAGCCGCTCGCGCAGCTCCACCGCGTCGAGATCCGGCAGGACGCCGCTCAAGAGTTCGGTCGCCTCGTCGACGTCGATGATCCGGTTGGGCTCGGCGAACAGCGAAGGCGCGCGCACGTCGGTCGCCAGAATCTCGCCGTTGCGGTCGAGAATGTCGGGCCGCGCGGTCGCGATCGCGTCCTGCGCCATGACGCGCCGCCCCAAATGGCCCTCGGGCACCGCCACGAACATGACCAGGCGCCCGGCGATGACCGCATAGCCCAGGGCGAAGACCAGCATGGCGAGACCGAGACGCGCCTTGGTCTTGGCACCGCGATCGACATTGCGGCCATAGAGCAGCGTGCGCATGAGCGAGCGGCGCCAAGGAACCTTGGCGGCCGGGGGCGGCGCTTCGGCGGCTGGGAGAAAGGTCGCATCGATCGCGGTCATTTGGCGGTTCTCGGCGCTGGAATGCTGGCAGTGGGCACATCGCGGCCGTCCAGCAGGGTGCCGATCGGGTCGGCTGAATCGGGCGGCACCAGATCGGGCGGCCGCTCCGGCAGATGATCGAGCTGGTCGAATTGGTGCGACTCGATCAGCCGCAAGGCCAGGTGCCGCTGCGCCAGTTCCTGGATACGTATCGGGGTGTCGAGCTTGGACCATTGCGCGCGCAGCTCGGCGATCCCGTCGTGCTCGCGCCTGATGTCCAGGCGCAGCCGCGCCACCTGCTCCGCCTTGCGGGTCGATTCGAATTTGATCCGGTACACGTAGGCGGCGGCGACCACGAGCGCCACGATCACGCAGATATTGAGCAGGCGTATCATCGCGAGCGCCCCCGCAAGACATCATCGAGGGACGGCAGGCGCGCACCTTGCTGATCGGAGCGGCCGGGCGCGAGCGCCGCCGGCGTACGCTCGGCCGCGCGCAGCTTGGCGGAGCGGGCGCGCGGGTTGGCGGCGATCTCGGATTCCTCCGGCGTCACCGGCCGGCCGGTCAGGAGACGAAAGGTCGGCGCCGGGCGCACCGTCTCCGGCAGATGCCGCGAGGAGCCGGCCTGACGGCCGCGCTCGACCAGGAAGGTCTTGACGATGCGGTCCTCCAGCGAATGAAACGACACCACCGCCAGCCGCCCGCCGGGCTTGAGCACGGCTTCGGCCGCCGCCAAGGCGGCCGCAAGCTCGTCGAGCTCCTCGTTGAGGAAGATGCGCAGCGCCTGGAACGTACGGGTGGCCGGATGAATGGCACCCGGCCGCGGCCAGACGACCCGCTCGATCACGGCGACAAGCTCCAGCGTGGTGCGGATCGGCGCCACGCCGCGGGCCGCCACGATGGCACGCGCGATGGCGCGGGCATGGCGTTCCTCGCCCAGCGACTTGATGATGAAGGCGAGATCGCGCTCGGAAGCGGCCGCGATCAGATCGGCCGCGGTCGGGCCGGTGTTTCCCATGCGCATGTCGAGGGGGCCGTCGTGCCGGAAGGAGAAGCCGCGCTCCGCCTCATCGATCTGCATGGAGGAGACGCCAAGATCGCAGACGACGCCGTCGACCTGCGCATGGCCGTGCGCCTGCACCACCTGCTCCAGATTGGAGAAGCGCTCCTGCACCAGAGTGAGCCGGCCGCCGGCCGCCCGCACCCGGTCGGCGCCGCGGGCGACCGCGCCCGCATCCCGATCGATGGCAAGCACGCGCGTGTCGGCCGCCGCCAGGATCGCGCCCGTATAGCCGCCGGCCCCGAAGGTCGCGTCCACGTAGATGCCGCCATCATGGGGCGCCAGAAACGCAACGACCGGATGGACGAGCACGGGAATGTGACGAGCCAGTCCGCCAGCGACGGCGGGGGTTCCGCCGTCGCTGCCCGCCATCATTCCCGTGCTCCATCCGTCGCAACCCGGGAGCTCAATTGCTTCTTGAGCGCGCGAACCTTCGCCGTGGCCTCGGCGAGCTCGGCGCGGAAGCGCTCGGGTTCCCAGATCTGAAACTTGTGACCAAGGCCGGCAAACGCGACCGCATCGCTGATGCCGGCATGGGATTTCAGGGCTTCGGTGAGGATCACTCTCCCCTCGCCGTCGATCTTCAGCACTTCGCTGGTGCCGTAGAGGGCCGCACAAAACTGCTCGCGCTCCTCCGCATAAGGCGGGAAGAGCCCGATCAGCGCCTCGATGTCCGCCAACAGCGCATTGCCTCCGGCATCGAGCGCCGGCCGGTCGAGGGTCCGATAGCAATACAGGCCCTCGAAGCCGTCGCGGGCGAGGACCGCACGGTAGGAGGCCGGGATCGACACCCGTCCTTTCGCATCCAGACGCAACGTGTAATGGGACACGAAGCGGTCCATGGCGCCCCTTTTTCACCCGCCCGAACTCATCCGCGATCGGGACTGCAACGGCCGGTCCGGTAGCGAACAGGTCCGCCCCGGCGGGTACAAAGCCATCCCGGACCCTCGCGGAAGCCGCACCGACATATGGGAAGCTATGGGTTACCATGGGACCACTTGGGCGTCAATGCAACAGCCCCGACGGCCGCGCGCCCGCGGCTTTCGGTCGGCAACTGCTCATTAACGGTACCTGCGCTTAAGGAATCGTTGACCCTGGGGCATGTTCCCTGCGGCAGGGTCGGGGCCCGGGATCACTGGGCGCCCACCCGCTCGCGCGCAGCGGTCGGTCGCCACACGAACCAACCCGATCTTCCAGCACCCCGCCCGACCTGTGTCCCAGAGGTAACAATCGCCGGCAATCCACAGCGACGTCGGATTCGCGTCTTTACTTTCCCACGCCGATCTTGCGACAAATGGCTACTCGCCGCGGAGGTCGGGGGGCTACCCGGCGAGCGTATCGCATCAGTATTGCGTCCTCTCTCATCGTCAATGGTAGGCGTATGGTTGCGCTCGTGTCAGCGTTTCGACCCGATTCTTGTGTGGTGGCCGAGCTGCGGCCGTCGCCGAACCATGGCGAACGCAAGCTCGCCGCCAAGCCCGACATGATCGTGCTGCATTACACCGGCATGCGGGATACCGACGCTGCCATCGCCAAGCTGTGCGCGCCGGGCAGCGAGGTCTCCACTCATTACGTAGTCATGGAGGACGGCTACATCGTCCAATGCGTGCCGGAAGCGCGCCGCGCCTGGCACGCCGGAGCGGCCGCGTGGGAGGGTGAATCCGACGTCAATTCGTGCTCGATCGGAATCGAGATCGCCAATCCGGGTCACAGTCACGGCTACCCTGATTTCCCCAAGCGGCAGATCGCGGCCGTCACCACCCTTTGCCGCAGCATCTTCACGCGTCACCGCATCCCGGCTTGGCGGGTGCTGGGCCATTCGGATGTGGCTCCCGCCCGCAAGCAGGATCCTGGCGAGAAGTTTCCCTGGCGGGTGCTGCACGACGCCGGCATCGGGCTTTGGGTCAAGCCCGCGCCGGTCGTGCCGACGGGCAAGAAATTCGTGCTCGGCGAGAACGATCCGGCGATCGCGGAAATGCAGGGGCTGCTCGCCAAATACGGCTACGACACTCCCGCCTCCGGCAATTTCGACAGCGCCACCCGCGACGTCATCGTGGCGTTCCAGCGCCACTTCCGACCCGCCCTGGTGGATGGGATCGTCGACACCTCGACCATCGCGACCATCAAGGCCGTGGTCGCGGCGCGGGCAGCGCAGAGCGATTAGCCCGTACTGCCGCGATCGCGGTGCCTCGTTTCATTCATGAATCCAGATTGTTTTGTCACTTTTGGCATCCGCACTGTTTCGCGCCGCCGCCTGGAGGGTGTGACCTTCAGTTCTTCAGAAAGCTTCCGATCTCCTGCATGAGGCGGCTCCATCCGGGATCGTCTTTCAGAATGAGGTGGTTCCGGCCTTCTAGCGCAACAAAGCGCGCGCCCGGAATGCCTGCCGCGATTCGGCGCCCTTCGTCAAAGGGTTGCACGGCGTCGTCGCGACAATGCAACACCAGCGCAGGCGCCTTGATCCGGGGCAGGAGGTCCGTCACCTCGATGTCGTCGATGACGAGGCGCAACCGTACCGCGTTTTCCGCCGACGTCGTGATGCGTTGAAGATTATTGAACCATCGCATCTGCTCGGGCGTACCGCCCGGGATAAAGAGCGAGGTGAACATCTGTCGGAACGCCGGGTTTTCCTGGCCCCAGCCTTGACGTATCAAGGTCAGCACGGCGTCGGAATGCGCGATTTCCACCGGCGATCCGCGCCTGCGTCGCCCCCGCGCGAACCCGCCGTAGAGCACAAGGCGGGTGACACGCTCAGGGTGGCGCGCCGCATAGGCGATGCAGACGGCGCAGCCCTGCGAGACGCCGAGCAAAGGAAATCGATCGAGACCGCTCGCCTCGACGACGCTTTCAAGGTCGCCGACGAATGCTTCGAACGAAAAGTCATCCACCTCCCAGTCGGACAGGCCGTTGCCGCGCGCATCGTAGCGGATCAGCCGGTAATCAGCCGCAAGCGCATGCAGGAGCACGCTCCACACCGGGCTTTCCCAGTCGTATTCCAGGTGGTTGAGCCAATTGCCCGCTTTGATCAGCGGCGGGCCTTGCCCGACCGCCGCATAGGCGATGCTGACGCCGTCGGCCGCCGTGCAGAAGCGGACCTCTTGTCGCAAGTCCGAAGCCGAGGATGGTGTCCTTGCCACGATCTCCGGTCGATGCGGCCCGGTGGTCTCGGTCACCTCGCCGATGAAGCGGATACCCTTGCGCGCCACCGTACGGATCAGCCGCTGGTCTTCCCCGCTGTCACCCACCGCCTTGCGCACCGCATTGATGCGGCTCGTCAGCGTCGATTCCGAAACGATCCGGCCGCACCAAATCGAAGCGATCAGATCGTCCTTGCTCACCACGCGGTCCCGGTTGCGAACCAGATGGACCAGCAAATCGAACACCTGCGGCTCAAGTGCAACAGGCTCGCGGCCCCGCGTGAGCTCGCGACGCTCCAGGTCAAGCACATGATTTTCAAAGCGAAATTGCAACGGCGGCTCCCAGGCGCTGCACCACCTCACGCAATAATCAAGCTAATCTCAAGCACACATCAAGCATAGCCCAAAGTCTTTACCCGGCGCTGCAGGCACTCTCCGCTCGCATCGATCGCAATTCCGGCGATCGAACCGACCGGAGGGTGCCATGACCATGATACAACGCTCGATAGGGGAGCCGTCTCAGCTGGGCAGGCTCACCGCGTTCCTTTACGGCCTCATCGCCTACGTCGCCTTCTTCTTCACCTTTCTATACGCCATCGGCTTTGTGGAGGGCCTGGCGGTGCCCAAGGGCATCGACACCGGAACCGCGGGCCCGATGACCGATGCGGTCATCGTAAATCTGCTGCTGATGTCGCTCTTCGCCGTTCAGCACAGCGTCATGGCGCGCAAGCAATTCAAGCGATGGTGGACACAGTTCGTGCCGCCATCGGTCGAGCGCAGCACGTATGTGCTGTTCGCGAGTCTCGCGCTGGTGCTGCTGTTCTGGCAGTGGCACCCGCTTCCCGCGGTGATGTGGAGCGTTGCCGATCCGCAGATTGCGGCCGCTATCGTGGGCCTCTCGTTCTTCGGCTGGCTCCTGGTGTTGGGCAGCACCTTCATGATCAACCATTTCGAGCTGTTCGGATTGCATCAGGTCGTCAACAATCTCGCGGGCCGTACCATGCCGGAGCAGCGATTCAAGACGCCCCTGCTCTATGGCTTCGTCCGGCACCCGATCTACCTCGGCTTCATGATCGCCTTCTGGGCGGCCCCGGTGATGACGTTGGGGCACCTGCTGTTCGCAGCGGTGACAACGGCCTACATCTTCGTTGGCATCTTCCTGGAGGAACGTGATCTGATCGAGCTTTTTGGCGACGAGTACCGGCGATATCGCAAGACCGCCTCAATGCTCATTCCCTGGCGGAAGTCCGCATGACGGTGGCCGCAAACGGCAAATGCCCGACTTGCGGCTTGCGCGTCGCTTAGCCACCGGCCTCCTCGGCGAGCCGTGCCCCCGGCTGTTCTCGAATAGGGCGGCCTCGAGACGCACGGCTCGTCGATTGACCAGGCAACACCATGGCGGAGCTCACCACGGAACGGTCCGGCCGAGATAATCGAGGTACTGAAGGCCCGCCTTCCCTTCTTGCGCCGCTATGGTGTTGGCGAGGTTGGGGATGCTTTCCTCGATGCTCAGCCGCGCCTTCGGGCCGCCCATGTCAGTCCTGACCCAGCCCGGAGCCAGAAGCAGCAGGGTTCGCGGATCATTCTTGTGGCGGGCCGCGAAGCTTCGCATGAACATATTCAATGCGGCCTTGCTGCCACGGTACACCTCGTAATTCCCGTTCTCATTGTTGGCGACGCTCCCCTGCCCGGAGGACATTATCGCGATCGTACCGGCAGGGCGCACGACATCCTGGAGGGTCTCGATGACCCGCATCGGGCTCAGGGCATTGGTCACCATTACCCGCACAAACTCGTCGGTCGACACGTCGGCGATCGTCTCCCGATCGTCGTTCTTGACCCCCGCATTGACGAACAGCATGTCGAATCTTCTCGCCGCCAGCCGGGCACGCAGCGCATCAACCTGATCGGGATGATTTATATCGACGACCTCGATCTCGAGCTGTCCGCTCAAAGTCTCTGAAAACTCATGGAGCGCGGTCTTTGTGTTGTTTCGAACAGTCGCGACGACGCGCCAGCCGCGATCCAGATGTTCTCGGGTCAAGGCAAGCCCCAGGCCGCGAGAAGCGCCTATTATCAGCAGATCTTTGTTCGAGCCCAGCATTGGGACACGTCCGTTTCCAATATTGCAGTGTCAGCCTCGGCGAGCACCGCTTTAGTCGACGAATACGAAATAGCATCTCTGCGATGTGACGGAAGACCCAACGGATGCATTGCATCCCTGCACCAGACGCCATTCGACTTTATCGACGATGGCGCGCGAGCGGGCCACGCGTCTCGGTCTTGGCCTGTGCGGCTTCCAGCATGAATATCAAGGGTATAGATGTTGATGTCGACCGCTTCGCGATCCTGCCGCGCGCAAACATGATACGACGCAAAGCCATGGTGCCGATCGGGCTCGGATTTCGCGGGCGCAAAGGGGGCGGCGTGGTCGTCGGCGTCGCCGCCAGCGGCTCCGAACCGCGGGTCGTGCTGTCAACTTTTCTGGCGACGGCTGCCGAGGGTGACCGCCTGGCCCTCGAGCCTTATCGCGTCGCCGCCGAGATGGAGCAGGTCTTGCACGGCCGAGTTCCGGCCGAAGCTTCTGCGGCTGTCGCCGAGGGGCGCAAGCGCCAAGGCGAGCTGGCGGCGCAGGGCTTGGACATTGTTGTCCGCAAGCTCCGGGAAGCGGGGTGCGAGCCTGCCGTCGCGGCTCTGCTCGTCAACCGGGCCGGCTGGATCACCGACCTCCTGGAGTACAGTCTTTCCTGGCCGGAGCATGTGCCGGTCGCCGAAGGGCTCGCGGTGCGCGACGCCTTTCGGTTCGCTATCGGCCGGGCCGGCATCGACCTCGCCGAATTGGACGAGAAGTCACTTCCCGACCTCGCGTCGAAGGATCTCGGCATGCCGGAGACCGAGCTCGACGCCAGCCTGAAGGCTCTCGGCGTGGCGGTCGGTCGGCCATGGCGGAAGGAGCAGAAGCTGGCCTGCCTTGCGGCCTGGGTCGCGTTGGCGGTGCGGCGCTGAGACCAGATGAGAGAGCGATCAGCGACGAGAAAGCTCCTTGACGCGGACGCCCGCGCCGCCCATTCACTGCCGGGTCAGTCGGCTGGACGGCCGCTCCGGCAACCACCGAAAGGTGGCCGGGGAGGAAAGTCCGGGCTCCATGGACATACGGTGCCGGATAACGACCGGCGGGCGCGAGCCCAGGGAAAGTGCCACAGAGAGCAGACCGCCGCGCCCCGACCTGGTCAGGGAGGGGAAGCGGTAAGGGTGAAAGGGTGCGGTAAGAGCGCACCGCGTCGGCGGCAACGCAGACGGCATGGCAAACCCCACCGGGAGCAAGACCGAATAGGGACGGCGCGGAGGCTCGACCGGCGCAAGCCGGGGGAGATCGCCGGGATCGATGTCCGGATCCTGCCGTCCGGGTAGGTTGCTCGAGGCGCCAGGCAACTGGCGTCCCAGAGGAATGGCCGTCACGCGTGCGGTTCGCCGCACGCCTTACAGAACCCGGCTTACAGGCCGGCTGATGACCTAAAGGGGGCCCGGTGGAAACGCCGCCGGGCCCCCGCCAATTTTGTGGCCAGCTGCAATTACACATCCCCGCCTGATCCGTGATACTGGGACGGGACGAGCCGCGCATGATCTCGACAACTGGGACTTGGGATTTCTGGATCGACCGCGGCGGCACCTTCACCGACATCATCGGCCGAAGGCCGGACGGAAGCCTGATCGCCCGCAAGCTGCTGTCGGAGAATCCGCAAGCCTATCGGGATGCCGCTGTGCAGGGCATCCGCGACCTGCTCGGGCTGCAGAGCGGCGACCCCATCCCGGCCGGACGGATCGGCGCGGTGAAGATGGGCACCACGGTCGCCACCAACGCCCTACTCGAGCGCAAGGGCGAACGCACGCTCCTCCTCATCACGCAAGGTTTTCGCGACGCGCTGCGGATCGGCTACCAGGCACGGCCGAAGATTTTCGCCCGCCACATCGTCAAGCCGGCAATGTTGTACGAACGCGCGATCGCGGTCGATGAGCGCGTGCGCGCCGACGGCACCGTAGAGCGTGAGCCCGATCTCGACGCGTTGCGCATCGAGCTGCAAGACGCGCTGGCCGAAGGGATCAGGGCGGTCGCGATCGCGTTCATGCACGCCTATCGATATCCGGCGCATGAGCAGCGGGTGGCGGCGCTCGCCCGCGGGCTTGGTTTTCCGCAGGTTTCGGTGAGCCATGAAGTGTCGCCGCTCATCAAGCTGGTGTCCCGTGGCGACACCACCGTGGTGGACGCCTATCTGTCGCCGATCCTGCGCCGCTACGTGACGCAGGTGGCGCGGGCGCTGAACGCGGGCGCTTCCCCCGCACCGACTGCGGGGTCCGATCACAGCGCCCCCCGCCTCATGTTCATGACATCGGCCGGTGGGCTGACGGCGGCCGCGCTGTTTCAAGGCAAGGATGCGATCCTGTCGGGGCCCGCCGGTGGGGTGGTCGGGATGGTGGAGGCCGGCCGCGCGGCCGGCTTCGAGCATCTGATCGGCTTCGACATGGGAGGCACCTCCACCGACGTGTCGCATTTCGCCGGCGAGTACGAGCGCACCTTCGAGACCGAGGTGGCGGGCGTGCGCATGCGCGCCCCGATGATGCTCATTCACACGGTGGCGGCCGGCGGCGGCTCGATCCTGCATTTCGACGGTGCGCGCTTCCGTGTCGGCCCGGATTCCTCCGGGGCCGATCCGGGGCCATGCTGCTACCGCCGCGGCGGGCCGCTGTCGGTGACCGACGCCAATGTGATGGTGGGGAAGCTCAACCCGGATTTCTTTCCGAAAATATTCGGGCCGCGGCAGGACCAGCCGCTCGATGCAGACGCCGTCGCGAAGGGATTCGGCGCACTGGCGCAAGAGGTCGGCGACGGACGCCCGGCCGAGGAGATCGCCGACGGATTCCTGCGCATCGCGGTCGAGAACATGGCGAATGCGATCAAGAAGATTTCCGTGCAACGCGGCTACGACGTCACCCGCTATGCGCTCAATTGCTTCGGCGGCGCCGGCGGCCAGCATGCCTGCGCGGTCGCCGACGCGCTCGGCATGACCACCGTGCTGATCCACCCGTTCTCGTCGCTGCTGTCGGCCTACGGCATGGGGCTTGCGGATATCCGGGCGCACCGCCAGCAGGCGATCGAGGCGCCGTTCGCGCCGGGCGTCGAAGCGGCCATCGTGGAGGTCGGGGCGAAGCTCAATCAGCAGGTTGTCGATGAGCTGATCCGGCAAGGCCTGTGCATCAAGCAGGTGTGGATCGAGGCGCGTGCGCACTTGCGCTACGCCGGAACCGACACCCCCCTCCCCGTCTTGTGCTACCGTCTCAGGCCCCGCAGCAAGCCGTCGTTCACCGAGATGGAGCCCGATCTGGCGAGCATGCAGGCGGAATTCGAGCGGGCCCACGCGGCGCGTTTCGGCTTCATCGACGAGACCAAGCAGATCGTGCTCGAAGCGCTTGCAGTGGAGGCGATCCACGACGCCGAGAAGCCGCAGACCGAGCAGCAAGACGCTCCGAAGGACCCGCCACCACCGGTCCCCGCCGCTCGCACGCGCTTCTTCTCGAGCGGCAAGTGGCAAGATGCACCGGTGTTCACCCGCGACCGGCTGGCACCCGGCCACTGCGTTGCGGGACCCGCCATCGTGATCGAGCCCCATCAAACCGTCGTGGTGGAGGATGGCTGGCGGGCCGAGCTGACCACAAGGAACCATCTGGTGCTCGAGCGAACCGTACCGATCGCCCGGCGGAGCCCGATCGGCACCAAGGCCGATCCGGTGATGCTCGAGATATTCAACAATCTTCTCATGGCGATCGCCGAGCAGATGGGGGTGGCGCTGCAAAACACCGCCTATTCGGTCAACATCAAGGAACGGCTCGACTTCTCCTGCGCGGTGTTCGACGGCAGCGGAGCCCTG
>DASYFD010000407.1:0-7419 GCA_036498625.1 Xanthobacteraceae bacterium | reverse complement strand
CCCCAATGCCAGCCGCACCATCCTGTCCGACAAGGGCGGCTACACCAATGTGGAGGGCGAGCGTTGCGACGCGGCCCGCGGCGACATCATCATCACCCCCAACGGCACCTGGCACGATCACGGCAATGACGGCAGCGTGCCAGTGATCTGGATCGACATGCTGGATTGGCCGCTGATGGAGTTCCTGGATTGCGCCTGGGTGGACCAGGATTTCCAGCCCGGCTCCGGCAGCAATGCCAAGAGCCAGGAAGCCATCCATGGCAACGGCTACTCCAACCGGCTCTACGGCAGCGGCGGCATGGTGCCGACCTTCGTGTCACATCAGCTCGGCTTCGGACGCGATCCGACCCCGATGATTCACTTCCGCGGCGCTCGCATCCGCGAGGCCCTGGAAGGGCTGCGCAAGGAGACCGGCGACCCGCACGAAGGCATCCAGATGGAGTTCGTCAACCCGGTCACCGGCCGGCCGGTGTTCCCAACCCTGAACTACCAGGCCCAGCTGCTGCGGCCGGGCGAGGCCACGCTGCCCAAGCGCGAGACCTCGAGCACCTTCATCGTGGTCATGGACGGCAAGGGCAAGTCGGAGATCGGCGGCCAGACCTTCGACTGGGAGGCCAACGATATCATGGTGGTGCCGAACTTCCTGTGGCGCCGCCACATCAACACCGGCAGCGGCGACGCCGTGCTCTATAGCGTCACCGACGCGGCACTGCTCAAGAACATCGGCCAGTACCGGGCGCAGGGCAAAGACCAGGACGGCAAGGTCGTGCAGCTGGTGCAGTAGGGCCCGCCGGCCCGCACCCAATCGCCTTTGCAGGGGCGGCCCCTGTGGCCGCCCTTCCCGTTTCGGGCGCCCACAAGGGACGCCCCTACTTCTCATCCGCGATGCGGGTGCGGAGCGTCCCGATGCTGGAGATCTCCACCTCCAGCACGTCGCCGGCTTTCATCCAGATTGGCGGCGTGCGCTTGGCGCCGATGCCGTCGGGGGTGCCGGTGGCGATGACGTCGCCGGGGGCGAGCGGGGTGAACACCGAGCAGAACGCGATGATGGCGGGAATCGAGTGGATTAGCATGTCGGTGCCCGAGCGCTGCATCTCCTCCCCGTTGAGGCGGGTCACCAGCGTGAGCGCGGTCGGATCCGGGATCTCGTCGGCGGTCACGATCCAGGGGCCGAGCGGCCCGGTGCCGGCGAAGTTCTTGCTGGCGACCAGCGAATATTTGGTGAAGTCGCGCACGGTGGCGTCGCAGAAGCAGGTGTAGCCGGCGACGTAATCGAGCGCCTTCTCCTGGCTGATGTGCCGGCCGGGGCGCCCGATGATCACCGCGAGCTCACCCTCGAAATCGAAGCTGGTCGAGACCTTCGGGCGGATCATCTCGCCCTCGTGCGGCACCAGGGTGTTGACGAAGCGGGTGAAGATGTTGGGCAGCTTGGGGGCTTCCTGGCCGTGCTCAGCAGCATGGGATTTGTAGTTGATGCCCACGCACAGAATCTTCTCGGGATTCGGGATGGCGGGCAGGAAGCGCACCTCGGAGAGCTTGCGGTCCGGCCGCGCCGATTGCGCGGTGCTGCGGATTTCCTCGAGCGCCCCGCCCGCCAGCGCGTCGCGCAGCGAGAGATGGCGAGCCCGCAGCCGATCGTTGAGGGTGATGACGCCGTCGTTGGTCACGACGCCGAAAGCCGACTTGCCGTCGGTCATATAGCTTGCGAGTTTCATGCTCTATCCCTCGGTCGCGGTTGTGGGAACCGGATTATTTCTTCGGCGCATGCGCGTGGGCGTCATCGGGCTTGCTGATCATGTGGCTGCAGCCCGCCTTGGTGGCCCAGTATTCCCAGGCCCGCCAGGTCTCGGGCGAATAGGCGCTGTAGCCGCGGTTGCGGGCATCGATCTCGCCCTGCGAGAGATACTTGATCTTGCCGCCCAGCTGCTTCGCCCGCATCTGGGCGCGGGCATTGCGCGGCAAATAGACCGACATGCGGACCACCTCGATCAGCGAGCGCCCCGCCGAGGCGAAGCCGTGGCCGCGCATCAGGGCGACGTTGTTCTTGCCCAGGCATTTGCCGAGATCGCGGGCCTGCGCCATGTTGGTGACCAGCACGTTGGTGTCGCCGAACTTGTCGGCGATGTCCCACACCGGAACGCTCGATCCGATGAAGCTGCCGGAATGGATCACCGGGCGCAGCTTGGTGGCCTTGGCGATGCCGAACGGCAGGATGTCCTCGGCATGGGCATGTACCACCGCCATCACGTCCGGCCGCATCTGGAAGATGCCGGCGTGGATGAACCGCTCAAGATAGAGCGCGCGCTTCTCCTCGCGCACCGGCTGGCCCTCGAGATCGAGCTCGACGATGTCGTCGCGCTCGATCAGCTCGGGGGCGAGCGAGCGCGAGATGAAGAAGCGCTTGGGATTGTCCGGATGACGAACGCTGACATGCCCGTAGGCGTCGACGACGTCCTCCTTGGCGAGGATGCGGTTGGCGATCACGAGGTCTTGGATAAGGGTATCGAGGCTGCTCATGGGCTTGGGTGTCCAGACAAGAGAGAGGCGGGAGGCGCGGCGCCGGTGACGGCCATCATTCCTGGCCGTAGATCGGCGCGAACAGCTCTTCCAGCTTGGGCTTCCAGTCGGTCAGGTGCTGGTCCTGCAGATAGGTGACCAGCGCTTCCAGCGTTGGCCGGTTCGGCTCCACCCCGTAGGGCCACGGATCGCCACCGAAATATTCGTAGATCTCGTCGATGTCGCGGGGCAGCCACGGCAGCATGTAGCGCAGCGCCCGCTGGTTATACATGCGCTCGAGCGCGATCTCCTTGGCGCGCTGGAAGGCGTTGAACAGGCTGGTCGCCACGAACGGGTATTTCTCGTAGATCGACTTCTTGATCGCCACCAGGTGCATGATCGGATAGATCTTGGTGCGCTTGTAGTAGTCCTTCTCCAATTCCACGAAATTGGGAAACAGCCGCCCGATGTCCGGGTTGGTGCGGAACGATTCCGGCATGCTGGTGCCCATGGTGGCGTCGACCGCGCCTTCCTGGATCAGATCGTCGAGCGACTTGTTGTGCGGGCCCTGCTCGAGCTTGACCGGCTTGAGCAGCGGCAGCACGACCGGCGCGCCGTGGGCGCCCGCGGTGTTGATGGCGCCCTGCACCCAGGTGCATTTGGAGAAATCGACGCCGTATTCGTGCTGCAGCAGCCCGCGGATGAAGATGGCGGCCGTCATGGTGTAGAGCGCGACCCCGATCCGCTTGCCTTCCAGATCCTTGGGCTTGGCGATGCCCTTCTTGCGGTTGATGCCGATGAAGGCATGGCGGAAGCAGCGCGACGGGAACACCGGGATGGCCACGAACGGGCACTGCTTGTTGGCGTAGCGCTGCACGTATTCCGAGCTCGAATATTCGGCGACGTCGAACTCCTGGCCGCCCGACATGCGATCGAAGATCGGCCGCGGCTGCTCGATGCGGATGAAATTGAGATCGATGCCGTCGGGCTTGACCTCGCCGGAAAAGAGCGGCTGCATACGGTCGTACAAAGCGGACGCAAACGTCAGTTGCAGATTGGCCATTGGCGGTATTTCCCCGGTCCTTCGGATGATGGCGGTTGGGTTACCATGCTGACGCGGGCAAGGAAATAGCGGGCGGCGCGGAGCGGGCATGAGTGGCCCGCCCTGTGGCTCAATCGAATATCCGTGAGGGACGCAAGGCCTCTCACTCTTTCTGCCCTGGGGGGAGAAGGTGGGATGAGGGGGCTCCGGCGTCGCGATACGGATTCATCGTACCCCCTCACCCCACCCTCTCCCCTGCGGGGCGAGGGAGCGAAACGCTGTGCGTCCCTGAAGGCGATTTCTGAGCTTTGGCCAGACCCCTCAGCCCTCGTCCACCACCTTGTTGCGTAGCACGCCGATCTCCGGCACCTCGACCTCGACCACGTCGCCGGGCTTGAGCCAATTGGGAGGGGTCTGGTGGCCGCCGGCGCCGGTCGGGGTACCGGTCCAGATCAGGTCGCCCGGGCGCAAAGTCGTGAAGGTGCTGATGTAATTGATCAGCCAGGCGAAGCCCCAGGTCAGGCGGTCGGTGGTGTCGTCCTGGCGCAATTCGCCGTTGATCCGGGTCATGAGATGGAGCGGCTTGGCAGGGTCGAGGTCGTCCGCCGGCACGATCCAGGGGCCGAGGCTGCCCGAGCAGTCGAAGTTCTTGCCCTGGGTGACGTTGAGGGTGCCGTGGCGCAGCCAGTCGCGCACGCTGCCTTCGTTGCCGAGCGTGAGGCCGCCGATCAGGCCGAGCGCGCGCTCGACCGGGACGTGGCGGCCCTCGCGGCCGATCACCAGCACGATCTCGCCCTCGTAGTCGAATTTCTCCGACACTTTGGGCCGCACGATCGGCGCCTCGTGGCCGACCAGGGAGCCCGGGAAGCGCACGAACAGGTTCGGGTATTTGGGCTGCACAGCCGCCCGGTCCTTGTACTCGGTGGCGCGCTCCGGGTAGTTGATGCCCACGCAGATGATCTTTTCGGGCCCGAGAATCGGCGGCAGCATCTCCACGTCGGCGAGCCTATGGTCGGGCTGCCCGGTCGCGGCCGCGCGGGCCTCACCGAGCGCCTGGGCGCGGAATACGTCGAGCAGGGTCGGATACCTCGGGAGCTTGCGGGCCAGATCGATGATCCCGCCGTCGGTGACCGCTCCGTAGCTCGGGCGGCCGTTCACCTTGAAGCTTGCCAGGCGCATGTGGTCACATCCTTGGAGAGAGCGGCGCCCGTTATAGAGACGTGGAGGCCGGGCACAAGAGCGCTCGGCTTGCGGGCGAGGGGCCGCGCCGTCTAGATAGCGGCATCCCATTGAGCCGAACGGGTGGGCGCATGAGCCTGTACGCTTTGCAGAAGCTGATCCGGGACGTCAACCGCAAGCCGGCCTGCCGCGAGGCCTATTTCCAGTCGGCGGAGAAGTTCGCCGAGCCCTATGATCTCGCGCCCGACGAGCGTGCAGCGGTCGTGCGCATGGATGTCCGGCAGCTCTACGCCATGGGGGTGCATGGGCTGCTGCTGCGGCCCTTCACGCTCTTGCACAAGATGCCGGAACCCGATTACCTCAAAGCCATTCGCGGAGAATAGGATGCCGATCAGCTACGCCTGCGCGGTGAGCCATGCGCCCGGCATGACGGCCTGGGCCAATGCGGCGCCGCCCGAGCAGAAGGACCGCATCTATGGCGGCTTCGAACGGCTGCGGAGGGAGCTCGATGCCAGCGGGGCGCAGGTCCTCATTCTGCTCACCTCGGAGCACTGGGCGAATTTCTTTCTCGATCACATCGGCGCCTTCTGCATCGGCCGCGTCGCCTCCTATCGGGGCCCAATCGAGCCCTGGCTGCAGATCGACAAGGCCGAGATCAAGGGCGATCCGGCGCTCGCCGCCGAGGTCCTGGAGACGAGCTATGACGAGGGCATCGAGCCGAGCTTCGCCTACGAGCTCGAGTTCGATCACGGCACCATGGTGCCCCTGCATTTCCTGAGCCCCGGCATGGAGCGTCCGGTGGTGCCGATCTTCTTCAACGCGCTGGCGGTTCCGCAGCCGACCGCGCGGCGCTGCCTGGAATTCGGGCGCGTGATCGGCAAGGTGGCGGCACGCTCGAAGCAGCGCATCGGGCTGATCGCGACCGGCGGATTGTCGCACGATCCGGGCGAGCGCAATCACGGCGTCATCGATTCCGATTTCGACCATCAGTTCATGTCCGCGATGGCGGGCGGCAACATGGATCGGCTGGGGCGCTATTCGCGCCAGGAGCTCGCCGCCGCCGGCGCCGGCGCCTTCGAGCTGCTGAGCTGGGTGGCGCTCGCGGGCGCGCTCGCCGGCCGCAAGGGCGAGACCGTGGTCTACGAAGCGGTCAAACCGTGGGCCACCGGCATCGGCATGATGACGTTTGCGCAAGCGGTCGCGGCCTGACCGCGCGGCCGGCCGGAATCATGACCTCATCGCATGTTTCAGTGCCGGCCGGCGACGCGGAGGAACCCGAACGGCCGGCGCGGCTCTTCGGCCGCTCCGCACTCGTGTATGCGCTGCGCTTCGGAGCGCTGGCGGCGTTCCTGATCATCTGGGAATCCGCCTCGCGCACCGGCCTGGTGGATCCGCTTTTCGCCTCGAGCCCGAGCCTGATCGTCGCGAAATTCGTGGAGATGGTTTCCGACGGCAGCATCTGGCCCCATGTGGCGGCGACCGCCGGGGTGACGGCAGCGGGCTTCGGCCTCGCGGTGGTGGTGGGGGTGCCGGTCGGAATTCTGATGGGCCGCTCGGAGCTGATCAATGCCACCGCCGAGCCGTTCGTGGCGGCGCTTTATGCCTCGCCGCAGGTCGCCTTCCTGCCGCTCCTGATCATCTGGCTCGGCATCGGCTTTACCTCAAAAGTGGCGCTGGTGTTCATCGGCTCTGTGATCATCATGATCATCAATACCGAGACCGGCGTCGCCCAGGTGGATCCCCGGCTGATCGAGACCGCGCGCTCGTTCACGGCGAGCGAGCGCCAGGTGCTGACCAAGATCGTGCTGCCGGCCGCACTGCCGGTCATCCTGGCCGGGATGCGGCTTTCCATCGGCCGCGCTTTGGTGATGGTGGTGGTGGCGGAAATCTATGCCTCCAACCTCGGGCTCGGCTATCTGATCTTCCAGGCTGGCGGCATGTACGACACCGCCCAGGTTTTCGTCGGCGTCGGCATACTGGCGGCGGCCGGGGTGACGCTCACGGCGGCGCTGCGGGCATTCGAGCGCTGGTACGCGCCCTGGCAATTCGATGCCCGGCAAACCGGATAACGATCAACATGATTGAAATCCGCGAGGTCTCCCACCGCTATGCCGGCCGCGACGGCGCCGGGGCCTATTGGGCGCTGCGCGGCGTGTCGCTTGCGATCGAGAGCGGCACCTTCGTGTCGCTCCTGGGGCCGAGCGGCTGTGGCAAGACCACCTTGTTGCGCATCGCCAACGGGCTCATCCATCCTTCGCGCGGCGAGGTCGCAATCGACGGCAAGCGCGTCACCGGGCCGTCGGCCGACCGCGCCATGGTGTTCCAGGAATTCAACCTGCTGCCCTGGCGCACCGCCCGCAGCAATGTGGAGATGCCGCTCGAGGTGCTGGGCGTCGGGGCGGCACGGCGGCGCGAGATTTCCGCGCAGAGACTGGCGCAAGTCGGCTTGGAGAAATTCGCCGGCTACTATCCGCACCAGCTCTCCGGCGGCATGAAGCAGCGGGTCGGGCTCGCCCGCGCGCTCGCCATCGACCCGTCCTACTTGTTCATGGACGAGCCGTTCGGCGCGCTTGATCCGCAGATCCGCGAGATGATGCAGATCGAGCTGATGAAGCTGTGGGATTCGGATCGCACCGGCGCCGCGCCGGCCGGGCTCGAAAAGTCCACCGAGCGCAAGACGGTGCTGTTCGTCACCCACAGTG
>DASYFD010000406.1:0-24230 GCA_036498625.1 Xanthobacteraceae bacterium | reverse complement strand
GGCGGAGGAGCTCGACGTTCCGTTCAAGCGCGTCACCGTGATCATGGGCAACACCGCCACCAGCGTGAACCAGGGCGGCGCCTCGGGCTCGACCGGTGTTCAATTGGGCGGCAAGCAGATGCGCATGGCGGCCGCGGAAGCGCGCCGGGTGCTGGTCGAGATGGCGGCTGCCAAGCTCGGCGTGCCGGCCGACAAGCTCACCGTCAGCGACGGCGTGATCAGTGACGGCACCAGCAAGACCACATACGCGGAGCTGATCGGCGGGCGTTACTTCAATGTCACGCTCGACTGGAACAAGGAGTACGGCAACACCCTCTACGCGCCCGGCAAGGCCCAGCCCAAGAAGCCGAGCGAGTACAAGATCGTCGGCCAGCCGCTCAAGCGCGAGGACATCGCGCCGAAAGTCTATTGCCAGGAGGACTTCGTCACGGACGTCAAGGTGCCCGGCATGGTGCACGGGCGCATGATCCGGCCGCCGGTCGCGGGCGCGAGCCCGGTGCGCATCGACGAAAGCTCGGTCAAGGACATTCCGGGCGTCAGGATCGTGCACGAGAAGGACTTGCTCGGCATCGTCGCCGACACCGAGTGGAACGCCATCAAGGCGGCGCAGATGCTCAAGGTCGAATGGACGCAGCCGCAGCCCGCGTTCCTCGACAATGCCGGCTCGATCTACGACCACATCCGCAAGGCGCCGGTGCGCAAGCGCGAGGTCGAGAAGCAGAACGGCGATGTCGACGAGGCCTTCAAGACCGCCGCTCGGGTGATCGAGGCCGAGTACGAATGGCCGTTCCAGTCCCATTCCAGCATGGGGCCGGGCTGCGGCGTGGTCGAGATCAAGGGCGACCAGGTCACGGTCTGGACCGGCTCGCCCAAGCCGCATTTCTGCCGCGACGGCGTGGCCGCGATCCTCAACATGCCGCCCGAGAAGGTCGAGGCCCGCTCCATGGCGGGCGCCGGCAGCTACGGCCGCAACGATGCCGGCGACTCCTGCATGGATGCCGCCGTGCTGGCGCGCGCGGTCGGCAAGCCGGTGCGCGTGCAGTATAGCCGCGCCGACGGCACCGGCTGGGATCCCAAGGGCCCGGCCTCGATCCATAAGGCGCGGGCGGCGATCGATGCCTCCGGCAAGGTCATCGCCTACGAGTTCGCCAGCAAGGGATTCTCGCGCGTCGATGTCGACACCAACGAGAGCAAGCCGTGGAACGTGCTCGCCGGGCACTTCCTGGGCGTGCCGCTCAAGTCCGGCGACGGCTTCGGGGTGCCGGCCGAGTCCTATGTGTTCGACAACAAGCGGGTCTCCTGGGAGACCATCGCGCCGCTGCTCGACCGCGCCTCGCCGTTGCGCACCTCGCACCTGCGCGATCCGGTCGGCCCGCAAATCCACTTCGCGAGCGAATCCTTCATCGACGAGGTGGCGGCGGCGCTGGCGGTCGATCCGGTCGAGTTCCGCCTGCGCTACATCAAGGATGCGCGCGATACCGCGCTCATCAAGGCGGCGGCCGAGAAAGCCGGCTGGCAGTCGCGGCCCTCGCCGCGGCGCGACCAGACCGGCAGCACCGTGAGCGGGCGCGGCATCGCCTATTCGCAGCGCAACGGCACCCGCGTGGCGGTGATCGCGGAGGTCGACGTCGACCGCACCACCGGGAAGATCTGGGCGCGCAAGTTCACGGTCGCCCATGACTGCGGGCAGATCATCAACCCGCATACCCTGACCCAGACGATCGAAGGCAACATCATCCACGGCACTAGCCGCACGCTCTGGGAGCAGGTCGCCTTCGACCGCCGGAATGTGACCAGCGTGGATTGGGCGACCTATCCGATCCTCGACATCACCGAAACGCCGGAGAAGATCGACGTGGTGCTGCTCAATCATCCCGACATTGCGCCCTCGGGCGCCGGCGAGCCGTCGAGCCGGCCGGTGGCGGCCGCGATCGCCAACGCGATCTTCGATGCCACCGGGGTGCGGCTGCGCCGCGTGCCGTTCTCGCCCGACAAGGTGAAGGCGGCGTTCTCGTAGGGCGTGAGCGCGATGCAGTGAGTTTCAAGGGCCGGCCCGACGGGCCGGCCCTTTTTCTGGTAGGATGGGTTGAGCTCACGAGGGCGTTTACGCCCGTCTTCGCGGGCTATGCGATACCCATCAAAGCCGGCCGATGGGTTTCGCAAGAGCTGAACCCATCCTACAAATTCCTTCAAACCGCTGGGGATTCATCAGTGAAGCAAGTCGAGGTCGCGGTCATCGGGACCGGTTGGTGCGGCGGCATCCGCTCGGAGACGCTGTCGCGCTCCGCGCTGGTCGACAAGCTGCATGTCTGCGAGATCCGGCCCGACCGCCTCAAGGAGGTGCAGGCGCTCACCCGCGCCGCCCATGCCACCCTCGACTATCAGGACATCGTCAAGGACCCGGCCGTCTCCGTGGTCTATATCTGCACCACGCCCGAGCCCACGCACTTCCCGATCGCGCGCGACTGCCTCAAGGCCGGCAAGCATGTGCTCCTGGAGAAGCCGATCGCCATGGAGCTGTGGGAGGCCGACGAGCTGATCGCGCTGGCACGCCGCGGCGGGCTCAAATTCACCATCGGGTATTCGCAGCGCTTCAACACCAAGTTCGCGTTCGCCAAGAAGAAGATCGTCGACGGCACCATCGGCAAGCCGGTTTCCGTGATGGTGAGCCGTCATCTCTCGCGCAATCTCGGCAAGAAGATCGCCGGCCGCGTGAAGCTGTCGCCGGCCGCGATGGAATCCACCCACGATCTCGATTTCGTGTTCTGGCTCTTGGAGCCAGCCAAGCCGATGCGGGTCTACTCGCAGGGCGCCTACGGCTACATGCAGGCGCTCAACGGCTCCTACGATTGCATGTGGACCACCGTGACCATGGACACCGGCCTCGTCGTGGTGGTGGGCGGCGGCTGGAACCTGCCGCCGAGCTATCCCAACTATTGCGCCACCTGGGTCGAGATCACCGGCACCGACGGCGCTTTGGTGCTGGACGACACCCACCGCGACGTCTGGCTCAACACCGTCCAGGATGGCACGCGCTTTCCGCTCTCCACCATGCCGGGCGAGCAGGTGGACCATGTGTTCGCCGGCCAGATGGGACCCGAGACCATCCACTTTCTGGAATCCTGCCTGCTGGACCGGCCCGTCATGGTGACGCCCGAAAGCGCCCGCATGGTCATGGAGACCTATACGGCCGCCGATCTGTCGGCCGAGCGCAACGAGCCGGTCGATCTGCCGCTTTCCAACGAGGCGCTTTCCGCGATTGCCGACATGAAGGGAGGCAAGCCATGACACGCCAAACAGTGATGGGCCGAATGAGCCGAGCCGCGCTGGCTCTGTCGACGCTGCTCATGGCAGCCGCGCTGGCAGCCGCGCCGGCCGCCGCGCAGCAGGGCGTGGCCGAGTTCTACAAGGGCAAGACCGTGCGCATCATCGTCGGGGTCGGGGTCGGCTCGGGCTACGACCTCAATGCCCGCGTGCTCGCCCGTACGCTCCCGGCGCACATTCCCGGCAACCCGACCGTGATCGTGCAGAACCAGCCCGGCGCCGGCAGCCTCGCCATGACCAATGCGCTCTACAACAACGGGCCCTTCGACGGCACCGTGATCGGGGCCTCGTTCAACGGCATGCCGACCACGCCTTTGCTGGAGCCGGCCGGCGCCCGCTTCGATGCCAACAAGCTCAACTGGCTCGGCAGCACCAATCGGGAGACCCAGATCACCTATGTGTGGCATACCGCGCCGGTGGAGAAGCTCGCCGACCTCTACACCACCACGCTGATCGTCGGCGCGCAGGCGCCCGGCTCGACCCAGTATGATTTTCCGGTCCTGCTCAATCATCTGTTCGGCACCAGGTTCAAGGTCGTCACCGGCTACGAGAGCACGCCCAAGATTCACCTGGCGATGGAGAGCGGCGAGGTGCAGGGCAACGGCGCCACCAACTGGTCGACCGTGAAGGCGCTCAACTCGAACTGGCTGACCGAGAAGAAGATCCGCATCATCGTGCAATGGGGCTTGAAGAAGAATCCCGAGCTGCCCGACGTTCCGCTGGTGCTCGATCTCGCCAAGACGCCGTCCGACCGCCAGGCGCTCGAGCTGGCGCTGGCGCGGCTCGAGTTCGGCCGCCCGTTCTTCCTGCCCCCGAACGTGCCGCCGGAGCGGGTGGAGGCGCTGCGGCGCGCCTTCGACGCCACCATGAAGGACCCGGCGTTCCTGGCGGACGCGCACAAATCCAAGATCGAGGTCGACGCGCTGACCGGCGAGCAGGTCGCCGCCCTGGTGGAGCAGGTCTCCAGGACGCCGGCCGACACGGTCGCGCGGGTGCGGGCCGCGATGGAGAACAAGTAGGGCCGCAGGTTTTAGTCCGTTACGGTTCGAGCAATCGATGGTGGCTTGGCCCGCCGATGTGCGCGATCATGCCATGCGGCTGGCGATGGCCGCGTTCGACGATGGCGTTGCGTAGCGGCGGCGTCGATAACTACAAGAACCCCCGGAGGGCGAATGAAACGGCGAGAATTCATCGCGGCGCTCGCAAGCGCGGCGGCATGGCCGCTCACGGCGCGCGCGCAATCCGCGCGGCGCTACCGCATCGGCATGCTGGACACATCGGCGCGGCAGCTCAACGGCAATTTCAAGGTGCTGCAGCAGGCACTGCTCGCGCTCGGCTATGCCGAGGGCCAGAATCTGAGCTTCGAATACCGCTCGGCCGACGGCCGCAACGAAAGCTTTCCGGCGCTCGCTGCCGAGCTTACGCGCCTCGATGTCGATCTGATCGTCACGCGGGGAACGCCGGCGGCGCTCGCCGCCAAGGCCGCGAGCGCGACCATTCCGGTAGTCATGGCGGCGGTCGGCGAGCCGGCCACGATCGTGCGCGGCACCAGCAACCTGACCGGCTTCGGCGCCATCCTGGAGGGCGCCGAGCGCCGGCGGCTGGAAGCGCTGCGGGACCTGCTGCCGAAGGTCGCCCGCATCGCGGCGCTCATGAACCTGTCCAATCCTTCGCGGGCGTCGGAGTGGAACGAGATCGAAGCCGGCGCGCGGGCGTTGGGGATCGAAAGCCAGGTGCTGGATACCAGGACGCTCGCGGACATCGAGCGCTCGTTCGATGCCGCCGCGAGCCAGCATCTCGATGCGGTCGTGGTCGGCAGCGACACCATCATGCAGGCCAACCAGAAGCACGTCATCGCGCTTGCGGCCGCGCACCGGCTGCCCGCCATCTACACGTTCCGGGATTACGTGGACGCGGGCGGCCTCGTGTCCTACGGGGTGAGCCTGCCGGATTTGTTCCGCCGCGCCGCGGTTTCGGTCGACAAGATTCTCAAGGGCGCGCGGCCGGCGGATCTGCCGGTCGAGCAGGCGACGGGCACCGAGCTGGTGGTCAATATCAAGGCCGCCAGGGCGCTCGGCCTCGCCATCCCGGAGAATTTCCTCGCCCGAGCCGAGCAAGTAATCGAGTAGCCACCGCCCGCCGAGGGTTCGCCGATGCATGGGCCGCTGCTCACCACATTGATCATCGTCCTGGCCGCCGTGTTCGTCGGTGCCGATCTCGTGCGCACGCTGCAAACGGGTCGTGCCCGCGCTCGCACCGGCACCGTGACCAAGGCGCGGCAGCCCGAGCGATATCGGCGCTACGTCTACGCGAGCTGCGGTCTGCTGGTGCTTTGTGCCGCGGCTCTGCTGTGGATCATGATCTCGCCGGCAACATTCGAGCGTTGAGCGCGCGGCCGCAACCGCGATCTTCCTTGCTACCCGGCGGGAGCCTTCGGGTCGGGCTGCAGCGGCAAGAGCTGGACGCGCTCGCGCCGCGCCAGCCTGGGCACCGCCTGGCCGAGCACCAGGCTCTTGAAGTGGTCGGTTTGCTGATGGGCCTGGAAGGCGCTTTCGTCGGTGTACAGCTCGTAGAGGAAGAATACGCGCTCGTTGGTGGGCGATCGGTGCGGCCAGAACAGTAGCGTGCCGGGCTCGGCCTTCACCGCGTCCGCCATGCGGCGCAGGACATCCGCGACGGCGTCGGCTTCTCCCTCCTTGGCTTCCCATGTCACCGCCAAAGCCAGACGGCCGGCGGCGGGCGCGGAACCTTGGATGAGCGTGCTTGCCGGGGAATTCATCAGGACCTCCTTCGTTTCACGATGCTGGCCGATAATGTGGCGGCACGAAGCGGATCAATCCACGCCGATCGCTACGGCCGAATCCGAAGCTTCGGCCTGCCACTCAGGTCGCCTTGAGCGGCGCCCGGCTCAAGCCGCGGCCGGCAATGTGATTGCGAAAGTTTCGGCGAGGCCGCGCCGGCCCTGCGGGGAGATTTTCAGCGCGCGGGTATCGCGCACCCGGGCGATCCAGCCGAGCTCGAAGCAGCGCGCCGCCAGCGCCGCGCCGACCGCGCCCGCGAGATGCGGCCGCCGCTCGCTCCAATCCAGGCAGGGACGACAGAACGCCCGATGGCCACGGGCGATGCGATGAATGTCCAGGCCGAATCCGATCAGGAATTCCTCGCCGGCGGGCGTCACCATGCCGCCGTCCTCGGTCAGCGTCAGGTGATCGCGGGCCATGAGCGCGTCCGCCAAGGCGACGCCGAGCCGACCCGCCAGATGATCGTAACAGGTGCGCGCCGTCCGCAGCTCCTCGTCGCCCCGCCAGCGCGGCCGATACCGCGACGGCCCGTCGGCGGCAACCGACATGATGCCCTCGAGCATCCGGCCGACCTGCGGGGAGGCCAGCCGGTAGTAGCAATGCCGGCCCTGCTTGGTGAGCGCCAGGAGCCGCGCCTGCGTCAGCTTGGCCAAGTGGCCGCTGGTCGTCTGCGGAGAGACCCCGGCCGCATAGGCGAGTTCGCCAGCCGTGAGCGCACGGCCGTCGAGCAGCGCCATCAGCACGTTGGCACGCGCCGGATTGCCGACCAGAGCTGCGACTTCGGACATGGATGAGGCGCCGAGCATCCCGGAAAGATAAGATCGGGCCGCGGCGATGTCATCCGCCGATAGTTCGGAATTCGCCGAAATGATCGGGGCGAACAATCGTGCGCCGAAGCCGGTTTCTCGTGCACACACCACCTGCCGATCACCCCGAGGGGCAAGCCACAGGAGAAGCACACCATGTTCGCCGTCATCTTCGTGGTTCAGCCCAGGCAGGCACGTTGGAACGACTATCTCGACCTGGCGAAATATCTCAAGCCGAAGCTCGAGGCCATCGACGGCTTCATCGACAACGAGCGGTTCGAAAGCAAGCGCGCGCCGGGGCGCCTGCTGTCGCTGTCGACCTGGCGCGACGAGAAGGCCGTGGTGCGCTGGCGGACACAGGGTGAGCACCATGGCGTGCAGGAAAAAGGACGTTTCGAGATATTCGAGGACTATCACCTGCGGGTGGGCGAGATCGTCCACGATACCGATCCGCCCGCCGGCCTGACCGTCGCGGAGAGCCGGGTGGATGTTACCGAGACCGGAACCGCGAAAGTCGCGACCATTACGGAGCTTACGCCGGAGGCGGAAAGCGATGCCGCCGGGAGCAGCCCCGACATGCTGCCGGCTCGCCTTGGTCTCGACGCTCCCCGCGACGGTCTCGTCGACGCCGAGGTGTTCGCGAGCATCTACCATCCGGGCAAGCTGTTGCTTCTCGGGCTCTGGCAGGACATCGACGCCGCCGCGCGCTGGCGGCCGACCCAAGCCGCGCCCGCCGGAAAGCTGCGGCACCGGCGGGTTCGCATCATCCGGGACTACGGCATGTTCGATCGGCGCGAGGCGCCGCAATACTACCGCTCGCTCGAGCGGCCACGCCACCTGGCGGCCAAATGAGCCGCCGGAGAGCATTTCTCCGAACCAGGGAACGTGGCAGATAGTGAGATGAACACGGTGACATGATGCCGCAAACCTGAATCTCAGGAAGATGAATCGCACGGAACGCCTCTTCGCGCTGATGGACGCGTTGCGCCGCCATCGCCGGCCGGTGACGGCGGCAAGCTTGGCGAACGAGCTGGCGGTGTCGTTGCGCACCATCTATCGCGACGTCCAGGTTCTGATCGGGCTCGGAGCGCCGATCGATGGCGAAGCCGGGCTCGGATATCTGTTGCGGCCGGGCTTCTTCCTGCCGCCCTTGATGTTCAGCGAGGACGAGCTGGAGGCCCTGGTGCTGGGAATCCGATGGGTCGCCCGCCAGCGCGATGCGGCGCTGACGCAGGCTGCCTCGAACGCGCTCGCCAAGATCGCCGCCGCTTCGCCCAAGGATTTGCGCGACGCGATGGCCAACACGGGTCTGTGGGTGGCGACGGTCGAAGGCGCCGGCACGCTGGTGGACGTCAAGCTGGTGCGCGAAGCCATCCGCCGCGAGCAGAAGCTGCAGATTGCCTATGTGGCGGAGACCGGCGCGCCGACCGAGCGCGCGATCTGGCCGATCGCCATGGCGTTCTATGAGCGCCGACAGACCGTTGCGGCCTGGTGTGAGCTGCGTGGCGCCTTCCGGCATTTCCGCACCGACCGGATCACCGCGCTCGCGGCGACCGGACAGCGCTATCCGCGCCGCCGCGCGGAGCTCGTCAAGGCTTGGCGGCGGGAAATGAACTTCTCCGAATAGGCTGCTGACACAAGCTGTCAGGGGGGCTGGCGCATAACGGGGCGGCGCCGGTTTGCGGCGCGTCCAAAGGAGCCCCCCGTGACCCTCCACCCCCTCCGGAGCGAAGCCCCCCGAACCACTCTGGACGGCACCCTGGCGCCGATGCCGGCCGCATCGGACGAGGGACTGATCGCGCGGATCGCCGCCGGCGACAAGCTCGCCATGCGGGCGCTGTTCGCACGCCATCACTTGCGCGTCTACCGGTTCGTGTTGCGCTTCGTTCGCGATCCGCAGCTGGCGGAGGACCTGATCGGCGAGGTGTTTCTCGACGTCTGGCGTCACGCAGCCAAGTTCGAGGCGTGCTCGAGGGCTGCCACCTGGCTCTTGGCGATCGCGCGCTTCAAGGCAATCTCCTCGCTGCGGCGTCGGCGCGACGCGCAACTCGACGACGCCACGGCGGCCACGATCGAGGATCCCCGGGATGATCCGGAGGTCACGATCCGCAAGCAGCAGCAAGGCCGGATCCTGCGGGATTGCCTGGCGCGGATTTCGCCGGATCACCGGGAGATCGTCCACCTGGTCTACTATCAGGGAATGGCGATCGGCGAGGTCGCCGAGATCGTCGGCATCCCCGAGGGCACCGTGAAGACGCGCATGCTCCATGCGCGCCGGCAATTGTCGGCGCTGCTGAGCGCGGCAGGAGTGGATCGAAGCCGGCCATAAGGCCTTGGGAGACTCCATTGCGATCAACCACCACTTCAGGAGCAGGAAACATGAGTCTCAAGAGCTATCGGGGCAGCTGCCATTGCGGCACGGTCCGTTACGAAGCCAATATCGATCTGAGCGCGGGCACCGGCAGGTGCAACTGCTCGATCTGCGCCAAGACGAGATACTGGGGCGTTCTCATCAAGCCCCAGGCGTTTCGGATGATCGCCGGCGAGGACGCGTTGTCGGACTACCAGTTCGGCGGCAAGATCGGCCACAACGTTTTCTGCAAGCATTGCGGAATTCGCTCGTTCAGCTACGGGCATCTCGAGGTCCTGGGGGGCGACTTCTATTCGATCAATGTCGCGTGCCTCGACGGCGTCAATGACGGCGAGCTCGCGGGCGCACCGGTTCGCTTCATGGATGGACGCAACAACAACTGGTATGCGCCGCCGGCGGAGACCCGGCATCTTTAGCGATGGCGGACGGACGATAGCCGCAACGCCCAAAAGCGCGAGCACCCCTCGGCCCGCCATGCTACGTTTCGGGCCGGCCATCACCATGGGAGAACGCCATGCGCCCGACCGGCAAGCTCGCGCTATTCTCGTTGCTAGGGTTGCTCGCCCCGCTCAGCTGCCAGGCGGCCAGCGACGAGCAGAAGGAATTCGCCTTCGGGGTGGTCGAGCGCAATGCGGCGCCGATGGCGAAGATCGGCGATTCGATCTACTATTTCGCCGAGCTCGGCATGCAGGAGTTCGAAAGCACCAAGCTGATCAAGGACGTGCTCGAATCCGGCGGCTTCACCGTCCAGCTCGGCGCCGCCGGCATGCCGACCAATCTTTGGGCACGCTACGGCAGCGGTCATCCCGCCATCGCCATCGTCAGCGAGATCGATGCGTTGCCGGAAGGCTCGCAGACCCCCATGGAGCTCGCCCGCAAGCCGCTGGTGCCGGGCGCACCCGGCCACATGGAGGGGCACAACACCCACGGCGGCCTCGCCGCGGCCGCGGCCTTCGCGGTGAAGCAGACCATGATGCGCTACGGCATCCCGGGCAGCGTCATCGTCTCGCTCGGCCCCGCCGAAGAGCAGCTGATCAGCCGGCCCTACATCGTGCGCGCCGGCTACTTCAAGGATGCCGACGCCATCATCTACCTGCACATCGGCGACCAGATGGCCACCGGCTACGGTCTCGCCAACTACGCCTCGATCAGTGCCAACTTCACCTTTCACGGCAAGACCGCGCACGCCGCCGTCGATCCCTGGGACGCCAAGGACGCGCTCGATGCCAACCAGCTGATGGATGTCGGCGTCGCCTATCTGCGCCAGCAATTGCATCCGACCTATCGGCTTCACCGCGTCGTCACCAACGGCGGCATTCAGCCCAACGTGATCCCCGACCTGGCCCAGACCTGGTGGTGGGTGCGCGACGCCAACATGCCCGACGCCGTGCAGACCTTCGAGAAGCTGGTCAATGTCGCCAAGGGCGCGGCACTGATGACCGGCACCACCCAGGAATACCAGATCATTGCGGCCGGCTGGCCGCAGCTGGGCACGAAGGCGATCGCCGAGGCCGTTCAGGGCAACATCGACAAGGTCGGCATGCCGCGCTGGAGCGAGGACGAGCAACGCTTCGCGCGCGAATTCCAGAGGTCCGCCGGCCGGCCCGAGGTGGGGCTCAAGACCGCCGTCACGCCGCTCGGCGGGCGACCGCAGGGCTATGCCTCCAACGACAACGGCGACGTTTCCTGGACGGTGCCCGCCGGCCTGCTGGCGTTTCCCTCGATCGTGCCGGGCATCACCATTCACGAATGGCATGCCGCCATCACGCCGACCAGCACGATCGCCCATAAGGGCATGACGGCCGGCGCCAAGGTGCTGGCCGCCTCGGTGCTGGATCTCCTGACCCGGCCCGACGTCTTGCAACGCGCACGCAGCGAGCTCGATGCGCAGCTCAAGCAGACTCCCTATTTCGCCGTGCTGCCGCCCGACGCCAAGCCGCCGCTCGATCTCAACAAGGCGGCGATGGAGCGCTATCGGCCGGAGATGCGCAAGTTCTACCTCGGGGAGCAACCACGGCTGTTCTGAACACAATGTGGCGGCGGCGGGAAAGTGCGCCGCCGCATCGACGTTTTCATGCGTGGCGGGCTGCTATAGGCTTCGCCGAGCCAACGCGGGGCTTTAGGATGCAACGGCGGAATCCACTTGCCGGGATCGTCAATCCGCACGCCAATGCGCCTTCGCCATGCTGTGCCTGCAGCAACCAAGCGACGCGGCGCAATGTCCTTGCGCTCAGCGGGCTCCTCGGTTCCGCTCTGGCCTTTGGTATCTCGGGGGTGCTCGCAGACCCTGCGGACGAGCGGCCGAAAGAGGGAGACCAGCTCGTTGCGGTCGGGGCGACCGAGCTGATGGCACTCTCGCCGGGCGATATTCCGGCCTCCCAGATTTTGGCGTGGCCGATGGAGCCCGACAGCAACCTCGTTCGCAACGGATCGCGCCTCAACAAGATCCTCCTCGTCAAGCTCGATCCCGCCAGCCTCGCAGGGCCGACGCGGGAGCGGGCGGCCGATGGTGTCGTGGCCTATTCGGCCATCTGCCCCCATGCGGGTTGCGAGGTCGATGGTTGGGTGGCCGAGCAGCGCATCCTGGAATGTCCCTGCCACAATTCGCGCTATGATCCGCGCAATGCCGCCGCCATCATCGACGGGCCGACCACGCGAGCGCTGGCGGCGCTCCCGCTCAAGATCGTCAACGGCAAGCTCACGGTCGCGCAGCCGTTTATCGGCCGCGTCGGCATCGCGCCGGCCTGAGGCCAATGGCGCGGCGCGCAAGCGGATCGATCGGAACTTCGCCAAGGGGAGGAGAGAAAAATGTTCAACGCGAAGAAATTGACGCATAGCGCGCGCATTCCTGCATGGCTGGCCGGTGGCCTGATGGCCGGTTTGGTCGTCAGTGCTTCGGCACAGCAGACCATCGCGCCCGCTGCGACTCCGGTTCCGGGCCCGATGCCTGACGTACTCGCGAACTATGCCGCGGTTACCGCTGAGCGGCTGCGCCATCCTGAAGACCAGAACTGGATGTTGTTTCGCCGGACCTACGACGGCTGGGGATACAGCCCGCTGGCCAGGATCACGCCCGCCAATGTCGGCCGGTTGCAGCTCGTCTGGAGCGTTGCCACCGGCCAGGTGGAAGGCCATCAGGCGCCCCCCATCGTCAACAATGGGGTGATGTTCGTGGCGACGCCGGGCAATCAGCTCATCGCGATGGAGGCGAAGAGCGGAAACGTGCTGTGGCGCTACAAGCGGCCGCTTCCCGACGATCTCACCACCTTGCATCCGACCAATCGCGGCGTCGGCCTGTTCGGCGACAAGATCTATTTCGCCTCCGCCGACGCCGTCCTGGTCGCGCTCGATGCCCGCACCGGCAAGGAGGTCTGGACCGCGAAGGTCGCCGAATACAAGAACGGCTATTACATGTCGCTCATGCCCCTCGTCGCCGACGGCAAAGTGATGCTGGGCACGTCGGGCGGTGAGCTGGGGGTGCGCGGCTTCGTTGCGGCCTATGATGCGGACACCGGCAAGGAGGTCTGGCGGACCTACACGGTGCCGGAGCCGGGCCAGCCCGGCAGCGAGACCTGGCCGAACGGCGATCAATGGAAAACCGGCGGCGGCTCGATTTGGGTGCCCGGCACCTACGATGCCGAAACCAACATCGCTTATTGGGGCACCGGCAACGGCGGCCCCTGGATGGGCGATCAGCGCCCCGGCGACAATCTCTACACCTCCTCGGTGATTGCGCTCGACGTCAAGACCGGCGCGATCAAGAGCCACTTCCAGTATCACCAGAACGATTCCTGGGATTGGGACGAGGTATCGCCGCCGATTCTGATCGATTACCGGCGCGGCGACCGGACGGTCAAAGGTCTCGTCGACGTCGCGCGCGACGGCTATCTCTGGCAGCTCGAGCGCGGCGCCGACAAGATCGGGTTCGTCTCCGCGCAGCCGTTCGTGCACCACAACGTGTTCACCGGCGTCGAGCCGGGGACCGGCCGCCCGATCGTGGATCCGGCGCACAAGCCCGGCACCGGCAAGACCGTGAGCTTCTGTCCCGGCGCGTGGGGCGGCAAGGACTGGCCGCCGGCCGCCTATAGTCCGCAGACGCGTCTCCTCTACATCCCGGCCAACGACAACCTGTGCACCGAATTGACCATGGTGGTTCCAAAATACGTGCCAGGCGAGCGCTACACCGGCGTTTCCAAGAGCGTCTCGCTCATGATCGCCGACGCCGATCACATCGGCGAGCTGCAGGCATGGGACCTCGACAGCGGCAAACGCGCCTGGACCACCAAGCTGCCGTCGCAGAACTGGGGCCCGGTGCTCGCCACCGGCGGCGATCTCCTGTTTGCAGGGGGCACCAATGACCGCCTGTTCCGGGCGTTCGACGCCAAGACCGGCGATATTCTCTGGCAATATCCGACCCTTTCGGGCGTGAACGGCGTGCCGGTGTCGTTCGAGGTCGACGGCACTCAATATGTCGCGGTGCAGTCCGGCTGGGGTGTCGATGCGGCCCGCATGCAGAGGGGCCTCAACCTGCTGTTCCCCGGCAAGTATCCGGAGGTGCCGCAAGGCGGCGCGGTCTATGTTTTTGCCGTGAAGTAGCGAGGCGGAGAGACGGCTGTGTTGCGCGGCTTGCGCTTACGCCTGCGCGGCCAGCAATCGCAGGGCCGGACGCAGCACGAGCGTAAGCGGCAAGACCGCCAGCACGACCAGGCCGACGACGACGAGCGTGAACGGCACGCCGGCGGTGTCGCTCAAGAGCCCGTAGATCGACGGCGAGATCGCGCCCGCCCCGATCGTGCAGGTGTAGAAGATGCCAAAGGCGCGGGCCCGGCGCTCGGCCGGCACCAGCTCGGCAACCGTCCCGTACAGCACCGACGACGTCCCGTTCAGCGCCACCCCGATGGCCGGCAGAAGCAGCATCGCGGTGCCGATCCGCAATGGCAACAGCGCCATGATCCCGAGCGCGGTTGCGCATTCGGTGAGAACCACGGTGCGAATGATGCCGAGACGCGCAGCGATAACTCCGCAAACGAATTTGCCGGCGGCGCCGCCAGCGAACACCAGCGTCAGGCAGGTTCCGACCGTCGGGAGCGACGCGCCCTTTGCGGTCAGCAGAAACGGCAGCAGGATGAGGAAGCCCATCCGGGTCGCGCTGTCGATGATCCCGATTGAAGCGAGCGCCAGGAAGCCGCGACGTCCGATCTCCGCCGGCAAGGCCTTCCCGGAAGGGCCGTTCGGGTCGCCGGCCGCAGCCCCGTCGCGGTCATGGGCTTGGGCCGGTAGCACCACCAGCAGGAGCAGCGCCACGATGAGCCCGACGGCCCCGATGACGGTCGTCGCCGGCCGCCAGCTCCAAGTAACAATCAGCCAGGCGGTGGCGGCCGGGAACAGCATCTTGCCGACGTCGCCGGAAAAGTTGTAGGTGCTCAACGCGGTGCGCAAGCCCGGTCCCTCGAACGTGCGCGCGATGATCGACGAGCTCAACGGATGCTGGACGCTCGACCCCAGCCCTCCGATGGCGAGGCAAGTGGCAAGCCCGAAGAAACCGCCGCTCCACCCCGCCAGCAGATAGCCGAGGGCCGCCACGGCGGTACCCATTGCCAGCAAGGCGCGCTCGCCCAGCCGTTCCGCCAGCAAGCCTGCCGGCACCTGCAGGCTCGCCATGACGGCCGAGTACGCGGTTTTCAGCAGTCCCACCTGCGCCAGCGACAAGGCAAATTCAGCCTGCCACACCGGCAGCAGCACATAGAGCAGATCGGTATAGCCGTCGTGCAGCACATGGGCGCTCAAAGCGCCGGCGAGCGCGCGCTGCGGCGCGCGCGGGGCTGGGAAGTGTCGACAAGGCGGTCAATGCCATGGCGTCGCGTACCTCAAGAGAATCGGTCGTCAAGGTAACGCGTGCCGCGCGGGCGTTCCATCGAATGCATGGATGGCGCGACCTTCGTTGGCCAGTTCCCGAGGAAAGGCCTGCTTGACGCGGACAAACCCGTCGCCGATGAATTGCTGTACCTGCGCGTGGCTGAGCGTGCGCACCGGCGCTGGTTCAACGGCAGGCATGAATCCCCTCGTACGGCCGCGCCAGAACGCATCGGATTGTTGACAGATTGCACCCGATGGGGGATTGTCGCATGATGAGCAACGCGATGACAGACGCCCCTTCGGTTCGGGGCCTTTTGCTGACCAGCCCGCAGGCCGGGGTGGGCGTCATTTTGCGTGCGTTCCGCTTTGCCGCCTTTTCGCCGTTTAGCGGCTGGAGGCCGCCGCGAAGCTAGGTGCTTGCATCAAGTCGCGGTCAGAGCCTCCAGGATCTTCCGGAGGCTTTTTCTTTGTCCGGATGATTCCTTCCCGCGGTCCAACCCGACAAAGAAAATGAAAGGCCATCCCAATGGGGTTTCGCGACTAAGTCCAGAACGTCTCGATCGATATCTGGCGCTGCGTGACTTGAGCGACCCGGACCAGGGCCGACACGCAATCAACATCCTGATGAACAAGCTAACCTCGGCCATCGCGCAATGGTCAGGACTGGCGACCGACATCGTCCGAAGATGTCCGATCGTTCCGATCAGGGACAACTACGACCGGCTGTTCTACGAGCCGGGCGCGATAGCGCGCTCGGCGCGCTACTCGCACTATATCGACGAGCAGCACATGCTGCGCACGCACACGACGGCGGCCATTCCGGCGCTGCTCGCCGAAACCGGCAGCGACCGCCTCATCGTGTGCCCCGGGCTGGTCTATCGCCGCGACGTGGTGGATCGCCTGCATGTCGGCGAGCCGCACCAGATCGACTTCTGGATCGCGCGCCGCGCCCGGCTGCGCCGCTCGGATCTTCTGCAGATGATCGCAGTGGTGGTCGAGACCATGCTGCCCGGCCACCGCTATCGCTGCAACGAGACCATTCATCCTTACACGATGAACGGCCTCGAGGTGGAGGTGCAGCTCGCCGAGCGATGGGTCGAGGTGCTCGAATGCGGGGAGATCCACCCGTGGCTTCTGAACGAGAGCAATCTGCCGAGCCAGCAATGGTCCGGGCTGGCCATGGGCATCGGCCTCGATCGTCTGGTCATGCTGATCAAGCAGATCGACGACATCCGGCTCTTGCGCAGCAGCGATCCGCGCATCGCCCGGCAGATGCTGGCCCTGGACCCCTATGAGCCGGTCAGCAACCAGCCGGCGACGCACCGCGACATGTCGATTTGTGTGGCTGACCCGGACCTGGAGCTGCTCGGCGACCGCATCAGGGACGTGCTCGGCGAACGCGGCGACTGGGTGGAGAATGTCGAGCTGATCCAGGCGTCCGATTATGCATCCGTTCCAGACCTCGCGCGCCGGCGGCTGGGCATGTCGCCGGACCAGCAGAATCTGCTGATCCGGGTGACGCTGCGCTCCCTGAATGGCAGCATCTCGAAGCAAGATGCCAACCAGGTCTACGACCTCCTCTATTCCGAACTGCATGAAGGAACGGCGGGCTATTTCCGCGCCATGCCGGCGCCGCAGCAACGGGAACCTCCATCATGAAATTCGTCATTGGCCAGGCGGATTGTTCGCGGCCTGCCGCACGATCGTCCTCGGTTTGATCCGTTCTCTACAGCCCGCTGATGATGGCGTCGAAGGCGGCAAGGTGGTCGAATTGGAAGCCGCCCAGATCCGCGGTGTCGAGATTGTGGCCGGTGATGTCGATGTGGTCGCATTGCCACAAGGGCTCTTGAAATTCGCCATAGCGGGCCGAGTCCAATGCCACCACGCCGTCGTTCACCTGGCCGGTGACCGCGGACACGTAATGATGCGTGGCCGCGAGTGCGAAGCAGGTCGGCAGCAGACCCCGGCGCCCGGAGGCGAAGTAGGAGCGATAACGGATGTGCGGATGCGTTTGCCTCGTGTCCGGCACCCTCGCGGCGCCTTCCGTAGTCAGGTCGGCGAGCGCGCCGATGTCGACCCCCAGGAGGCCGATCGCTTGGCTGATGCCATCGTAGATCAACCGGCGCCCGTTCCCGGGTCTTGGGCCAACGAGCAGGTCCGCCAGGGGACTGCCGCGATGCGGGGTCGATAGCGTGGTCAGCGACGCGATGCGTCCTGGCTCGGACAGCCCGTGGAGATTGCGGGCGATCAGCAGGCGGCTGTCGAGGCCGCCCATCGAGTGGGCGATGATATGGACTGCACCGGCCGGGAAGTCTTGCCGGATTGCGTCCGCGAGCACGCGCGCCCGGCTTTCGCAGGTCCCGACCGGCGGCACCAAGGGAAACCGCGCCGTGTGAACGCCCGCCTGTTCGAGATGGGCTTGGAGCCCGCGGAAATACTCGACCCCGAGCAGCCGTTGCGGGACCAAGAAGCCGCTTGCGATTACCAGGTTCATCTCGATGGCCCTGAGAGGAATGAGCTTAGATAGTTTTCATTGCCGGGCTAGAGCAATGTTCCCCGTCCTTGCCAAAGCGCAACCGCATCAAACCCGACGTACCTCGCGCGATATCGCATGGCCACCGCGCGCCCCTCACCTTCCCCGCAGCGGCGCCAGTCCAAGCTCCACCGCCAGCCGATCGAGCTGCACGAGCAACTCGCCCGCCATGGGCACGCCGTTCTGCACCCGGTCCGCGCGACGGCGGCGGCGCTCCTCGCCGGGCATCCGGATGGCGTCGAAGCCGGGCAGCCGGGCCGAGCCGCGCAAGTCGCGCAGATGCCGGTCGACCTCGGCCCTGAAGCCGGCGAGCGGCAGGAAGCGGGCGATGTCGAGCGCGATGATGAAATGGCCGGTGTCGCCGGCGCTCTTTTCGTCGGCGTTGAAATCCACCACGTCGCGGCCGAACGATGCGCCATTGAGAGTTCCGGCCAGAAGGCCGAGCACCAGCGCGAGCCCGCTGCCTTTGTAGCCGCCGATCGGCAACAACAGGCCCTCGGCGCTGCGTTCCGGATCGGTGATCGGTCCGCCGTCCCGGTTGCTCACCATCCAGCCTTCCGGCATCTGCTTGCCCTGCAGCCGGTAGTTCTTGACCGTGCCGTAGGACGCGACCGTGGTGGCGATATCGAGCACCACCGGCGCCTCCTCGCCGGCCGGGATGGCGACGGCGAGCGGATTGGTGCCGAGCAGCGTCTCGGCGCCGCCCCACGGCGCCATGTGATTGGCGCTCGCCACCACCGAATAGATGCCGACCATGTCGTGAGCGAGCGGCAGCGCCGCATAGACCCCGGCGGCGCCCGCATGATTGGAGCGCCGTGCCCCGACCCAGGCGACCCCGCAGGCGCGCGCGAGCTCGACCGCGGACGCGGCCGCCTGCGCCATCACCAGATGTCCCATGCCGTTGTCGCCGTCCACGAGCGCAGTCGCCGGCGCGCTCTGGCGCACCGTGATGGCGGGCCGCGGATTGACGCCGCCGGCGCGCAGCCGCCGCACATATTGCGGCAGCCGGAACACCCCATGGGCGTCGGCGCCGGTCAAATCCGCTTCCGTCATCAGCTCCGCCACCTTGGCGGCGTCGGCGGCCGGCAAGCTCATCTTGGCGAGCGCATCGCGGATGAAGCCCGCGATGGCGGGAGCCGGAACCCTGATGGCACTGACGATTTGGTCCATAGCGATCCTGATCGAAGAGCACGGGCTCGCCCCGGCGCAGGACTGCTCGGGCGGGCGTGGATGGAGCGCTGGGCGCGACACGAAGCCGGCTGCGCTCATCGGCGGGAGCGCACATTAGTGGAGCGAGGGCTTTGACGCCAGCGCCTCCGCGGGCGGCTTGCAAGGCGTGACGAAGTGGCCTTCTATCCGCTTCGAGCTTTCATCGGAGGCCGTCATGGCGAAATATCTGCTGGTCAGCTTCAAGACCTGCCCCTGGGTGCAACGCGCGGCGATCGTGCTGCGCGAGAAGAAGGTCGAGTTCGAGCTCCGGCACATCGACCCCGACAATCGCCCCGACTGGTTCCTGGCCATCTCGCCGCACAAGAAGGTGCCGGTGCTGCGCCTCGACGAGCGCATCTCGTTGTTCGAATCGAACGCGATCGCCGAGTTCCTGGACGAGACCGTTCCGCCGCGCCTGCATCCGGAGGATCCGGTCGCGCGCGCCGTGAACCGGGCATGGACGGACTACGTGCCGACCTTCGTGGGGATCGTGACCGCGGGCGCCTATGCGGACACGCAGGCCGCCTACGACAAGGCGACCGCGCGCATCCCCGAGCCGTTCGAGCGGCTCGAAAAGGCGCTCGAGAAGCAAGGCAGCGGCCCGTTCTTCAACGGCGCCCGATATGCGTTGGTCGATGCCGCCTATGCGCCCTTCCTGCAGCGCTACTTCTTCCTCGACCGGGTGCGCAAGCTCGGCCATATCGAGAATTTTCCGCGGCTCAAGGCGTGGGGCGAAGCCCTGGTCGCGCGCCCATCGACCCACACCTTCCCGCCGGCCGAGTTCGAGCAGCTCTATCGCCACGCCCTCAAGCGCCGCAACAAGTGGCTGTCCCAGTTTGTCGAGACTCAGCCGGTCGCGGCCGAATGATCGGGCCGGACCCGCGCCCAGGCGAGACACGACGGAAACCGGCACGGGGCCACTTGATTTAGGCGCGATTTCTGCGGCAAACCGGTATCCGCCGGGGTCGGGCGAGACGCTTGCCCGATCGGCGCAGCCAGGAAGCTCGACATGGATTCAGAAACGGCTGCCAGCCGGGCGCAGCATCATCCGCGCGTCGAGGACGACGCACTGGTGCGCGGTGCCGGCCACTTCCTCGCCGACCGCCATGAGCAGAACCAGGCCTTCGGCTGGTTCGTGCGCTCCCCGCATGCCTTTGCGCGCATCGGCGCGATCGAGGCGGAGCAGGCGCGGCGCGCGCCCGGCGTGCTCGCGGTCCTGACCGCGGCCGACATGGAGGCCGCCGGCGTCGGCAATGTGGGGCGTCATCCGCCGCTCGCCGGCCGCGACGGCAAGAAGCTCATCATCCCGCACCGGCCGGCGCTCGCGCGCGAGCGCGCCATGCATGCGGGCGAGGCGGTCGTGCTGGTGGTCGCTGAGACACTGCTGGCGGCACAGGATGCCGCCGAGCTGGTGGAGGTAAGCTACGAAGCATTGCCGCCGGTGACCGATCTCATCGCCGCCGTGCAGCCGGACGCACCCCAATTGTGGCCGGAGGCGCCTGAGAACGTGGCGGTGGACTGGCCCGGGCTCGCGGCCGATCCCGACGTCAATGCCCGCGAGGTCGAGCGCATTCTCGGATCGGCCGTGCATGTGGCGCGGGTCAAGGTCCCCAACCAGCGCCTGATCGTCGCCACCATGGAGCCGCGCGGTGCGACCGCGATCTACGACCCCGCCGCCGACCTCACCACGCTCTACACCTGCTCGCAGAGCGCGGGCACGCTGCGCGACAACATTCTGGCGATCATGAACTGGCCGAAAGCGCGGCTGCGCGTGATCACCGAGGATGTGGGGGGCGCCTTCGGGCTCAAGACCGGCGCCTATCCGGAGTATCTGGCCGTCATGGTGGCGGCGCGCGTGATCGGGCGGCCGGTGCACTGGATGTCGAGCCGCTCGGAGGCGTTTCTCAGCGACAACCAGGGCCGCGACACCTTCACCGAGGCGGAGCTGGCGCTCGACGCCAAGGGCCGCTTCCTGGCGCTGCGCATCCGCCATCTCGCCAGTATGGGGGCCTATATCGGCTCGGTCGGCGCCAATATCCAGACGCAGAACTTCACCCGCTGCTTCCCCGGCATGTACGACATCAAGCACATGGACGTGAGCGTGCGCTGCGTCTTCACCAACACGACCCCGACCGCGCCCTATCGCGGGGCCGGGCGCCCGGAGGCCAACTATGCGCTCGAGCGCGTGGTCGAGGAGGCCGCGCGGGTGACCGGCATCGACGCCGTCAGGCTGCGCCGGCGCAATTTCATCCGGGCTTCGGCGATGCCGTACCGCACCGCCATCGGCACCACCTTCGACAGCGGCGAGTTCGAGGCGGTGCTCGACCAGGCGCTGGCGCTCGCCGACGTGGACGGCTTCAAGCGGCGCCGGCGCGAGGCCGGCAGGCGCGGCAAATACCGCGGCCTCGGCGTCTCCTGCATGCTAGAGCACGCCGGCGGCGCGCCGATCGAAGGCGCCGCGATCAGGTTTGCGCTTGATACGGTCGGCAACCCAACCATGCTGCTCGGCCTCAACGTGCAGTCGACCGGCCAGGGACATGCCACGGTCTTTCCGCGGCTGGCGGCCGAGAAATTAGGTATCCCGGTCGAGCAGATCCGCCATCAGCACGGCGATTCGGCGTTCGAGATCCCGGGCTTTGCCTCGGTCGCGTCGCGCTCGGCGATGACGGCCGGCAGCGCCGTCCTGGCGGCCATCGATGCCATGCTGGCGAAGGGCAAGACCATCGCGGCCAGCGCGCTCGAGGCCGCCGAGGGCGACATCGCCTACCAGGCGGGCGCCTTCACGGTGGTGGGCACCGACCGGCGCATTGCGCTGTTCGATCTCGCCGCCCGCGCCGCGCAGATGAAGGCGCGCGGCGAGATTCCCGAGAGCCTCGATACCAGGGCCAAATCCGATACCCCGATGACCTATCCCAATGGCTGCCATATCGCGGAGGTCGAGATCGATCCGGAGACCGGGGAGGTCACGGTCGCCTGCTATGTGGCGGTCGACGATTGCGGCAACGTGCTCGACCACATGATCGTGGAGGGACAGCTGCATGGCGCGCTGGCGCAGGGGCTCGGCCAGGCCCTGATGGAAGCGGCCGTCTACGACTCCGACGGCGGCCAGCTCGTCACCGGCTCTTTCATGGACTACGCCATGCCGCACGCAGAGGACATGCCGCCGGTGCGCGCCGCGCTCCATGTCGTGCCCGCCACCACCAATCCGCTGGGCGTCAAGGGCGCGGGCGAAGCCGCCACCACGGCCGCCATCGCGGCGGTCATGAACGCGATCGCGGACGCCGTGCCGGGGGGCGGCGCCGACCGGCTCGCCATGCCGGCGACGGCGGAAAAGGTGTGGGCGGCCTGCCGCGCCGACGGCTGACCGCGGCTTGTGGTCGCAAGCGTTAAGGTTTGGTAGAAGGACAGCCGGATTGCATCGATTTCGCTTGCCGGACGGGCGTTTCCCGCCGATACTGCAGGTGGCGAATTGGCACGTTTGACGCAGTCCAAATCAGTGTTTGAGAGCCTCTGGACAGTGCGCGCGGCGGGCCGGCTGGGCACAGCAAATAGCACAGCAAATCATGTCCCGTACGAGATCATGAAACCCACACAGCTTGGGAGAGAAATTATGCGAGTGAAGCAACTTTCGCTTTTGGCGAGCGCCAGCCTGCTCGGCATGCTGGTTCATGCCGGACTGTCCACCAGCGCGCTGGCGCAGGCCGCCGCGGCGTTGACCGGACAGGTGAGCTCGGCCGAGGAAGGCCCGATGGAAGGCGTGCTAGTCAGCGCCAAGAAGGACGGCTCGACCATCACGGTCACGGTGGTGACCGACGCCAAGGGCCAATACAGCTTCCCGGCGGATCGGCTGGAGGCCGGCCATTACGCCATCGCCACCCGGGCGATCGGCTATGATCTCAATGGGCCCAAGGCGGTCGATATCGCGGCCGGCGGTTCCAAGGCCGACATCAAGCTCGTCAAGACCAAGAACCTGGCCAACCAGCTCTCCAACGCCGAATGGCTGTTGAGCGCGCCGGGGCCCGACAACCTCAAGACCAACATGGGCGCCTGCGTGAGCTGCCACACGCTGCAGCGCGTCTTCGCCTCGACCCATGATGCCGAGGAGTTCAAGGCCCTGTTCAAGCGCATGGGGTCCTACTCGCCGGGCTCTACGCCGATGCATCTGCAGCCGCTGCTGCCGGGTCCGCGCGCCGACCGCGCGCCGATTCCTGCCCAGCAGTTCGATGCCCAGTCGACCTGGCTCGCCAGCGTCAACATGAGCACGACCGACCAGAGGTCGTTCGAGCTCAAGACCATGCCCCGGCCCACGGGCGCGTCCACCAAGGTCATCATCACCGAATACGATCTGCCGCGCAAAGAGACCCAGCCCCATGACGTGATCGTCGATCAGGACGGACAGGTCTGGTACTCGGACTTCAGCAACATGTACGCGGGCGTGCTCGATCCCAAGACCGGCAAGGCAACCGACATCCCGATCCCGGTGCTCAAGCCCGAGGAGCCCAAGGGCAGCCTCGAGATCGGGCTCGAGCCCGGCCAGAAGAACGTCTGGCTCGCCCTGATGTACCAGGCTGGCGTCGCGCGCATCGATCGCAAGACCCACGAGGTGCAGACCTATCCGTTCCCGAAGGAATGGGATTCGACCACCGCCCAGGCCTCGATGGTCTCGCCGCAGCACTCCGACGTCGACGGCAAGGTGTGGACCAACAATCAAGAAGAGCATCATATGTACCGGATCGACGTGAAGACCGGTCAATATGAGAACATGGGGCCGTCGCTCAACCCGGCCGGCAAGCAGATCTCGGCCTATGGGATGCCGACCGACAAGTACAACAACGTGTATCAGCTGGAGTTCGGCGGCACGAGCATCGGGATCCGCGACGCCAAGACCGGCATCGCCACCATCTTCCAGACCCCGATCAAGAACTCCAGGCCGCGGCGCGGCCGGGTCGACGAGCAGAACCGGCTGTGGTTCGCGGAGTTCGGCGGCAACGCCATCGGGCTGTTCGATCCGCAGACGGCTGCCATCAAGGAGTACCCGATCCCGGGCAAGTTCACCCTCCCCTATGACGCGGTGCCCAACAAGGACGCCTCGGAGGTCTGGACCGGATCGATGCTGAACGATCACGTCGCGCGGGTCGACACCAAGACCGGACAGGTCACCGAATATCTGCTGCCGCGCACCACCAACATCCGGCGCGTGTTCGTACAGGACAACGGGCCCAAGACGGTGCTCTGGGTCGGCAGCAATCACGGCGCTTCGATCGTCAAGGTCGAGCCGCAGGATTGATGCCGGCGCCGGGCGCCCCATAGCGCGGGGTAACCCCCCGGGT
>DASYFD010000405.1:0-21414 GCA_036498625.1 Xanthobacteraceae bacterium | reverse complement strand
AAGAGTCGATTGATTTGAATGAAGCCGCTCTCGGAACGTTACGAATTTTGCGCGGAGAACTGAACGATCGTGGTGTTACGGTGAGCGTCCAGCTGGCATCAGAGCTGCCGCGCGTCATAGGCCGTCCGGGTCAATTACAGGAGGTTATGATCAACCTGTTCCATAACGCGATTGAAGCAATGGACTCCATCAAGGCAAATCATCGGGTGCTGCAGGTGAGAACCAAGCTCGATGGAGGCAAGGCTATTATCCTGGAAGTGGAGGACTCAGGACCAGGCATCGATGCCAAAGACTTGGGCAGAATATTTGAAGCATTCGTGACGACGAAGCCTCACGGAGTGGGATTGGGACTGGCGATTTGTCGTACAATCATCGAGCGTCATGGCGGTCATCTTTCCGCGGTGTCGGACGGCAAAAGCGGGGCGTTGTTCCAACTCGTACTACCGATTAGGCATTTTGCCGTCGCGGCGAAGGCGCAATAGGAATAAAGTCTATGGTGCCCAGGGGCGGATTTGAACCACCGACACCTGCATTTTCAGTGCAGTGCTCTACCAACTGAGCTACCTGGGCGCCGAGCCCGCGGGGGTGCGCCCTGCGGAGGGGGCGGTTATAGGGGGCCGATGGCGGGCTGTCCAGAATGGCGGCGATCCGCGGCGCATTCAGTCTTCGCGGTCCGTCTCCGGGGCCGCCGCGCCATCCTCCTCCTCGTCCGCCTTGCCGGGCACCGCATAGACGCCGGTCAGCCAGCGGTTGAGATCGACATCGGCGCAGCGCCGGCTGCAGAACGCCCTGAACGCCGCCACGGCCGGCTTGCCGCAGATCGGGCACCGCTTGGCGCGGGGCGCGGCTGCGTCCTTGGGGTTATCGTCCATATGCCACGATCTCTGACCTGTCATGCTCCGCGAATGGGGAGCATCCAGTAATCGCCCGCCGCCTCACAGCGCATTGAGCCAGCCGAAGCGGATCGGATAGCCCTCGCCGGCGAGCAAGGTCGTGGTCTCGTAGAGCGGCAACCCCACCACATTGGTGTAGGAGCCGACCAGCTTGACCACGAAGCTGCCGGCGATGCCCTGTACGGCGTAGCCGCCCGCCTTGCCGCGCCATTCGCCCGACGCCAGATAGGCCTCGATATCCTCGTCGGAGAGCCGCTTAAAGCGCACCCTGGTCTCGACCAGCCGGTGCCGGAAGGCTTCGTTCGGGGTCACCAGGCAGACCGCGCTGTGGACCCGGTGATTGCGGCCGGACAGGAGCCGCAGGCATTGCGCCGCCTGATCGAGCAACTCGGCCTTGGGCAGGATGCGCCGCCCCACCGCCACCACGGTATCGGCCGATAGAATGTAGGCGCCCTTGAGCTCGTCATCCATGCGCACCATCTCGAGCGCCGCATCGGCCTTGGCGCGCGCCAGCCGGTTGGCGCAGGCGCGCGGCAGCTCGCCGCGCAGCGGGGTCTCGTCGAGGTCGGCCGGGCGCAAGGCCTCGGGCTCGATGCCAGCCTGATTGATGAGCGCGAGCCGTCGCGGCGAGCCGGAGGCGAGGACGAGCTTGGGACGACCGATCATCTTTGTCTGTTTTGCCTCTGCTGCAGGATGGCGGAACGGAGCGCGGCGCTCCTGGTCAAGTGGATCACCGGCAAATCAATTGGCGCCTGCTGATCGCTCGACCCGGCGTAAGCGATGATCTCGTGCTTGTTTTCGGCGCGAAAGCTAGCGGAAGGTGCCCGCGTTCACAACCGCATAGTGGCGCCGCTTGAAGCAAGAACTGCGGCATCATGCGATTCCGGCGGGCGGCCGCGCGAAGCGCTGCCGGATGCGCTCCATGAGCTGATCGCGGACGGCCCGATAGGCATCGAGCCGCTGGGCGCGGTTGCCCTCGACGTCGGCCGGGTCAGCGGTCGGCCAATACTCCACCTCGGCGGCCAGCCGATGGGTGAGCGCGAGCGCCTTGTGATGGGCCTCCGGCGACAGCGTGACGATCAGGTCGAAGTTGAGCCCCTCCAGATCCTCAAGCTCCTCGAAGGTGGTCGGCCGGTGGCCGGCGATATCGATGCCGATCTCCTCCATGGCGGCGGCCGCGAACGGATCGAGCTCGGCCGTGCGCACGCCGGCCGAAGCCACATAGAGCGGGGCGCCGCGCAGATGCCGCAGCAACGCCGCCGCCATCGGTGAGCGCACCGAGTTGAGCCCGCAGGCGAACAGCACCGCCTGCGGATGTGCGGCCTGCGGATTAGCCGGCTGCGGGCCGGCCGCCCGCGGCCTCGATGGCGGCGATGCGTCGGCCATCTCAGCCTTTCCAGTGCAGCACGCAGATGAGGGTGAACAGCCGGCGCGCGGTACTGAAATCGACCTTCACCTTGCGCTTGAGCCGCTCCATCAAAAGCTCCGAGCCTTCGTCATGGAGCGAGCGGCGGCCCATATCGAGCGCCTCGATGCGCTCCGGCGTGGCGGCGCGGATCGCCTGGTAGTAGCTGTCGCACACCATGTAGTAATCCTTCACGATGCGCCGCAGCGGCGAGAGCGACATCAGATGCACCATGGCGGGCGTGCCGTCCGCCCGCTTGACGTCGAGCACCAGGCGGCTGCCGGTGACGCTCAGATGCAGCGCGAACGGGCCGCCCTCCTGGCCGACCGGCGCGAACACATTCTCCTCCAGGAGATCGTAGATCGCGACCGCGCGCTCGTGCTCCACATCGGGTCCGGAGCGGCCGATCGATTGCTCGTCCAGCGTCACCGCCACCAGACGCGACTTGCTGCCGGCGGTGTCGGGACGGCTCATCGCGGATTGAAGCGCATCGCCACCGAGCGGGCATGGGCGTCGAGGCCCTCGGCCTCGCCCAGCACGATCGCGGCCGGACCGAGCGCGCGCAGCTGGTCGGGCCCGCATTTGAGAATGGAGGTGCGCTTCATGAAATCGAGGACGCCGAGGCCCGAGGAGAAGCGCGCCGAGCGCGCCGTCGGCAGCACGTGGTTGGAGCCCCCGACATAATCGCCGATCGCCTCGGGCGTATGGGGGCCGAGAAAGATCGCACCGGCATTGCGGATGCGCCCCGCCAGCCGCTCGGGATCGGCGGTTACGATCTCCAGGTGCTCGGGCGCGACCGCATCCACCAGGGACACCGCATCGTCGAGCGCGCCCACCAGGATGATGGCGCCGAAATCGCGCCAGGAGGCGGCCGCCACCTTGCCGCGCGGCAGCGACTTGAGCTGCGCTTCGAGCGCCTCCTCCACCCGCGCGGCGAGCCCGGCATCGTCGGTGATCAGGATCGATTGCGCGCTCGCGTCGTGCTCGGCCTGCGCCAGCAGGTCGGCCGCGATCCAGTCGGCCTGCCCGCTCGCATCGGCGAGGATCAGGACTTCCGAGGGGCCGGCGATCATGTCGATGCCGACCCGCCCGAACACCAGCCGCTTGGCGGCCGCCACATAGGCGTTGCCGGGCCCCACGATCTTGGCCACCGCCTTTATGGTCGCGGTCCCAAAGGCCAGCGCCGCCACCGCCTGGGCGCCGCCGACCCGATAGACCTCGTCGATGCCGGCGAGCCGCGCCGCGGCGAGCACCAGCGGCACCAGCTTTCCCTCCGGGGCCGGCACCACCATGACGATGCGCGGTACCCCCGCCACCTTGGCGGGGACCGCGTTCATCAGCACCGATGACGGATAGGCGGCGGTGCCGCCCGGGACGTAGAGCCCGACTGCCTCGATGGCGGTCCAGCGGTGGCCGAGCTCCACCCCGAGATCGTCGGTAAAGCGCTCGTCCTTCGGCAGCTGGCGGCGGTGATAGGCCTCGATGCGGTCGCGGGCGAGCGCCAGGGCGTCGAGCGCCCGGCGGTCGCAGGCCGCATAGGCGATCTCGATCTCGGCGGCCGTGATCCGGAGGCTGGCCTCATCGAGCGCGACGCGATCATGCTTGCGGGTAAGCTCGATGAGCGCCGGGTCGCCGCGCTCGGCCACGTCGGCCAGGATGGCGCGCACCACCGCTTCCACATCGGCCGCCGCCTCGCGCTTGGTGGCCAGAAAGGCGCGGAAGCGCTCGGCAAAGTCGGGCGCGCGCGCATCGAGGCGGATCGGCATGGCTTCCACACATCTTCAATCGATCGCGCGGCGTCGCGAAGCACGTGAGGGACACAAGGGCCTCTCAACTCCTTCTCCCCGCGTGCGGGGAGAAGGTCGGGATGAGGGGGCGCTGCTGCGATTCTGAGCCTGCGGAAACGCCCCCTCACCGGGCCGAGATCGGGTTTTCCTAGGTGCCGTGCCGCCCTCTCCCCGCAAGCGGGGCGAGGGAAGCCGTGCCGGCCGCCGAAATCTTGAAAAGCAAATTGAAGGGACCGGCGGGAGGCGTCAACCCCGGGCGTCGAGCCCATCGGCCACATGGGCCGGCCGGGTGTCGACCGCCCAGGTCGGGCCGAGGTCGGCAAGCTCGGCCTCCAGGCATTCAACCTCGAGCCGCAGCACGCCGCCGCTGGAGAACAAGAGCTTGATCACGCCGGCCGGGTTGTCGGTCGGCTCGAACTCGACAGCCAGGAGATTGAGCACCGCGTCCTTGCCGGCCGGATTGACCTGCCGGCACTTGCAGGCCGCGACCCGCTCGAACCGCAGCGCCGCCCGGCAGCGGCGAAACTCGGGCTTGTCGCCTTCGGCCGACAACCAGTCGAATCGGTCGAGCCCGACCACCAGCCGTTTCTCCTGCGGCCGCCAGAGCACGTCGGCCACCCGCACGGCGGCATCCTGCAGGTGGGTGGAGATGATCGCCAGGTCCTCTTCGTCGAGGGCCACGAATTTCAGCGACTGCATGGGCACGCTCCCTGCCGTCATGTTGCGTTGTGTACAGGGTAGTTAGGAAAGGGCCCGCGGTTGTGCAAGCACCGGCTACCCCGTTTCGGCCCTAGAATGACACGCAGGCGCTCCGCACCACGAGGCCGACGGATTGCTGGCGGAAGCGGGATTTATAGGCCGCCGCGATCTCCTGGAGCCGCGCCACATCGTCGGGTTGGCCGGGCAGCACGATCTCGACCAACTTGCTCGGCTCATGCACGAGCGTCTTGCGGACGGTGTCGCGCCACTCGCCCTTGGCGTCGAGCACGGTCAGGCCGTCGGGAAACCGCCGGCTGATCTCGCGGTCGACGAAATGCCCCCACTCCGCCTCGCTCACCCCCAGCCGCCCGCCGATGTTGCGCCCGAACAACAGCTCCGCGACCTCGCGCGGCTTGAGGCCCGGGCGGCAATCCGCAGCTTGCGCATGAGCGCTGGTGGAGAAGGCAATGATGAGGATGATCGAGGCGGCTGTTCGTGACATGGGCCATCCGCCCTTCGGGACCACTTTGGGGACGCAGGGCGTTTCACTCCTTCTCCCCGCGCGCCATCAGGGCGTTTACGCCCGTCTGCGACGGGCTATGGAGAAGGTGGGATGAGGGGGCCTTTCCGCGAGTCTGAGCTTGTGGAAACGCCCCCTCACCGAGCCGAGTTTGGTCTTCCCCAGTGCCATGTCGCCCTCTCCCCGCACGCGGGGCGAGGAGCGCCGAGCACGGCACAACACCGCCCTCACCCCGCGATGCGCTCGATGGCGGCGCCGCAGGCGGACAGCTTGTCCTCCAGCCGCTCGAAGCCGCGGTCCAGGTGATAGACGCGGTTGACCATGGTCTCGCCTTCGGCTGCCAATGCCGCGATGACCAGCGAGACCGAGGCGCGCAGATCGGTCGCCATCACGGGCGCGCCGGTGAGCTTGCGCACGCCCTCGATGGTGGCGCATTCGCCGTCGAGACGGATACGGGCGCCGAGCCGCGCCAGCTCCTGCACATGCATGAAGCGGTTCTCGAAAATGGTCTCGGTGATGCGCGAGGTGCCCTTGGCGGTGGTCATGAGCGCCATCAGCTGGGCCTGCAGGTCGGTCGGGAAGCCCGGAAACGGCGCGGTCACCACCTGCACCGGCGCGATGCCGGCGCCGTTGCGTGCCACCCGTACGCCGGTATTGGTCGAGGAAATCTCGGCGCCCGCCTCCACCAGCACATCGAGCCCGGCCTGCAGCAGGTCGGCGCGGGCGTTCTCCAACAGCACGTCGCCGCCCGCCATCGCGACCGCCATCGCATAGGTGCCGGTCTCGATGCGGTCGGGCAGCACCTTGTGGCGCGCGCCGCCGAGCTTGGCGACGCCCTCGATGACGATGCGCGCTGTGCCGGCGCCACTGATTTTCGCGCCCATCAGGTTGAGGCAGTCGGCCACGTCCTTGACCTCGGGCTCACGGGCCGCATTCTCGATCACGGTGGTGCCGCGGGCGAGCGAGGCCGCCATGATGGCGGTGTGGGTGCCGCCGACCGTCACCTTGGGAAAGTCGATCACGCCGCCGCGCAATCCGCGCTTGGCGCGGGCGATCACATAGCCGCCGTCGATCTCGATCTCGGCGCCGAGCCGCTCGAGCGCCATGATGAGCAGGTCGACCGGCCGGGTGCCGATGGCGCAGCCGCCCGGCATGGAGACCCGCGCCTCTCCCATGCGGGCCACCAGGGGGGCGATCACCCAGAAGCTGGCGCGCATCTTCGAGACCAGATCGTAGGGCGCGGTGGTGTCCACGATGCGGGCGGCGGAGATGTGCAGGGTCTGCCCGTCATAGGGAGTTTCGCCCGGCCGCTTGCCGCCCACCATCACGTCGACGCCGTGATTGCCGAGGATGCGCTGGAGCTGGCCGACGTCGGCCAGCCGCGGCACATTGTCGAGAACGAGGGTCTCCTCGGTGAGCAGGCTCGCGATCATCAGCGGCAGGGTCGCGTTCTTGGCGCCGGAGATCGGGATCGTGCCGTGCAGCGGGCGGCCGCCCCTGACGCGAATGCGATCCATGCCCCTCTCCTGCCCGTTGGCGCTTGGCGCCCCTGGCGCTCGACGCCGTCGGCGCCCTAAGCACCGCCCGCTCTACTGGTTTTGTTTGTCGTCGGCAATTCCGGCGGAATCGTGGGGCGCGGCCGGCTGCTCCCCGATGGTCTCGGCGGCCACCCGCCCCTTGGCCTGAGCCTTGCGGCGCTTGAGATTTTCCCGCAAGGCCGCGGCCCGGCGCCGCTCCTGCCTGGCTTTCTGGGCGGCCTTTTCGCTTTGACCTATCCTGCTGCTTTCGCTCATGAAACGAGACTGTGGCCGCAACCGATCGTGTGCGAGGCCGTGCGTTGGCTTCGGGTTCCGCGTGCTTGCACCCTTTCCGGCCTTGTGGCAATGATCGCGCATCTTTGCGCGACCGTACACCTTCGTGGGTCGCCGGCGCGCTGCCGTAGCTCAGTGGTAGAGCACTTCATTGGTAATGAAGAGGTCCTCAGTTCAATCCTGAGCGGCAGCACCAGATCGCATCCGTTTGTCGAGCAGTCGGTTCGCGCGACATTGTGCGGCTTCCACTTTGTGCGGCTTCCACGGCGCCCCTACCCCCCGAGCCCCCTCGATCGCCCAGCCTTGCGCCGTTTTACCGGCACCCCAGACATTTCGGCTCGCGCAGGTTCGTTGAAATCATGGCTGAACTGTTTGATCGCTCCGGCACCGTTCGATGGGTGATAGTTGATTCAAGGGCCTGCGCAGGGCTATGACAGTGTCCCATTGATCGGCGGCCGCGCCGGCCGCGTGGAAAACCGGGGGCGGGTTTCTTGCTGGGGTTCGGGGGCGCGTGATGGCAGCCATTCTCATCGTCGAGGACGAGACGCAGGTCCGTGTTCTGTCGGAATCGTATCTGCGGGATCAGGGACACGAGACCTTGTCGGCCGCCAACATCGCGGAGGCCATGGCGGTTCTGGAACTGCCGGACGGGATCGATGTCCTGTTCACGGACATCGGGTTGCAGGGCGATGTGCAGGCCGGCCTGACCCTGGCGCAGAAGGCGACCGAGCATCGCCCCGCGTTGCGGGTGCTTTACACGACCGGCCTCGCCGTCACCGACGGCATGAAGGCCATGTTCGTCGAGAACTCGGCGTTCCTGCCGAAGCCCTATACGATCGACCAGCTGCAGACCATTCTTTCGGTCAATTTCGGCATCAAGCCGCCTGCCGGCTGAATAAGAAGCGCGTCGATTGTGGCAGGCGCGCTCCGCGCGGCTTCAAGATTAATTTTACCGTCACAGGGACGACTGCGGGCGCGCGAACCTGGCCCCGGAACCTATCGACACCCCCCGATATTATGCCATTTGACGTATCGGCGGGAGGGCTTCGATGGCCATCATTCTCGTGGTCGACGACGAGGAGCAGGTCCGCGTGCTGGCGGAATCCGTTCTTCGCGACCTGGGCCACCAGACCCTTTCGGCCGCGAGCGTCGATCAGGCCTTGGCGCTCATCCGGACCGAGCCGTCGCTCGATCTTCTGTTCACCGACATCAACCTGGCGGACGATGCAGAGGTGGGACTGGTGCATCCGGGACTCGAGCTCGCCCAGCAGGCGCTGAGGCTGCGGCCGGGTCTGCGCGTGCTCTACACCACCGGCGTGGGCGTGACCGACGGCATGAAGGCATTGTTCGTCGAGGATAGCGGCTTTCTGGCGAAGCCCTATGACATCAAGCAGCTCGCCGCCAGCATCGCCGAAATGGTATCGGGAGGTTGAGCGGCTTGATCAGCCAATGCGTTTGGTCACTCTCACTGAACTCTGACTCTGCTCTGACCCGTGCAAACGGCAATTCACCAGCGCCTGCACCATCCAATCAATCGGCGCCGCGCCGTTTTCTCGCCTTGGCTTTGATCGGCGGCTTCTTCGCCGGCAGTGCGTGCACCGTGGCGCCCACCCCGGCGCTTTGCCGCAAGGCGGTGCGCAGGTCGGTCGGCCGGCCGTGCTTGCGCAGCAGGTCGCGGAACGCCTCGTCGGCTAGCTCCTGGAAATCCATCATGCGGTCGCGGGCGAGCAGGTCGAGCGCAGCCCAGGTCTCCGCGTCAAACTGAACCCGCTTGCCCGGCATTGCGCTTGACCGTCCGTTCGTGATGGGCGTGAAGAAATTGCGCCAGCTGCTCGCGCAGGCTTTCGTCCCGCTCGCTCTTGTGCCCGTGCACCACCGCCTGCTCGAACAGGTTCTGCTGTACCTCCTGCGGCAGGGCGCTCCACAAATCGAGGGCAGCGCGGCCCAGCGCAGCCGCGAAGCGCTCGATTTTTTCGTCCTCGGTCATCTGAACATTCATCTGAACATCAAGAGCGCGTTTGACCGCCGTGGTCAACTCCGTGGTGTTCCGCCACCGCCCGGCATCCTCGTCCCGCAAAACCAGGCGTTGGAGCTGATATCCACAACAACGCACAGAAATCTGCGACCGTGACGACCCGGCCTGGGAACCGGTGCTCGGGTGGCGAATTCCGGCTGCAGCGCCACTGCGCAAGCGAGGGTTATCATGGGCCAAGCCGACCGTCTTCCCAGCCAGTTCCCCGAGGGCACGCGCTTCATCATCGAGGGCCGTGCGGGGCGTATCCTGTCGCGATATCTCGAGTTTCCCGACGGCCGGCATGTCGATCTGCCAGTCGAGCGCGGGCGCGCAAAGCCGTCCGTCCGGATGCGCCGGCGTCTGCGCAAGGGCGCTGCCGGAGCGAAATAATTCGCGCAGGCGCGCCGGTTGGGGCGCTTGCCTCGACCGCGCAAATCAGACTAGTCGGGAAATTGAAACTGCAGGATTGCGCCGACAGCGCGGGCAAGCCCACCGCGCAGGTTGAGCTGCGTCAGGCGTTCATGCCTGTCTTCGCAAGAAGCGCCCCAACCGGCCAAGAGCTTTGCGTAGGCAACATAGCTCTTTGATCCTCCAAGACGCCGCTCGATTGTTTAACGATTGTATTTTCAGTGCGGCGATCCCTTCCGCGGGGCTCGCCCGGCGACATCTCCATGCAATTCCGGAATGAGTGGTTTCGGCAAACCGTAACGCGGACACCGCCAACCGTTTCGGCTTGGCAATTCGTTCATGGACCGTTCTAATGCTTCCGGGCGAATCAAACGGGGGCAGCGATGGCCGCAAGGCTCTATTTCCAAACGGGATTTTCCCCCGCGCCGACCGCCCCTCGATGAACGCCGCCTCAGCGAACGCTTCCGCCATGGGCACGGCCTATCTCGACCGGCTCAATCCCGAGCAGAGGCGCGCGGTCGAATACGGGGATCCTGAGTTCCTGGCGGCCGGCCCGCTCCTGATCATCGCCGGCGCCGGGTCGGGCAAGACCAACACCTTGGCGCACCGGGTGGCGCATCTGTTCGTCAAGGGCATCGATCCACGCCGCATGCTGCTGCTGACGTTCTCGCGCCGGGCGGCCGCAGAGATGATGCGCCGGGTGGATCGCATCGCGGCCGCCGTGCTGCGCGAGCGCGCCCCGCCGGTAGCCGAGGCGCTGGCCTGGGCCGGCACGTTCCACGGGATCGGGGCGCGGCTGCTGCGGGAATACGCCCAGCACATTGGGCTTGATCGCGCCTTCACGATTCACGACCGCGAGGATTCCGCCGATCTGATGAATCTCGTCCGTCACGACCTCGGCTTCTCCAAAACCAAACAGCGCTTCCCCGCCAAAGGCACCTGCCTCGCCATCTACTCCCGCGCCGTCAATGCGCAAGCCCCGCTCGAGGAGGTGCTCGGATCGTTCTTTCCCTGGTGCGCCATGTGGGAGGCGGAGCTCCGCGCGCTGTTCGCCGCCTATGTGGAGGCCAAGCAGCAGCAAGGCGTGCTCGATTACGACGATCTGCTGCTGTACTGGTCGCACATGATGGCGGAGCCGGCGATCGCGAGCGATGTCGGCAGCCGCTTCGATCATGTGCTGGTCGACGAATATCAGGACACCAACGCCCTGCAGGCCTCGATTCTGCTGGCGCTCAAGCCGAGCGGCCAGGGCCTCACCGTAGTGGGTGACGATGCGCAATCGATCTACTCATTCCGCGCCGCGAGCGTCCGCAACATCCTGGACTTCCCAGGGCACTTTAATCCGCGCGCCCATATCATCACGCTCGAGCGCAACTACCGCTCCACGCAGCCGATCCTGGCGGCCGCCAATGCGGTGATCGAGCTCGCCGACGAGCGCTTCAGCAAGAACCTGTGGTCGGATCGCGCCGGCGGCGAGCGTCCGCATCTCATCACCGTGCCGGACGAAGCCACGCAGGCCCGCTATGTGGTGGAGAAGGTATTGCAGAGCCGGGAAGCCGGTGAGGCGCTGAAAGCGCAGGCGGTTCTGTTCCGCGCCTCCCATCACAGCGGCCCGCTCGAGGTCGAGCTGACCAGGCGCAATATTCCGTTCGTCAAGTTCGGCGGGCTCAAGTTCCTGGAGGCCGCCCACATCAAGGACGTGCTGGCCTTCCTGCGCTGGGCCGAAAACCCCCGCGACCGGGTGGCGGGGTTCCGGGTGATCCAGCTCATGCGGGGCGCCGGACCGGCGACTGCGGCCCGCCTCCTGGACGCCATGACGGAAACCGATCCGGTTTCGGTCATGGAGAGGTTCAAGCCGCCGGCGGCGGCCGCGGACTGCTGGCCGGCCTTCGTGGAGGCGCTGCGCCTGGTGCGCGGCCGCGGAGCGGGCTGGCCCGCGGAGCTCGATCTGGTGCTGCGCTGGTATGACCCGCATCTTGAGCGCATTCACGATGACGCCGTGGTGCGGCAGGCCGACCTCGCGCAATTCGTGCAGATCGCCAGCGGCTATCCGGGCCGCGAGCGGTTCCTGACCGATCTCGCGCTCGATCCGCCGGACGCCACCAGCGACCAGGCCGGCGTGCCGCTTCTGGACGAGGACTATCTCATCCTGTCCACCATCCATTCCGCCAAGGGGCAGGAATGGAAATCGGTGTTCGTGCTCAATGTGGTGGACGGCTGCCTGCCCTCGGATCTCGGAACCGGCTCGACCGCCGAGATCGAGGAGGAACGGCGCCTCCTTTATGTCGCCATGACCCGCGCCAAGGACCAGCTGCATCTCATCGTGCCGCAGCGCTTCTTCACCCATCAGCAGCGCAAGAACGGCGACCGCCACGTCTGTGCTTCACGCACGCGCTTCATTCCGGCGGCGAGTTTGCGGCATTTCGGGTCCGGCACTTGGCCGGGTGCCCGGCCGGGCCAAGGCGGCGAGACCGCACCCTTTCGCGAGGCGGTTAATATCGCGGCCAAGCTGCGCCGCATGTGGGGTTGAATTCGCACGGCGGTGAAGCGAAAGCCGCATGCGATCAACCGCATAGGAGGCGTTGATCATCCCCGCGGACACGCCGCATCACGGGCCCGGGCGGGAGCAGACCGCATCACAAATGACTCCCGCGGTGTCCCGACATCGCTAGCAATTCGAGAACGTTTGGCCCATATATTCTCGTCATGAGCGGATTCGAGCCAAACGACTATTCAGTGGTGGTGAAAAACCGGGGAAATCCCCCTGATCCGTGGCGGTGGGAGATTTATCGCGCCGGGCGATCGAGCGCCATAAAGCAATCCACGGTCTATTTCCACACCATGGCGATGGCCAGCCGGGCAGGAAAAGAGGCCCTCAAGGGGCTCTTGGAAAAGCTGTATGCCTGACGGCCGACCCCACCGGGGATAGAGCCGCCGGGCGGGCAAAGACGGCCCAGAGACTTCAATTGATGCACCACGCCGGGTCCGCCCACCGTGACCGCGCGGAGCAGCTCAATCTGCAGGCTCCCCATCCTCCCTCCTAGCACTAAGTGGTTATTGCTCACCAATTGAGCGTCGCCCAGTGTCGTGAAATGCTCTGGCGCTATCGCCGATCCGTCAATACTTAACGCAGCATCGCCGGGGGAGCTCGGTCCTGGTCGCACGCCGGTGCGGCTGCCGGTCCGCGATGTCAGGGAGGAGAATCCAATGACCCGCGCCATTGTCCTGGGCTCGATACTGCTTGCAGCCCAGCTGCTGGCCGGTTGCAGCGGCAAGCCCGCTGCCAGCTCGGCTCCCCCCCCGTCCGTCACCGTCGCGCGCCCGCTGCAGAAGACGATTACCGAGTGGGATGAATATACCGGCCGCTTCACCGCCATCGCGAGCGTCGAAGTACGCGCCAGGGTGTCCGGCTTCATCGACACCATCCATTTCAAAGAGGGCCAGATCGTCAAGCAGGGCGACCTCCTGTTCGTGATCGATCCGCGTCCCTACCGGCTCGCGGTCGAGCAGGCCAAGGCCGACGTGGAGCGCGCCAAGGCCAAGCTCGAGATTGCTTCACTCGACGTCCAGCGCGGAACGCCGCTGGCGCGCACCCAGGCTCTGACCGAGCGCGAGCTCGATACCCGGAAATCGACCGAGCGCGATGCCGCTGGACAGCTCGCTTCCGCCGAGGCCGCGGTGAAACAGGCCGAGCTCAATCTCGAGTGGACCGAGGTCAAGGCGCCGATCGCCGGGCGCATCTCCGACCAGCGGGTCGATGCCGGCAACCTGATCACCGGCGGGCCGACCGGCGCCACCCTGCTGACCGTCATCGTCTCGATCGATCCCATTCACTTCGTCTTCGACGGCAGCGAGGCGGACTTTCTGCATTACCAGCGCCTGGCCGTCGCCGGCGGCCGGCCCTCCTCCCGCGACGCGCAGAACCCGGTCTCGGTGCGGCTCGCCGACGAGACCGAATACAAGCACCAAGGCCGCATGGATTTCGTCGACAACGTGATCAATCCGAAGACCGGCACCATCCGGGCCCGCGCCGTGTTCGACAACAAGGACGGGTTCCTGACCCCGGGCTTCTTCGGGCGACTTCGCCTGTTCGGGGGCGAGCACGCCGCGCTGCTGGTGCCGGACGGCGCCGTCGCCTCCGATCAAGCAAGCAAGATCGTCTTCACCGTCGCCGACGACGGCACGGTCGGCACCAAGCTGATCGAGCTCGGCCCGATGGTGGAGGGTCTGCGGATCATTAAATCCGGGCTGGCACCGACCGATCGGATCGTCATCGACGGCCTGCAGCGGGCGCGGCCCGGCCAGAAGGTGACGGCCCAGGACGGCAAGATCGAAGCCGTGGCGCCGCCGGCTCCCGCGGAAACGCCGGCATCCGGCGCCTCGCCGGCGCCCGGCGCCTCGCCTCCTTCCGGCGCAACCGCGGCCCCCGCGGCAAAATAGCTCCCGACCAGCGCACCCATCGGAGGGGGCATCCGGCATGCGTTTTTCCCACTTCTTTGTCGACCGGCCGATCTTTGCCAGCGTCGTGTCGATCATCGTGAGCCTGGTCGGCTACATCTCGTTCCAGGCGTTGCCGATAACCGAATTCCCGGAGATCGCGCCGCCGACCGTGAACGTGACCGCGACCTATGCGGGCGCCTCCGCGGAGGTGATTGCGGGGACGGTCGCGACGCCGATCGAGCAGGAGATCAACGGCGTCGACAACATGCTCTACGTGGTGTCGCAATCGACCGGCAACGGCGCGATCGCGATCAGCGTGGTGTTCAAGCCCGGAACCAACATCGATCAGGCGCAAGTGCTGGTGCAGAACCGCGTCGCGGTCGCCCTGCCGCGCTTGCCGGAAGAGGTTCAGCGCGTCGGCGTGACCGTGCGCAAGCGATCTCCCGACCTGATGCTGGTCATCCATCTGATCTCGCCGGACGGGAGCCTGACCCAGCAATACATCTCGAATTACGCCACCATCAACATCAAGGATGTCATCACCCGCATCGACGGCGTGGGCGACACCACCGTGTTCGGGGCACGCGACTATTCGATGCGGGTGTGGCTCGATCCCGCCAAGGTGCAGGCGCGCGGATTGACCGCCGACGACGTCGTCACGGCGCTGCGGGCGGCCAATATCCAGGTGGCGGCCGGCGCCATCAATCAGCCGCCGGCGACCTCGCCGGGCGCCTTCGAGCTCGCGGTGCAGACGCTCGGGCGGCTGTCGAGCCCGGACCAGTTCCAGGACATCGTGGTCTCCACCGATGCGGACGGGCGGGTCACGCGCGTGCGCGACATCGGCCGGGTCGAGCTCGGCTCGCTGGACTACACGACCAACGCCTATCTGGACAACCAGGTGGCGACCGCGATCGCGATCTTTCAGCGGCCGGGCTCGAACGCGCTCGCGACCGCCGCCAGCGTCCTCGCCACCATGGAGGATCTCGCCAAGAGCTTTCCGGCCGGAATGAGCTATCGGGTCGCCTACAACACCACCGAGTTCATCCAGCAGTCGGTGGACGAGGTGATCAAGACGCTGTTCGAGGCGGTGGTGCTGGTGGTGCTGGTGATCCTCCTGTTCCTGCAGACCTGGCGCGCCGCCATCATCCCGATCGTCGCCATCCCGGTGTCGCTGATCGGGACCTTCTTCGTGATGACCGCGTTCGGCTTCTCGCTGAACAATCTCACGCTGTTCGGCCTGGTGCTCGCCATCGGCATCGTGGTGGACGACGCCATCGTGGTGGTGGAGAACGTGGAGCGGGAGTTGCGCCTGGGCCTGAGCCCGCGCGAGGCCGCCCACAAGACCATGGACGAGGTCGGCGGCGCCCTGATCGCGATCGCGCTGGTGCTGTGCGCGGTGTTCATCCCGAGCGCCTTCATCGCCGGCATATCGGGCGCCTTTTACCGGCAGTTCGCCCTCACCATCACGGCCTCGACCGTCATCTCGGCCACCGTGTCGTTGACGCTGTCGCCGGCGCTGGCGGCACTGCTGCTCAAGCCGCATGGCGGCGAGCCGCCGCCCGGCATCTGGCGGACGCTGGGCCGTCCGTTGAATGCCTTCTTCGCCGGCTTCAACCGGTTGTTCGAGCGGCTGTCGACCGGATATGCCGGGCTGACGCGGCGGCTGCTGCGCGTGGCCGCCCTGATGCTGGTGGTGTACGGCTGCCTCATCGGGCTCACCTATCTGCAATTCTCCCGTACGCCGTCCGGTTTCATCCCCTCGCTCGACCGCGCCTACTTCATCGCCGCGATCTCGCTGCCGCCTGGGGCCACGCTGGAGCGGACCGATTCGGTGGTGCGAAAGGCGGCCGACCTGCTGCTCAAGCGGCCCGGCGTCGGCCACGCGGTCGCATTCGCGGGCTTCGACGGCGCGACCTTCACCAACGCCCCCAACGCGGGCGTGATTTTCGTCACCCTGAAACCGTTCGACGAGCGGGTGAAGGATGGGCTCGCCGCCGCGACCATCCTCAATGATCTGCGCGGCCAGATGCAGTCGCTGCTCGAGGCGCTCGTGCTGGTCATCCCGCCGCCCTCGGTGCCCGGGATCGGGACCGGCGGCGGTTTCAAGCTGTATGTCCAGGACCGCGCCGGCCGTGGACCGCGCGCGCTCGAGCAGGCGGTCGGAACCATCCTGGGTCCCGCCAACCAGACCCCCGGCCTGGTCCAGGTCTTCACGCTGTTCAACACCAAGACGCCGCAGGTCTATGCCGACATCGACCGCACCAAGGCGGAGATGCTGGGCGTCCCGATCACGCGCTTCTTCGACACGCTGTCGACCTATATGGGCTCGACCTTCGTCAACGACTTCAACATCCTGGGCCGGACCTACCGGGTCACCGCCCAGGCCGACAACCCGTTCCGGCTGTCGGTGCGCGATGTCGAGAATCTGCGGACCCGCTCCACCTCGGGCGACATGGTGCCGCTCGGATCGGTCGCCACCTTCCAGGACATCACCGGTCCGTACCGGGTGCCGCGCTACAACCTGTTCCCGGCCGCCGAGGTGCAGGGCGCGACGGTGCCCGGTTTCTCCACCGGCCAGGCCATCGCCGCCATGGAAGGCCTGATCGCCACCAACCTGCCATCGGGTTTCGGCTTCGAATGGACCGAGATTGCGCTGCAGGAAAAGATCGCCGGCAATACCGCCGTGGTGGCGTTCAGCCTGGCGGTCGTGTTCGTGTTCCTGCTCCTGGCCGCGCAATACGAGAGCGTGCTGCTGCCGCTTGCCGTGATCCTGATCGTGCCCATGTGCCTGCTCGCCGCCGTCACCGGGGTGCTGCTGCGCGGCATGGATAACAACATCCTCACCCAGATCGGCTTCGTGGTGCTGATCGGGCTCGCGGCCAAGAACGCGATCCTGATCGTCGAGTTCGCCCGGCAGGCCGAGGAGCATGGCGCGGACAGCCGGGAGGCGGCAGTGGTGGCGGCCCGCACGCGTCTGCGTCCGATCCTGATGACGTCGCTCGCCTTCATCCTGGGCGTGGTGCCCTTGGTCCTGGCGACCGGCGCCGGCGCCGAGATGCGCCAGGCGCTCGGCACCGCGGTGTTCTCCGGCATGCTGGGTGTGACACTGTTCGGCTTGATGTTCACCCCGATCTTCTATGTTCTGGTGCGCTGGATCGGAACGCGCGGCCGCCCGTAGGGGCGCCCCTTGTGGGCGCCCGCGATGAGGCCAGCGGGCGGCCACAAGGGCCGCCCCTACAGGAGTGGATCATGCCCCTGAGGTCCTTGCGCCTGCTGCTTGGACTCGCGTGTCTGTTGGCGGCAGCGATCCGGCCCGCTGGCGCCGAGGATTTTTACAAAGGCAAGGTCATCACGCTTCTGGTCGGCTCGGCGGAGGGCGGCGGCTACGACCAATATGCCCGGCTGCTGGCCCGTCACCTCGGAAAGCACATCGCGGGCGAGCCCGGCGTGGTGGTCAAGAACCAGCCCGCCGCCGGCGGGATGGCGATGGCCAACGCCATGTACGCGACGGTCGCGCGCGACGGCCTCACCATCGGCATGATGACGCGGGACATTCCGCTGCAGCCGCTGTTCGGAAATTCCGCCGCCAAGTTCAAGCCCGAAAGCTTCACCTGGCTCGGCACCTCGTCGCGGTATGACGACGATGCCTTCGGCCTGGTCATCCGCAGCGACACCGGGATTGCCAGCATCGCGGATCTGCAGAAGCCCGGCCGCGCGGCGATTTTCGGCGGCCAGGCCGCAGGCGGCTCGGAGACCGACATCGTGCTGATCGCCCGCGAGGTATTTCGGCTGAACCTCCAGTTCATTCGCGGTTATCGGGCCAGCACCGACACGCTGCTGGCGCTGCGGCGCGGCGAGATCGAAGGGCGCGCGATTACCACCTCGACCTTGCAAAAAAGCATGGGGGATTGGCTGGAGGCCGGCAAGCTGCGCTATCTGCTGCAGTTCGGGCACGAGACCCGCTGGAAGGGCCTGCCGGACGTGCCGACCGCGCGCGAGCTCGCCAAGACGCCGGAGGACAAGGCGGTGCTCGAGCTCGCCGAATTTCCCTTCCTGATGTCGCGCCCGTTCATCGCGCCGCCCGAGATTGCGGCAGCGCAGGCGTCGATCCTCACGCAGGCCTTCATGCAGGCGCACGGCGATCCGGAATATTTGCGCGAGGCGAAGGAGATGCAGCTCGACGTGAGCCCGGTGCCGGGGGCCGAGCTGCAAATGATGATGGCGCGCATCGCCCGGACACCGCCCGCCGTGGTCGGGCGCTACAAGGCGGCCGTAAGCGCGAATTGACGGATCGTCTCGACCGTAGGGTGGGCAGAATTGCCCGGCACTGAAATCGGGACCTCTCAGCGTCGCGCAATTCTGCCCGCGCGATGGCACCACCAGATCCGCCTGGGGTGCACGCACATCTTCAAGATTCGATGTTACTTCGTCAGGAAGGCGCTGCTTTTCACTCCTTCTCCCCGAAGGGGAGAAGGACGGATGAGGGGGCTCCGGCGGTGCGATACGGAATCATCGTAACCCCCTCACCCCACCCTCTCCCCTTCGGGGCGAGGGAGTGAAACGCCGTGGCCGCCTGACAAGACTCGTTCAAACAACCGCTAGGCGCTGGCCGCGGCCCGCGCCGGCATGGCGACGCCGCCGCGATAGAGCGCCAAGGTCGAGACGATCCCGCACAGGCCCGCCGCCATCAGCCAGAAGCCCGGCGAAGCCTTGTCTCCGGTCGTATTGATCAACCAGGTCGACACCAGCGGTGTGGCGGTGCCGAACAGCGCCGCGGCCAGACTGAAGGCGAGCGAGAAGCAGGTGGCGCGGACATGCTTGGGAACCAGCTCCGACAACGCCGCCACCATCGCTCCGTTGTAGACGCCGAAGTAGAACGAGAACAACAGCTCGACCGTGAGCATCTTGGCGAAAGTCGGCGCGGAGACCAGCCAGGACAAGGCCGGATAGGCGGTGACGAACGCCAGCACCGCAATCGTCAGCAGCACCGTCTTGCGCCCGATCCGGTCGGAGAGCGCGCCGCCCACCGGCAACCAGAAGAAATTCGTTGCCGCCACGCACAGCGTGACCAGGAGGCTCTCCGATTCCGTAAGCTTGAGCACGCTCTTGCCGAAGGTCGGCGTGTAGACGGTGATGAGATAGAACGTCACCGTCGTGAGCACGACCAGCAGCATGCCGAGCAGCACGATCTGCCAATTCGCCGCCATGGAGGCGAAGATCTCCGCCGTGGTGGGATGCTGCTTCTGCGAAAGGAACTCCGGCGTCTCCTGCAGCGACCGGCGCAGCACGAAAATGAACGGAACGATCAGGCAGCCGATGAAGAAGGGGATGCGCCAGCCGCCGTCGGTGATCTGCTGCGACGTCAGGCTCGCGCTCATGACGAAGCCGATGATCGCCGCGATGAAGATCGCGACCTGCTGGCTCGCCGACTGGAACGAGGTGTAGAAGCCCTTGTTGCCGGGGGTGGCGATCTCGAACAGATAGATCGACACGCCGCCGAGCTCGACGCCGGCGGAGAAGCCCTGCAGCAGCCGGCCGATCAGCACGATGATCGGCGCCGCAATGCCGATGCTCGCGTAGGTCGGGGTGACGGCGATGAAGACCGTGCCCAGCGCCATGATGGCGAGCGTTACGATCAATCCCTTGCGGCGCCCGATCCGGTCGATATAGGCGCCGAGCACGATCGCCCCGACCGGCCGCATCAGGGCGCCGAGCCAGAACGTCGTGAACGTGAGTAGCAATCCGTTGACCTCGTTCTCGGTCGGGAAGAATGCCTTGGCGATGTAGGACGCGTAGAACCCGAACAGGAAGAAATCGAACATCTCGAGGAAATTGCCGCCGGTCGAGCGCAGGATGGCGCCGACCCGCGAGGTGATCTCCGGGTGTTGTTGCGACATGGATCGTCCTCCCGTTCGTCCGGCTCTCGGGCGCGGATCGTCTCGTCAGTCAGCGGTGACGCCGGCGGCCTTGATCGGGCCGGCCCATTTATCGATCTCGGCCACGACGAACTTGCCGAGGTAGGCCGGCGAGCGGCGCTCCGGGGCGACCGGCTCGACACCGATATCCGCCAGCCGCATCTGCACGGCGGGCGTGTTCAAGGTCGCGATCGCCGCCTCGTTGAGCTTGGCCACGATCGCGGGCGGCGTGCTCTTGGGCAGGAAGAAGGCGAGCCAGTTGCCGACCTCAAAATCCTTGAGACCCTGCTCCTGGGCGGTCTTGGTGCTCGGCAGGATCGCCGAGCGGGTGCCGGTCAGGATGGCGATCGCCTTCACGCTCTTGGCCTCGATCTGCGGGAACGAGCCGCCGATATTGAGGCAGACGTAGTCGATCCGGCCGGCGATCAGATCCTGCATCGCGGGTCCGCCGCCCCGGTAGGGAACGTGGGTAACGTTGAGCCCGATCGCCGCGTTGAGCAGCGCGCACGAAAGATGCGTCGGGGAACCTGCGCCGGCCGAGCCGTATTGCATCTTCGCCTGATTGGCCTTGGCGTAGGCGATGAACCCCGGCAGATCGTCGGCCGGCAGGTCCTTGCGTGCGATCAGCACCGTCGGCTGGTCGACCAGCAGGGCGACGGGCGCGAAATCGGTAGCCGCATGGTAGGATGGATTTTTGTAGAGCGTCTGGTTTTGGGCATGAGTGCCGACATTGCCCAGCACGAACTGGTAGCCGTCCGGTGCCGCCTTCGCGACCCGCGTGACGCCGGACATCCCGCCCGCGCCGCCGACGTTCTCGATGATCACGGTCTGGTGCAGCACCTCGGACAGGCGGGCGCCCAGGATTCGCCCGATGACGTCGGTGGTACCGCCGGCCGCATAGGGCACGACCATGACCAGCGGCCGGGTCGGCCATTCCTGCGCAGCGACCGGGACGGTGGCGCCCGCGAGGGCGGCGAGCACAAGGATGGATTTGGCGATCGACATGGCTTCTCCGAATCGATCTATGTAAGAGGCTGCCTGCCCCAAGGGCACCGCGGGCCGCCTCGGCGGAGCCGGTCCGCGTCCAGGGCTGCACCTCGCATGTTGCGGCCGCTCATGACCACTCATGCTGTGGCCTTGGGCATCCCAATCTGGCATGCCATTGCTTACAATCATATAGGAAGTTACGCGGATCAAGCCCTTTGAGGATTTGCCGATGATGCGGCGGCGGGAGTTCCTGAGCCTTCTGGGCGGCGCGGCGGCCACCTGGCCGATGGCGGCGCGCGCCCAGCAGGGCGCCAAGGTCTGGCGCATCGGGATCGTGGTCGAAGGCATGCGATCGGCCGCCTATGACGGGTTCCTGCAGGGGATGGATGAGCTCGGCTATGTGGCGGGCAAGAATTACATCATCGATTGGCGATTTGCCGACGCGCGCTATCTGCGCATTCTGCAACTGGTCGGCGACCTGGAGAAGCTCAATACCGACCTCATTTTCCTCGGCAGTCCCGCGATGGTGTATCCG
>DASYFD010000404.1:0-9033 GCA_036498625.1 Xanthobacteraceae bacterium | reverse complement strand
CAACGTTTCCGGATTGACGATCAGGCCGACATCGTGGGCGCAGACATAGCGCGCCACCTCGATGTTGCCGCTTGCGCGATGCACCCGCACCTCGGCGATCAGCGCGATGAAGGTGTCGAAGTGCCGCCGGAACGCGATGCCGCGCCCGATCGCGACGTCGTCGCCGCGGCCTTTGCGCGGCGAGGTGCGCTTGTCCCAGCCGTAGTGCTCCGCGGCGGTGCGCACCGCGTCGCGGTCGCGCGGGTTCTGGAGATATTGCAGGCGGAACTCGACCGGGTCGGTATTGGTGGCGGCCGCCACCTCGTCCATGAAGGATTCGCTGCCGAACAGGATCGGCGGGCCATAGGGATCGCGCAAATGGGTGGTGCGCAGCGGCGAGGCGCGATCCATCAGCGGCGCGACGGTTTCCCAGCCGAGCCGCCCGTGCTCGAACGTGTAGGAGGCGACCGGAATCTCGAAGCCCTGCTCGGGCTTGAGCGGAAGGCCGAGCAGATGGCCGGCCAGCACATCGGCGGCGCGCCCTTCCCGGGTCGAGATGTCGAGGCGCGAGAACGCCTTGCCGATATTCTCGTAGGCGATCACCTTGCCGTTCTGGTCGATCCCGGCGCGGTTGCGGCTCACCGAAGCGGTGCCCTTGGGATCCCAGGCGAGGGCTTCGTGCCGCATATATTGCACCCGCACCGGCGCCCGCAGATGCCGGGAGAGCACGGCCGCATCCGCGGTCGCGTCGCCCTGGTCGTTGCGGCCATAGGAGCCGGTGCCGAACATCCAGATCGCCCGCACCTTTTCGCGCGGCAGATCGAGAAGCTCGGCCACGCAGGCTGCCGCGTCGTAGGGCTTCTGCGAACTGGTCCACACCGTCGCCTCGCCGTCGCGCACGTCGGCGACCGCGCAGGCCGGCCCCATGCTGGCATGGGACTGGGTCGGATATTCGTACTCGCCTTCGATGACGCGCGCCGCCTGCCTGAAGCCGTCCTCGACCGAGCCGTTCTCGCGCTGGATCATGCGCTTGACGACCGGGGCATTGCGAATATGCGCATGCAGGGCATCGTTGCCCGGAAAATTCGGTTGCGAATCCGACCAGGTCACCTTGAGGGCCTCGGCCGCCTTGACGGCGTTCCATTCCTTCTTGGCCACGACCGCGAGCAGGTCCTTGATCCAGACCACTTGGGCGCCCGGAATCTGCGCGATCGAGCTTTCATCGACCTTGACCGGCACGGCGCCTGCGATCTGCGGGCGGATCATGCGGGCATGCAGCATGCCGGGCACGCGCAGATCGTTGACCAGATCGAGGGTGCCGAACACCTTGCCGGGCAGATCGCGGCGGCGGAATGATTGTCCGATCACCTTGAACTGGTCGGGTGTCTTCAACGGCACCTTGACGTCGACGCCAAGGGCGTTCGAGGTCTTGCCGTTCCAGCCCACCGTGCTGTCGAGATAGCGTCCGCCGATCAGCTGCGCATAGGAAATGCTGCGCTTGTCGTCGGCGACCGCATGCACCACGCCGTCGGTCACCGTGAGCTTGTCGGCCGGCAGGCCGAGCGCGTCGGCGGCGAGCCCGATCAGCAGATGGCGCGCCAGCGCCGCCGTGCGGCGCAGCACCATGCCGCCATGCGAGACCCCGATGGCGGCGCTCGCCCCGCCCATGTCGAGGGTGCGGCCGCTGTCGCCCATGACCACGCGGACCCGCTCGAACGGAACGTCGATCTCCTCCGCCACCATCTGGGCGATGGAGGTGCCGAGCCCCTGCCCGCCGTCGATCTTGCCGTAATAGGCGAGCACGGAGCCGTCCTGCTCGATGGTGATGTAGGAGGAGAGGTGGTCGCCGGTGAGCGGCGGCCGCGCCGCCGTCCCGTTGGTGGCGGCCTGCGCCGGCTCCGCTTGCGCGTGCTTGAGCGGCGCCGCGAGCGTGACCACGAGCGCGCCGCTCGCAGCCAGGAAGGCACGGCGGTCGAGCGGCAGGGATTCGATCTCGCGGCTCATGTCGGTCTGGTTCATGTCGGTCTTGTTCATGGCGCTCGCCCTCAGGCCGATTGGGCGGCGCGCTTGACGGCGCGCAAGGCGGCGGCGTGGGTGCCGCAGCGGCAGATCAGGTCGCCCAGCGCATCCTTGATCTCGGGCTCGGTCGGATGCGGATTATGCGCCAGCAACTCGGCTGCCGTCATGATCCAGCCGTTGATGCAATAGGCGCATTGGTTCACCTGCTCCTCGATCCAGGCCGCTTGCACCGGATGCGGATGCTCGGGGGTGCCGAGCCCCGCGAGCGTGGTGATCTGCCGGCCCGCCACTGCGGCGGCCGGCGTCACGCAGGAGCGCACCGCGCGCCCGTCCACATGCACGGTGCAGGCCCCGCATTGCCCGAGCCCGCAGCCGAAGCGCGGATTGCTCAAGCCGAGATCATCCCGCAAGGCATACAACAGCGGCATGCCGGGATCGTCGACCTCGATCGCCTGCGCCTTGCCGTTGACGTGAAGTGTGACCTGCATGGCGGTTCTCCGTTTGCGGCGAGGATAGCACGGAACCGCGAGGCTGAAATTGGGGGCTGATGCTTTTCCCGGACGCGGGGCGGCACGAAGCGAAGCGGAGTGACGCGCCGCAGATCCGGGATCGTTCCAACCTCCGAGCTCGTAACGATCCCGGGTCAGCAGCGCACCACTGCGCTTCGCTTCGTGCTGCGCTGCGCTTCGTGCTGCGCTGCGCCCGGGAAAAGTCCACGCGCCGGGGCCGCTACACCAGCCGGCTCTGCTCCACGGCGGCGCCCACGAAGGAGGCGAACAGGGGGTGCGGCTCGAACGGGCGCGATTTGAGTTCGGGGTGGAACTGCACGCCGATGAACCAGGGGTGGTTCTCGTACTCGATCATTTCCGGCAGCACGCCGTCGGGCGACATGGCGCAGAAGCGCATGCCGTGCTGCTCGAGCCGGCCCCGGTAGGCGGTGTTGACCTCGTAGCGGTGGCGGTGGCGCTCGGAAATCTCGGTGGTGCCGTAGATGCCGGCGGCCTGGCTGCCGCGCTGGAGCAGCGCCGGATAGGCGCCCAGCCGCATGGTGCCGCCGAGATCGCCGTCGCGGCCGCGCCGGTGCAGCTCGTTGCCTTTCATCCATTCGGTCATCAGCCCGACCACCGGCTCGCCGGTAGCGCCGAACTCGGTCGAGTTGGCCTCGCCGATGCCGCAGAGATTGCGCGCCGCCTCGACCACCGCCATCTGCATGCCGAAGCAGATGCCGAAATACGGCACGTGCCGCTCGCGCGCGAATTGCGCCGCCTTGATCTTGCCTTCGGCGCCGCGCTGTCCGAACCCGCCCGGCACCAGGATGCCGTCGACATGCTCGAGAAAGGGGGTGGGATCCTCGCGCTCGAACACCTCGCTCTCGATCCAGTCGAGATTGACCTTGACCTTGTTGGCGATGCCGCCGTGGGACAGCGCCTCGGTCAGCGACTTATAGGCGTCCTTCATGCCGGTATATTTGCCGACGATGGCGATGGTGACATTGCCTTCCGGATTGCGGATGCGCTCGTTGATGGTGCGCCACACCGCGAGCTCGGGGATCGGCGCGCTCTCGATGCCGAATGCCGCCAGCACCTCGCGGTCGAGGCCGGCCGCGTGATAGGCCTCGGGCACCGCATAGATGTTGTCGACGTCCTGCGCCTCGATCACCGCGAGTTCGCGCACATTGCAGAACAGGCCGAGCTTGCGCCGCTCCTCCTTCGGGATCGGACGGTCGGTGCGGCAGAGCAGGATATCGGGCTGGATGCCGATCGAGCGCAGCTCCTTGACCGAATGCTGGGTGGGCTTGGTCTTGAGCTCGCCGGCGCTCTGGATGAAGGGCATCAAGGTGAGGTGGATATAGATCGCGTGATGGCGCGGCAGATCGTTGCCGAGCTGGCGGATCGCCTCGAAGAACGGCAGGCCTTCGATGTCGCCCACGGTGCCGCCGATCTCGCACAGCACGAAGTCGTAGCCGTCATTGCCCTCGAGGATGAATTGCTTGATCGCATTGGTGACGTGCGGGACCACCTGGATGGTGGCGCCGAGATAGTCGCCGCGCCGCTCGCTGGCGAGAATCTCCTGGTAGATGCGCCCGGCCGTGATGTTGCATTGGCGGTCGGCGGGCCGGCCGGTGAAGCGCTCGTAATGGCCGAGATCGAGATCGGTCTCGGCGCCGTCGTCGGTGACGAAGACCTCGCCGTGCTGATAGGGCGACATCGTCCCGGGATCGACATTGAGATAGGGGTCGAGCTTGCGCAGCCGCACCGTGTAGCCGCGCGCCTGCAGGAGCGCGCCGAGCGCCGCCGATGCCAGACCCTTGCCGAGAGAGGAGACCACGCCGCCGGTGATGAAGATGTACCGCGCCATGGGGCCTAACCTCTAACGCCTGCGCGCCGATTCGACGAGGGCGCGGGGCAATTCATACCCAGAAACAATTCGCCGCTGTGCATCGAGCAATTCACCATTCGTTTCCGACCGTTACTGCGCTTTACTCATGTCAGTCCTGCGCTCCCGTCCGCCTGGCGGGGCGCACAAAACCGAAGGGCCGGTTGCCCGGCCCTTTCTGCTCCTCGCGCTACTGCGACTGCGGCACCTGCGGCCCGCCGGGTGGCGGCGCCGACTGCGGCGCCTCCTGTCCTTGCAATTGCTTGAGCAGCCCGCCGCCGCCGGGCGCGAGCGGCGCATTGCCCGGCGCTGCCGGCTGGGTCTGGCCTGCGGGCGCCCCGGAATTGAGGATCGAGGTCGGCTTGCGGTCGAAGCTGGCGATCCAGGACAACGCCAGGCTGGTCGCAAAGAACGCCAGCGCCAGGTAAGCGGTGGTCCGGGTCAGCACATTGGCGGTGCCGCGGCTTGAGAGAAATCCGCCGGTCGAGCCGATGCCGAGCCCGCCGCCCTCGGACTTCTGCAAAAGCACGACGCCGATCAAGGTGAGGACCACCATGAGATGAATGACGATAAGTATGATCATGGTTTCGCTCGAGGAATCCTCAAAACTAGCGGCCCGGGCCGACTGCCCCGCCCGCTCATATAGGCGGTCGACCGGCTGAATACACGATCCCCACGGGCATTTCTACCCGCGATGTTCGGGGGCGCTCGTCCCGGGGCGAGCGCCGAGCGCCACCGCGGCCCGGAACAGCTACTTCAGGGTCCCGATATAGGCGATGACGTCGTCGACATCCTTGGGATCGTTCAGCCCGGAGAACGGCATGCGGTTGCCCTTCACCTTGGCCTGCGGATCGGCCAGATACTCGCGCAGATTGCCGGCGTCCCAGGTGAAGCCCGCCCGCATCATGGCGTTCGAATAGCGGAAATCGTCGCGCGAGCCGGCCTTGCGGCCGAGCACGCCGACGAGGCTCGGGCCGAGCGCGTCGGCCTTGTCGGAGTGGCAGGCGACGCAGGCCTGGAACACCTGCTTGCCATGATCCGCATCGGCCGCCAGGGCCGCGGCGGCGAGCCCGAACAGCAAACCGGCGCCTGCGACGGCGCCCCACCTCAAGCTATGCATTTTTTCCTCCCTGAGCGATTTCGTCTCGCCCTGTGTGCCGATGCAAGTGTGCCGATGATCCGTGGGCGAAGGCAATGCGCCGCCTGCTGCCCTGCGAAGCGGGACAGCAGGCGGCGAGCAAGCCTTACTTCTTGGCCGGCCAGTACTTCTGGAAATATTTCGGATCCGGCGGCGGCTGATCCTTCTGGATCGGCATGATGTAGCCCTGCGCGTCCTTGAGATACAGTTCGCCCCCGATCGCCAGCCAGGGATTGTCCTCGGTGCAATTGTATTCCTCGAAGATCGGATGGTGCTCGCGGCGATAGAACCGCGATACCTTCCAGGGCTCGGTGAAGGCGTGGTCGAAGGTGGTGATCTCGTTGCGCAGGATGTCCGGATCCTTGGGATCGAGATAGAGCTTCTCCTTGACCACGGTCTGGTTGTCCGGGTGGAGCGGAATTCCGCTCGAATCCATCAGGCGGGGACCGCGCATGTTGCGGCTCTCAATCTCGAGCGTGTCGTAAGTGCCGCTGTTGGCCTGGTCGCTCCACTTGCCGATGGAATAGCCGACGAAGGCCGGGTCGTCGATCTTCGGCCAGTCGCGTCCGTCGGTGTAGATGCGGCGGATCGGGCTCATGGATTCCGCCAGCATGTAGGTGGTCTTCGGCTTCACGATGATCTCGATCGGCTCGTAGAGCGTCATCACCCGCGGCATGCCGACCGGCCCGCAGGTCGACTTGATGTCGAATTCCTCGCCCCTGGCCTGCTTGGCCAGATTGGCCTGCCAGATCGCCTGGAACTCCGGCGTGAGCGGCGGCTTCTGGCCGCGACCCGGCGGATTGGCGGGATCCCAGGCGCCGACCGGGCTGCCGCGGATCCACAGCGCGTCCCAATCCGGATATTTCTTGGCGTCTTCGGCCGCGGCGATCAGCGGCAACAGCAATGCCGCCGCCAGAACGGCGGCGCCGATCGAGCTCTTGGTCTGCATGACATCCTCCCTCGATTTGCCCGCGGTCGCAACTGGCGCCGCCGGGCTTTCGTTGTTCTATGGGCCCGAGCCTAGCCCGATTTTGTCGCAGGTGGGAGGGGCTCAGCCGTGCCCGTCATCTCATCTTTCTTTCGCGCGAAATCGGGACCCGCCGATCTCGCTGACCGAGGCCAAGGGCGATGCTTACTTCGCGGTCTGGAAATTCCGCAGATCCGGCGGCGGCTGGTCCTTGCGCGCCGGCATCAGATGGCCGTCGCCGCTCACGATGTAGTTGTGCCCGCCGATGAACACGTGATGATTGTCCTCGGTGCAGTAGGTCTCGGTCCACAGCGGCCGCGGCCGCGAGTCGCGGTGGTAGCCGCGCGTCACCGTCCAGGGCCGCGTCAAGGCGTGGTCGATGGTGGTGACCTCGTTATGAAGGATGTTGGGATCATCCTTGTCGGAATAGAGCCGCTCCGTGATCACCGCCTGATTGTCGGTGTGGAACGGGACGCCGCTCGAGTCATAGGTGTGCGGGCCCTTGAGGCCGCGCGTCTCGACCACCAGCTGGTCGTAGCGGCCGGTGCCTTTGCTGTCCTCCCAGTGGCCGATCGAATAGCCTGCGAAGCTCGGCTTGAGGTTGGCCGGGAAATCGCGGCCGTCGGTATAGATGCGCCGGCGCATGTTGAAGAGCTCGAGCGCCACATAGGTGGTCTCCGGCGTGATGATGATCTCCATCGGCAGCACCGCGATCATCCCGCGCGGCATGCCGGAGGGAACGCACAGATAGGTCGGATCGATGCCCTGCCCGCCGGCTTCCTCGTCCTTGAGGGCCGCCTCGTAGATCGCCTGGTATTCCGGCGTCAGCGGCGCCTGCTCGCCGAGCCCGATCGGCTTGGTGGGATCCCAGGCGTTGCCGTTGCCGCGCCCGGTGCGAAGCCACTGTCCCTTCCAGTCGGGATATTTCGATTGATCGAATGCGCCTTGAACAAGCCCTTGCGCTCCGGCCGCGCCGGCGCCCAGCAGAGCCAGCGCCAAAGCCCCGAGCAGACTTCGAAACAACATCATTCTCCTCCGGTCGCGGCGCCCCCGCGATCCGCAATCGTAACCCCCGCGGCGCAAAGCGCAATGCGGTCTCCCGGACGCGATGCCACATCTGCAGCAAGAGATCAGGCTCAACCCGCCGCCGCCGCCAGTTCCTGGTCCTTCTGGGTCGCGCGCTTGGCCGCCGGGCGCTCCGCCACGCGGCCCGCATAGGCGACGAATTCCGGCCGCTCCGGCAGGCCCTTGAACATCATGCCATAGCGCAGCCCCGAGCCGATCACGACGTCGGCGGCGGTGAATTGCTCGCCCATGAGATAGGGCCCGCGCCCGACCGCCTGCGCCAGCACGTCGATCACCGTGTCGTAATCCCCATAGCCGAGCGCGCCGCGCGGCGGGGTCTCCTTGCGCGGGAACAAGTGGTCCATCATCGCGGGCTCGACGCAGCTCGGGCCGAAGAACAGCCACTTGAGATAGAGCCCGCGCCGCGGATCGCCCACCGGGACGTTGAGCTTGGCCTGCGGAAACGCATCGGCCAGATAGGTGCAGATCGCCGCCGCCTCGGTGATGACGACGTCGCCATGGCGCAACGCCGGCACTTTTCCCATCGGGTTGACCTTGAGATAGTCGGCCGCGCGGTTGTCGCCCTTCTTCAGGCTCATGAGATGGAGGTCATAAGGCTCGCCGACCTCCTCGAGCATCCAATGCACGATCGAGGAACGCGACGGGGCGGCGTGGTAGAGGGTGAGATTGGGCATGGGAGGTCTCGCTTCTGGGAGGAGCAATGCGCTTGGCCTACGGGCGCATCGTGACGTTTCTGCGACGCCGGCCGCAAGAGTGGGTGCCCGCACTTGGTGCGGCATGACTCAGAGGGGCGGCTGGGCCGCGACATCAACGAGCGCAGATGGCCTATCAGTAAAAGGTGCGGATGAAGGAGCGAGTGCGCGAGGACCTGAGTTGTTGGCCCGAGCCGTTGACCTAACCGTCATGGCCGGGCATAGCCCGCGCGCCGGCTAAGGCGCCGGAAGACGGGCGTAAACGCCCTGATGTCCCGGCCACCCACGCCTTGCTTGCGGCTTGGCCGCCAGACGTGGATGCCCGCAACAAGTGCCGGCATGACTCCGAGGGTGTGGCCCGCCCGCTACGTCAACGAGCGCAACTCGGCTACATCAACGGTCCCGGCCGCTTCAAATATTGCGTGGTGATGGCGTTGGCCGACCAATAGGCGAGCGCGCCCACGAAGCCGGTCGGGTTGTAGCTCTGGTTCTGCGGGAACACCGAGGCGCCCATCACGAACAGATTGTCGGCGTCCCATGACTGCAGATAGCGGTTGAGCACGCTCGAGCCCGGATCGGCGCCCATCATGGTGCCGCCGGTATTATGGGTCGATTGATACGGCACCACGTTGTAATTGCCGCGCCGCGCCGCCGGCGAGCTCATCACGGTCGGGTTCATGGCGCGCGCGATGCGGCCGATCACGCCGGCCATGTATTCGGCGAGCTTGTAGTCGTTGTCGTGGAAATTGAAGCTCATGCGGATGAGCGGGCGGCCG
>DASYFD010000403.1:0-3362 GCA_036498625.1 Xanthobacteraceae bacterium | reverse complement strand
GGCCGCGCCGCCCCTTTCACCGTCGCCGCGGCCCGATCTCGACAGCCTGATGTACGCGGGCGGGCCGGCAGCCCTGCCGGTGGTCTCGCCGGTCGCCGCCGTCGCGCCGGCGGCCGATGCCAACTCAGTCTATCTGCTCGACTCCGGCGACCGGCTCAGGATCGTCGTGTTCGGACAGGATGGGCTAAGCAATTCCTACGTTGTGGATGCGGCCGGCAATATCACCATGCCTTTGATCGGCGCCGTTGCGGCGCGCGGCACCAGCACCTCCGAGCTCGCCCGAGTGATTGGGGCGCGACTGCGCAACGGGTTTATTCGCGAACCTCACCTGGCGATCGAGATCGAGAGCTACCGGCCCTTCTTCATTCTGGGCGAGGTGACCTATCCGGGACAATACCCTTACGTCCCCAACATGACGGTCGAGACCGCCGTCGCGATCGCCGGCGGCTTCACGCCCCGGGCCTATCACTGGAGCGTGAAGGTCGCCCGCAACGAAGGCGGTCAGGCCTTCCGCATGTCGGTACCGCTGACCTATGCGTTGCGGCCGGGCGACACGATCAGCATCGACGAACGCTGGTTCTGACAATACCGCGGCTGCGCGCGGCTTGCAGGTGGGCCGCGCTTCGCCCACCCGTTTCCCGGCAGCGCGTCACTTCTTTACGTGCTTCTTGAAAAAATCCAAAGACCGCTGCCAGGCGAGCTTGCAGGCTGCCTCATTGTAGCTGCCGCGTTCATCGCAACAGAAGCCATGCGCGGCGTCCGGATAGACGAAGACTTCGCATTCAGGATGCTTTTTCTTGATCGTCTCCACGTCGCTCATGGGGATGCTGGCATCCTTCTCTCCGAAATGCATCTGGGTCGGGCACTTCGGCATCTTGTCGACGATCTTGATGATATGGCCGCCATAAAAGCAGACCGCTGCCGACAGGCCGTTGCCATCGGCTGCAGCCAGGAACGAGATCGTTCCGCCCATGCAGAAGCCCAGGATGGCGACCGGACCTTCCTTCTTGAGCTCGTCGATCGCGGCCTGCGCGTCGCGCAGCATGGCGCCGAAATCCGGACTGGCGACGAACTTGCGGGCATTGGCGATCTCGTCGGGCGTGTAGCCGCATTCGAAGTTCGGCTCCATGCGATCGAACAGGGCCGGCGCGACCGCCGTGTAGCCTTCGCTCGCCAGCCGATCGCAAACCGCGCGGATGTGGTGGTTCACGCCGAAGATCTCCTGAATGACCACGATCCCGCCCTTGGCCGGGCCTTGGGGATCAGCCCGATAGGCGCCCAACTGGTGCTTGTCGGCGGCGGTGAGTGTGAATTGCTTGCCCAAGGTGACCTCCTGTGAACGTCGCGGCCGGGCAGACGGCCCGGCCCCCGATCGCGGGCAATTTCACGACGACGGGACGAGAAAAGCAACACGCCGGGGTTTCTTTCTTGGCGAGGGATTGCAAGCGATGTCGCGGAACCGGCTTCCGCGGCCAATGCAGCCGTCGAACGTCAATAGATGATCCACGGCCGCGGCAGGCTCCAATTGTTCTTCCACCCGGTCAGGTGACCTCGGCGGAATTGGAGCGTGATCGCGGCGTCGACCGGAAACCGTCCCGGAACCCCTGCCGACCCGCTGGCAAGATAGATCTCCGAGCCGGGTGGTCCCGAATAATAGGTGAGGGGAACGCCGAGCGCGGCGCTGACCTGCTGGGGTGTCATGCCGAAGGCCAGCGGCCACGCATTGGTGTCGTAGGGCCCGCAATAGGCGGCCCAGCACAGGCTGATCGAGGCGGCGATGCTTCTGACGGACGGTCTCATGGGCACATCCTCGGTCCAATCCGCGGCGTGCGCAAGGGCTGCGATGCGCAAGACCAATGGGCGCCCCGCAGCGCCGATTCCGTTTCACGGGAGACGGATTCCACTCTATCCTTCCTTCGGTCCTGTCCGGCTTCGGCCAACCTCGAATGGGGCATTCCGCGACCGGTGCGGACCCGCATGCGCCGTCAATCGGCGGCAAACCAGCCCTGGCCTTGGTGCCGGCGCGGATGCGATGGCGGCCGAAGCTCCGGCTGATTGAAGCGGTTGGAATGTCGAAATGATCGACACCGAATGCGCGAATTGCGGTAGCGGGACTCCCGTCCTCGCCAAGACGTGCCCCTATTGCGGCACCCCGGGCGGGTTGCGCCTGGCCGGCATCATGGTCGCGGGCGCACTCGTGCTTCTGCTTGCCGCCATCGTGACCGCGGGCGTGGTGGTGTTGCGCTGGTACCAACTGGCGGCCGCGACCAGTACCGGCGCGCCCGCCGACGAATGGATCGCAAGCACGACCGCCGATTTGAGCTGGCTCGCAACCGCCATGAGCGGATGCGACGCCGAAGCCAAGGCCGATCCAAACGCGCTCCACTTCCTGGTCACGCCGCTGGTTCCGGTCGCAGGCGATAGCGAGCCATGGCGCGCGAAATCGATCAGCGACGCGGGTACCGGCATCTTGCTGCGCGCGAATGACACTATCGAGGGGCTCAAGAGCGGGGCATTGCGGATTTATCCCGCCGACTATGATTTCAGCGTGGTGGATCCGGACGGGGAGAAGGTCCACAAATGGCGGCCGTCGGTCGGTGTGGCGAAGTTCTCCACCAGCGACGCCGGCCCGATCTCGACCTTCAAGGTGCAGTTCAGAACGGCCCACAGCCGCAGCAATGCTGACTGGGGCGGCTCGTTCAATCGGCTGGTCGGCTCCTGCTATTGGGTAAACGCGATCCTGGGCCAATGACCGCACCCGCCGCTACCGAACGGCCCGCACCAGGCGCGCCCGCAGATGCAGCTAAATTGATAAAACTTGAACGGTCCGCTTTATGCATTTGCAGTGTTCTCGGGCTACCACCGAGGGACCAAGGGCGTGGGAGCCATTGTCGTGTCCGCCAAGCAGCTCGAAAAGCTGATCGAACGTCTCAGCCTTCTGGTTGTGGATGAAAATCCCTATACGCGCAAACTAACGCGCATGATGCTGATGAACATCGGGGCCAAATCGATCTTCGAGGCCGCCGACGGCCTCTCCGCGCTCGACGTCATTCGCAACGTCAATCCCGACATCATGCTGATGGACTGGGAAATTCCGGTGCTGAGCGGCCCGCAGATCATGCACATCGTGCGATCCCCCGGCGTGTTCGCCAAGCCGTTCCTGCCGATCATCATGCTCACGCCGCGGGCGTCGCGCACGCGCGTGAACGAGGCGATCCGGCTCGGCGTGCACGAGGTCCTGACCAAGCCGACCTCGCCCAAGATGCTGCAGGATCGCCTGCTGTCGATCCTGGTCAATCCGCGCCCGATGATTCAAGTCGGCCAATATCTGGTCCCCGAGCCGCGCCGCCCCGCCTCGGGGA
>DASYFD010000402.1:0-3840 GCA_036498625.1 Xanthobacteraceae bacterium | reverse complement strand
ATTAAGAAAGACGTGGATGCCCGGCACAAGCTTGCACCCCGGCCGGCCAAAGGCCGGACCCGGTTGGCCGGGCATGACGAATTCTGTGCCTATTTGCCCGTGCTTACTTCCGCTCCAGAACCGCCAGCAGGCTCGACGTATCCCAGCGCTTGCCGCCCATGGCCTGCACCTCGGAATAGAACTGGTCGATCAGCGCGGTGATCGGCAGATTGGCGCCGTTCTTGCGCGCCTCGCCAAGACAGATGCTGAGATCCTTGCGCATCCAGTCGACCGCGAAGCCGTGGTCGAACTTGCCGGCGACCATCGTCTTGTAGCGGTTCTCCATCTGCCAGCTCTGCGCGGCGCCCTTGGAAATGGTGGCGATCAGCTTGTCGATGTCGAGGCCGGCCTTCTTGGCGAAGTGCAGGCCTTCGGACAGGCCCTGTACGAGCCCGGCGATGCAGATCTGGTTGACCATCTTGGCGAGCTGGCCGGAGCCCGGCGCGCCCATCAGATTGCAGGCGCGGGCATAGGCCGCGATCACCTTCTCGGCGCGGGCGAACGGCTCGGCGTCGCCGCCGCACATCACGGTGAGCACGCCGTTCTCGGCGCCGGCCTGGCCGCCCGAGACAGGCGCATCGACGAAGTCGAACCCGCTCTTCTGCGCCGCGGCGTAAAGCTCGCGCGCGATCTCGGCCGAGGCGGTGGTGTGGTCGACGAAAATGGTGCCCTTGCCCATGGCGGCGAAGGCGCCGTCCGCACCCAGTGTGACTTCGCGCAGGTCATTGTCATTGCCCACGCAGGCCATCACAAAATCCTGACCGGCCGCGGCGGCCTTGGGGGTAGGGGCAGACTTGCCGCCATACTGCTTGACCCAGGCCTCCGCCTTGGCGGCGGTGCGGTTGTAGACGGTGACCTCGTGCCCGCCTTTGGTCTTGAGATGCCCGGCCATGGGATAGCCCATGACGCCCAAGCCTAGAAACGCCACCTTCGCCATTCGTTGTCTCCTCGGGATTTCGGATTGCAGCCTTGGTTGGCCCCGGCCGGTGCCTATCTGCCAATAGGTCATTGCCGGGGCGGGTGCGTCAACCTCCCCCCTGCATCACGCCACATTGACCCTAGCGCCGCCCCGCCTATGGTGGCGGCGCGAAACACAGGCGGCAGCGGGACAAAGATCATGGCGGTCACGAAAGAGCAGGTTCTGGCGGCGTTGGCGAAGGTGCCGTCGCCCGACGGCACGCCTCTGCCGCAGGCCCGCGTGCTGTCCGACGTCGTCGTCACGGACAGCAAGGTGTTCTTCTCGCTGACGGTGGATTCCGCCGCGGTGAAGGCCTGGGAGCCCGTGCGCAAGGCGGCCGAGGCGGCCGTTCGCGCGGTCCCCGGGGTGCAGTCGGCGTTGGTGGCATTGACCGCCGAGCGTTCCGCAGGGGCGGCCCGTGCGCCGCAGCCGGCGCCCGCGGCCCCGGCGCCGCACGGCCATGGCCATGCGCATGCCCATCCTGCCGACAAGACTCAGCCCGGCATCCCCGGCGTGGACGCCATCATCGCTGTCGCCTCCGGCAAAGGCGGCGTCGGCAAATCCACCACCGCTGTCAATCTCGCGCTCGGCCTGCGCGATCTTGGCCTCAAGGTCGGCATGCTCGACGCGGATATTTACGGGCCGTCGCTGCCGAAGCTGCTCGCCATCAAAGAGAAGCCGCAGACCATCGGCGGTAACCGCCTCAAGCCGATCGACCGGTATGGACTGTCTGTGATGTCCATCGGCTTCCTCATCGACGAAGAGACTCCGATGATCTGGCGCGGGCCGATGGTGATGTCGGCGATCACGCAGATGCTGCGCGAGGTCGAGTGGGGCAAGCTCGACGTCATGGTCGTGGACATGCCGCCGGGCACGGGCGATGCGCAGCTGACGATGGCGCAGCAGGTGCCGCTGAAGGGTGCGGTGATCGTCTCCACGCCGCAGGATCTCGCGCTCCTCGACGCCCGGCGCGGCGTCGCCATGTTCAAGCGCGTGAACGTGCCGGTGCTCGGCGTCGTCGAGAACATGAGCTACTTCCTGTGCCCGGAATGCGGCACGCGCTCGGACATCTTCAGCCATGGCGGCGCGCGGCACGAAGCCGAACGTCTCGGTGTCCCCTTCCTGGGCGAGGTGCCGCTGCACATGACGATCCGGGAGAAGTCGGACGCCGGCCTGCCGGTGGTCGCGACGGAGCCGGACGGTCCGCACGCGAAAATCTACCGCGACATCGCGGTGAAGGTGCTGGCACAGATCAAGGGCGGCGCGGCCGGCCGCGCGGCGCCGAAGATCGTCATCGAGGCCTAGCGGCCTGCCTCCGTAACCAATTTATTTACCCGAATAATCCTGGATGGACCCGTAAGGGGGACGTCCGCCGGACATTGCATAGTCTTCGACGAAAGTCGAAGTTGCGCCAGCCAACTGCTCCGTATTCATCGCATTGCTTGCACGCGAGTCATGCAGCAAGGCCGCTGGATGTCGTGCGTCATCCTGAACTGCCCAAGCCGTCGATCCCGACGGAAAACTCAAAAACACTGGAGTTGGAAGAGAATGAAACGCCGACAATTTCTGGGCGCGGCTGGCGCCGGTCTCGCAGTCGCTTCGATCGCGAAACCCGCCATCGCACAAACCTCACCCGAGCTGAAGTGGCGCCTGACCTCGAGCTTCCCGCGCTCGCTCGACGCTCTCTATGGCGCGGGCGAAGTGTTCGCGAAGGCCGTGGCCGACGCGACCGACAATAAGTTTCAGATCCAGTGTTTCGCCGCCGGCGAGATCGTCCCCGGCCTCCAGGCCGCCGATGCCGTGGGCAACGGCACCGTCGAGATGGCGCATACGGCGTCTTACTACTACGTCGGCAAGGATCCGACCTTCGGTCTGTTCACCGCGCAGCCCTTCGGCCTCAACACGCGCATGCAGCAGTCATGGATGCAGTTTGGCGGCGCACTCGATCTCGCGAATGACTTCTTCAAGAAATATAACTTCATGGCGCTGATGGCGGGCAACACCTGCTGTCAGATGGGCGGCTGGTTCCGCAAAGAGATCAAGACCGTCGATGACCTTCAGGGTCTCAAATTCCGTATCGCCGGATTTGCCGGACAGATCTTCAGCAAGATGGGCGCGGTGCCGCAGCAGGTCGCGGGCGGCGACATCTATCCGGCGCTGGAGAAGGGCACCATCGACGCGGCCGAGTGGGTCGGTCCCTATGACGACGAGAAGCTCGGCTTCTATAAGGTCGCGAAATACTACTACTATCCGGGCTGGTGGGAAGGCGGCGCGATGCTGCACAACTTCATCAACCTCGACAAGTGGAATGCGCTGCCGAAGAATTACCAGGCTATCGTGAAGGCCGCGTCCGACACGGCACATAACTGGATGATCGCAAAATATGATGCGGCGAATCCTGGCGCCCTCAAGCGTCTTGTCGCGGGTGGCGCCCAGCTGCGTCCGTTCCCGCAGCCGGTGATGGAAGCCTCCTACAAAGCGACCACCGACACCTACAACGAAGTCAGCGCCAAGAATGCGGACTTCAAGAAGGTCTACGACAGCATGGTCGCCTTCCGCGGCGACGAATATCTGTGGTGGCAGGTGGCCGAGCTCGGCTTTGACGCCTTCATGGTGCGCATGCGCTCGCGTGGCTGACAAAGCCATTTCAGCAGGCTTTTGAAGCGACAGGCCCTCGCCCGGGACACCCGGCGGGGGCTTTTCTTTGTGCGCCCAGCATGGGCGCACTCTTGTGGGTGAAAGTCCCATCGTGAGTTGATCACAGCGAGCGAAGCGAAGCGCAACTGCATGAGGGCGACCGAATGTGGGGAGGAAGCGTGGAGCGAAGCTGCGGGCCGATGAAC
>DASYFD010000401.1:0-3979 GCA_036498625.1 Xanthobacteraceae bacterium | reverse complement strand
GCCGCCACCATCCTGGCGGAGTGGGACAAGTATTGCCCGATGTTCCGCAAGGTGATGCCGATCGAATACCGCCGCGCGCTCGCCGAGATGGAGAAGGCGCGCACCATGCAGGCGGCGGAGTAGGAATGGGCAAGATCACCGGCTTCCTCGAGTTCGAGCGCAACGACCGCCACTACGAGCCGGTCGAGGAACGCATCAAGCACTGGCGCGAGTTCGTGCTGCCGCTGCCGGAAGCGGACAACCGCACGCAGGCGGCGCGCTGCATGGACTGCGGCGTGCCCTATTGCCATACCGGCTGTCCGGTCAACAACCAGATCCCGGACTGGAACGACCTGGTCTACCGCGGCAACTGGGAGGAGGCCGCGCAGAACCTGCATTCCACCAACAATTTTCCGGAATTCACCGGACGCGTGTGCCCGGCACCCTGCGAAGCATCTTGCACGCTCAATCTCGACGACAATCCGGTGACCATCAAGACCATCGAATGCGCCATCGTGGATCGCGCTTACGAAGAAGGCTGGGTCAAGCCGGAGCCGCCCGCGGTCAAGACCGGCAAGAGCATCGCGATCGTGGGCTCGGGGCCCGCCGGGCTCGCCTGCGCTCAACAGCTCGCGCGTGCCGGCCACGATGTTCACGTGTTCGAGAAGCATGCCAAGGCCGGCGGCCTGTTGCGCTACGGCATTCCGGACTTCAAGATGGAGAAATACCACGTCGACCGCCGAGTCACGCAGATGACGGCGGAAGGCGTGGTGTTCCACTACGGCGCCCATATCGGGATGAATGTCGCGGCCGAGAAGCTCATCGCCGAATTCGACGCGGTGGTGCTGGCGGGCGGCGCCGAAAAAGGCCGCGAGCTGCCGATACCGGGCCGCGAGCTGAAGGGCGTCCATTTCGCCATGGAATTCCTGCCACAGCAAAACCGGCGTGTCGCGAGCGAGCCGCAGGGCGAGGTCGCGCCGATCCTGGCCGGCGGCAAGCACGTGGTGGTGATCGGCGGTGGCGATACCGGCTCGGACTGCATCGGCACCTCGATCCGCCAGGGCGCGCTCTCGGTCACCAATTTCGAGATCATGCCGCAGCCGCCCGAGCACGAGAACAAGCCCATGACTTGGCCGGATTGGCCGCTCAAGCTGCGCACCTCATCGAGCCACGAGGAGGGCGCCAAGCGCCACTTCGCGGTGATGACGCAGAAATTCTCAGGGACCGACGGCCGTGTGCAGAAGCTGCATTGCGTGCATGTCGACGAGCGGATGAAGCCGGTCGCCGGCAGCGAGTTCGAGCTCGATGCGGATCTCGTCCTGCTCGCCATGGGCTTCGTGCATCCGGTGCATGAAGGCCTGATCGAGCAGCTTGGGCTGGCGCTCGATCCGCGCGGCAACATCAAGGCCGATACGATGAGCTATCAGAGCTCGAACCCGAAGGTGTTCTCAGCCGGCGACATGCGCCGCGGCCAGTCGCTGGTGGTATGGGCGATCCGCGAAGGCCGCCAGACCGCGCATGCGGTCGACAAGTACCTGATGGGGACGACGACGCTGCCGCGGTAGTGGAGGAATGGTGAGTAGTGAGTAGTGAGTATCCACCTTTCGCCACTAAACACCACTCACTATTCACCACTCACTACTCACCCTCATACGGCCCATCCGGATCCGCCAGCGCCGCCAGCCGCAGCGCCGCGGTGCGGGCAAAGGCCAGCAGCATGCTCTTGCGGGTCGCGGCATGCAGCCGGTGCTCGGGCGCTTCGCAGGTGATCGCGGCCCCGAACGCATCCGCCACGATGAGCCCGGTGTCGGCGGGAAAGATTTCGCACGGGACCGCGAGCGTGGTGGCGAAGAACAGCCGGTCGCAATGCCGGCGATAGTCCGTCCATTTCTGGTCCGCGCGAAAATCCGCGACCGACGACTTGATCTCAACGATCCAGATCTCGCCGGCTGCGCCGAGCGCCGCCAGGTCGGCGCGCCGGCCGGATGGCAGCGACAATTCGCTCACCACGCAGAAGCCGAGCGCGTGCAGGAGCCGGGTGGTGCCGCGCGCCACCGCGAGCGCGGTCTCCGACTGGCGCCCGTCGGGCGGAAGACGCAAAGGTGCGGCGGAATCCAGGGGCATGCGCTCAACAGCCGTGGGCCTTGGCGGGCGCGGCGCGCTCCGGAAAGGCGCGCGCCAGTGCCGCCCGGTTCGGGGCGATCACCCCGCGCTCGGTGATGAGCCCGGTAACGAGACGCGCCGGCGTCACGTCGAAGCCGTAGTTCTTCACGGCTGAGCCCGCCGGCACCACCCGCACGGTCTCGATCCGGCCATCGGCGGTGCGGCCGGTGATGGCCGCTACCTCCTCCCCGTCGCGTTCCTCGATGGGGATTTCCGCGATCCCGTCCGCGACCCGGAAGTCGATGGTGGGCGACGGCAGCGCCACATAGAACGGCACGCCGTTGTCCTTCGCGGCGAGCGCCTTGAGATAGGTGCCGATCTTGTTGCAGACGTCGCCATTGGCGGCCACCCGGTCGGTGCCCACGATCGCCATATCGACCATGGCGTGCTGCATCAGGTGGCCGCCCATGTTGTCGGGGATCACCGTATGGGGCACGCCGTGCTGGCCGAGCTCCCAGGCGGTGAGTGAAGCGCCCTGATTGCGCGGACGGGTCTCGTCGACCCAGACATGGAGCGGCAACCCGCCATCATGCGCCAGATAGATGGGAGCAAGCGCAGTGCCGACGTCGACGGTGGCGAGCCAGCCGGCATTGCAGTGGGTGAGCAGGTTGACCGGCGAACGTTTTTTCTTGGCGGCGAGCGCCTCGATCAGCGAACGGCCGTGACGGCCGATCGCCTGGTTGATGGCGACATCCTCCTCGCAGATTTCCGCCGCCCGGCGGTAGGCGGCATCAACACGTGCGGCCCTGGCCTGATTGCGCACCGCCGCCGTCATCTCGTCGAGCGCCCATTTGAGATTGATCGCGGTCGGGCGCGTGCGCATGAGGAGCGCGGTGGCGCGCTCGAGCCCCTCGTCGGAAGCATCCGCCCGCAGCGCGAGGCAGATCCCATAGGCGGCCGCGGCTCCGATCAGCGGCGCGCCGCGCACCTGCATGGCGCGGATGGCATGGGCGGCCTCGTCGAGCGTGGTCAGCCGCGCGACCGCGAAGCGGTGAGGCAGCAACGTCTGATCCACGATGCCGACCGACCAACCGTCGGGCTCGAGCCAGATGCTGCGGGTGGGCTTGCCGTCGACTTTCATGGCGGGCAGTCATAACGCCGTTCGGCCGTGACGGCAAAGCGAGGCCCCACTTGTCCCGGCCCTGAGCCGGGACCGTACGGACTCCGGCGTTTGGAACGGTCCCGGCTCAGGGCCGGGACAAGGAGCGCGTTCCTCCCGGCCTCAGCAGAACGCCTGGATGCCCGTGATGGCGCGGCCGAGGATCAGGGCATGGATGTCGCTGGTGCCCTCATAGGTGTTCACGGTCTCGAGATTGGCGAGCACCCGCATGACATGGAACTCGTCGGAGATGCCGTTGCCGCCGTGCATATCGCGGGCCTGGCGGGCAATTTCGAGCGCCTTGCCGCAATTGTTGCGCTTCATCAGGGAGATCGCCGGCGGAGCCGCCCGTCCGGCTTCCATCAGCCGGCCGAGCCGCAATGCGCCGGCCAAGCCCAGCGCGATCTCGGTCTGCATGTCGGCGAGCTTTTTCTGGATCAATTGGTTGGCGGCAAGCGGGCGGCCGAACTGCTTGCGATCCAGCACATATTGCCGGGCGCGGTGCCAGCAGAACTCGGCCGCCCCCATGGTGCCCCAGACGATGCCGTAGCGCGCATTGTTGAGGCAGCCGAACGGGCCGGCGAGACCCTGTGCATCGGGCAGCAGATTCTCCTCCGGCACCACGACGCCGGCCAGCGCCACCTCGCAGGTGAGCGAGGTGCGCAGGCTGAGCTTGCCCTCGATCGGGGTGGTGGAGAATCCCTTGGTGCCGCGCTCGACGATGAAGCCGCGGATGAC
>DASYFD010000400.1:0-13083 GCA_036498625.1 Xanthobacteraceae bacterium | reverse complement strand
ACGCCGAGCACGCGCTCGATCCGATCTATGCCCGCAAGCTCGGAATCAATGTGGACGATCTGCTGATCTCCCAGCCCGATACCGGCGAGCAGGCGCTGGAGATCTGCGACACCCTGGTGCGCTCGGGCGCGGTCGACGTGCTGGTGATCGATTCGGTGGCCGCGCTGGTGCCGCGCGCCGAGCTCGAAGGCGAGATGGGCGACAGCCAGCCCGGCCTGCAGGCGCGGCTGATGAGCCAGGCGCTGCGCAAGCTCACCGCCTCGATCAATCGCTCCAACACCATGGTGATCTTCATCAACCAGATCCGCATGAAGATCGGCGTGATGTATGGCAGCCCGGAGACCACCACCGGCGGCCATGCGCTCAAGTTCTACGCCTCTGTGCGTCTCGACATTCGCCGCATCGGCGCCATCAAGGATCGCGAGGAGGTGGTGGGCAACCAGACTCGCGTCAAGGTGGTCAAGAACAAGCTCGCGCCGCCGTTCAAGCAGGTGGAGTTTGACATCATGTACGGGGCGGGCGTGTCCAAGACCGGCGAGCTGGTCGATCTCGGGGTCAAGGCCGGGGTGGTGGAGAAATCCGGCTCCTGGTTCTCCTACGACAGCCAGCGCATCGGCCAGGGCCGCGAGAACGCCAAGGCCTTTCTCAAGGCCAATCCCGATATCGCCGACCGCATCGAGGCGGCGGTGCGGGCCAATTCGGGCCTGATCGCCGAGAAGATTCTGGCCGGCGAGGAGGAAGGCGACGACGACAAGGCCGAGGAGGCGGAGGGATAGATCAAGGCATGCAGGACGTGATGCTGGGGATGTAAAGGGCGCTCTGCGCCCTCTAGGGGCGCCACGCGCCCTCTGGGCGCCAAGCGCCCTCGGCATTGCTCCAAGCGCCGGCGCTTAAGCGCCGGCGCTTATTTTTGTGGCTGCCGCCCTGTGCGCCAGCAGCGCTGTGCGCGACCCGCGCGAGGCCTTTGCTTGGCACTCCCCATGGGACTATTGAGGCAGGCTTGGCTTGCCGCCCGCAGCGCCGACGAGGCGGTTTTCGTTCAATGTCCCGCCCATTGGGCGGCGCTTTCTGCGGCGCCACACGTTTTCTGGACAGGGCGCAGCTCCGCCGGTAAAAGCACGCACGGAGAAAGCGTAAGTCGGCCGGGCGGTTAGGGCCGGGGGTTGAACCCAGAACTGCCCAGCCACGAACCGCCAAAGTGCCAACAGCGCCAACGCGCCAAAGCGCCTAGCTGCCAGGCACCGTGGCCGCGGAACTTGCCCTTGCCACGGCCGGGGGCGCATATGCGGCTGCGCGGCGCCGCATGCTCGGTGGATGAGTTGTCGGACGATGAGTGGCGTCAACGAGATCAGGTCCAGCTTCCTCGATTACTTCGCGCGCAACGGTCACACCGTGGTGCCGTCGTCGCCGCTCGTGCCGCGCAACGATCCGACCCTGATGTTCACCAATGCCGGCATGGTGCAGTTCAAGAACGTCTTCACCGGGCTCGAGCGGCGGCCTTATGTGCGGGCGGTGACGGCGCAGAAATGCGTGCGCGCCGGCGGCAAGCACAACGACCTCGACAATGTCGGCCACACCGCGCGCCACCACACGTTCTTCGAGATGCTCGGCAACTTCTCGTTCGGCGATTATTTCAAGGATCACGCCATCGAGCTCGCCTGGAACCTGGTGACCAAGGAATTCGGCCTGGCGAAAGAGCGGCTGACCATCACGGTCTATTCTGAGGACGACCAGGCTTTCGACCTGTGGCGCAAGATCGCCGGCTTGCCCGAGCAGAGGATCATTCGCATCCCGACCTCCGACAACTTCTGGCAGATGGGCGACACCGGCCCCTGCGGTCCGTGCTCGGAGATATTCTACGATCACGGACCACATATTCCGGGCGGCCCACCCGGCTCGCCCGACGCCGACGGCGACCGCTTCATCGAGATCTGGAACCTGGTCTTCATGCAGTTCGAGCAGCTGCCCGGCGGCAAGCGCGAGGCGCTGCCGAAGCCCTCGATCGACACCGGCATGGGGCTCGAGCGCATCGCCGCGGTGCTGCAGGGGACGCACGACAATTACGCCATCGATCTGTTCTCCGCCATCATCGGGGCGATCGCCGATCTGACCGGGATCGATGCCGAGGGGCCGCGCCGCGTCTCCCACCGGGTCATCGCCGACCACCTGCGCGCATCCGCCTTCCTGATCGCCGACGGCGTGCTGCCCTCGAACGAGGGCCGCGGCTATGTGCTGCGCCGGATCATGCGCCGCGCCATGCGCCATGCCGAGCTGCTCGGCGCCAAGGATCCGCTGATGTGGCGGCTGGTGCCGCTCCTGGTGCGCGAGATGGGCCAGGCCTATCCGGAGCTGCAGCGCGCGCAATCCATGATCAGCGAGACCCTCAAGCTCGAGGAGACGCGTTTTCGCAAGACGCTCGAGCGCGGTCTTGCCATCCTGGATGAGGAGGCCCGATCCCTCAAGCAGGGCGACCGGCTCAAGGGCGAGATCGCCTTCACGCTTTACGACACGTTCGGGTTTCCGCTCGATCTCACCCAGGACGCCCTCAAGCCGCGCGGCATCGGCGTCGACCTCGAAGCCTTCAACGCCGCCATGGAGCATCAGCGCGACACCGCGCGCGCCTCCTGGACCGGCTCGGGCGAGGCCGCGACCGAGACGGTCTGGTTCGGGGTGCGCGAGCAGCATGGGGCGACCGAGTTTCTCGGCTACGAGACCGAGCGCGCCGAGGGCGTGGTGGCGGCGCTCGTGCGCGACGGCAAGGAAGTGGCCGCGATCAAGCGAGGCGAAACCGGCACCGTGGTGCTCAACCAGTCGCCGTTCTACGGGGAATCCGGCGGCCAGGTCGGCGATACCGGCACCATGACGGCGGACGGCGTGCGCTTCCGCGTCACCGATACCCAGAAGAAGGCCGGCGATGTGCTGGTGCATTCGGGCGTGGTCGAGGAGGGCACGCTCGCGCTCGGCACCGCGCTGGTCCTGGAGGTCGATCACGGGCGCCGCAGCACCATCCGCCAGAATCATTCCGCCACCCATTTGCTGCATGAGGCGCTGCGCCAGGTGCTGGGCGATCACGTGGCGCAGAAGGGCTCGCTGGTGGCGCCGGATCGGCTGCGCTTCGACTTCTCGCACCACAAGCCGATGACCCCGGCCGAGATCGAGCGGGTCGAGGACCTGGCCAATGACGTCGTGCTGGCGAACACGCCGGTGACCACGCGCCTGATGGCGGTCGACGATGCCATCGCGTCGGGCGCCCGCGCGCTGTTCGGGGAGAAATACGGCGACGAGGTGCGGGTGGTCGCCATGGGGGATTCCGGCAATGCGCTCGGCTGGTCGGTCGAGCTGTGCGGCGGGACCCACGTGCAGCGTACCGGCGACATCGGGCTCATCTCGGTCGTCGGCGAAGCCGGGGTGGCGGCCGGCGTGCGGCGCCTGGAGGCGCTGACCGGCCGGGCCGCGCGCAAGTCTGCCAATCACTTGGCGCAATTGGCCAAAGCGGCGTCTGCGGAGCTTAAAGTGCCGCTCGAGGACATGCCCGCCCGCCTGGCGCTGATGCTGGAGGAGCGCAAGCGTCTCGAGCGCGAGCTGTCGGACGCCAGGAAGAAGCTCGCCATGGGGGGCGGCGCCAAGGCGGACGCCGCCGATGGCGTGCGCATGATCGGCGATGTGAAGCTTCTGGCCCGGGCGGTCGAAGGCATCGATCTCAAGGACCTGCGCAGCCTCGCCGACGAGGGCAAGAAGCAGGTCGGCTCGGGCGTGGTGGCGATCGTGGGTGTCGCCCCGGACGGCAAGGCGGGCGTCGTGGTCGGCATCACCCCCGACCTGACGGCGCGCTTCAGCGCCATCGATCTGGTGCGCAAGGGCGCCGAAGCGCTCGGCGGCAAGGGCGGCGGCGGCCGGCCCGACATGGCCCAGGCCGGCGGCCCCGATGGGGCCAAGGCCGACGCCGCGCTCACCGCCATCGCGGCGGCGCTCGGCGGGTAGCGGTCGGTCTTGGCTGGAACGGCGGCGCTCGCTGCTGGTTCAGAGGTCAAATGGCAAACGTGCACTTCACCAGCTGGCTGCGCGACCTGGTGCCCGATGCTCCGCTCAGTGCGGCCGGCGGCACCGTCGGCGAAGCACTGGCCGCAGCCCTGCACGAGCGTACGCAGGTGCGGGCCTATCTCATCGACGAGCAGGGGCGCCTGCGCCGGCATGTCTGCGTCTTCGCCGACGGCAAGCGGCTGGGGCACCAGGCCGCGCTCGCGCACCCGATCGGCGCCGATGCGCAGCTCTATGTCATGCAGGCATTATCGGGAGGCTGAAGATGAGCGATCGAATGCTGGTCGCAACCCGCAAGGGGCTCCTGATCCTGGAGCGTCACGGCAGCGGCTGGGCGGTAGCCCAAACCGCCTTCGCCGGAGCGCCGGTGACGGCGGCGTTGAGCGCTGCCGACGGCACCTGGTATGCCGCGCTCAAGCACGGTCACTTCGGGCCCAAGCTGCACCGCTCGCATGACGATGGCCGCACTTGGCAGGAGCTGCCGGCGCCCGCCTTCCCGGCGGACGCGGCGGGCGCGCCCGCGCTCTTCCAGATCTGGACGCTCGAAGCCGGCGGGGCCCATCACCCCGAAAGGCTGTGGATCGGCGCAATCCCGGCAGGCCTCTTCCGATCGGAGGATCGCGGCGAAAGCTGGCAGCTGGTGCGCGCGCTCTGGGACGTTCCGGAGCGCATGAGCTGGTTCGGCGGCGGCTATGACGATGCCGGCATCCATTCCGTGTCGCCCGACCCGCGCGACCCGCAGCGCATCTTCGTCGCCATCTCCTGCGGCGGCGTGTGGGAATCAGGCGACGATGGCGCAAGCTGGCGGCTGCGCGGCGATGGATTGGTCGCCACCTATATGCCGCCCGACAGGGCCAACAGCCTCGAAATTCAGGATCCCCATCGCGTGGCCCGCTGCGCCGCCGATCCCGACGTGATGTGGATGCAGCACCACAATGGGGTGTTCCGCTCGGTCGACGCCGGCGCGCATTGGACGCAGCTTTCGCCGCCGGTCACCGGTTTCGGCTTCGCGGTCGCGGCCCATCCGAAGGATCCGATGTCGGCATGGCTGGTGCCGGCGCTCGCCGACGAGAAGCGCATCCCGAGCGACGGCGCGCTGTGCGTGACCCATACCCGGGACGGCGGCCGGAGCTGGGAGACTTTCCGCGACGGGCTCCCGCAGCACGACGCCTTCGATCTCGTCTACCGGCACGGGCTCGATGTCGACCCGGAAGGCGCGCGGTTGGCGATGGGTTCGACCACCGGCGCCCTGTGGGTGAGCGACACCGCCGGCGCGCGCTGGCAGCTGATCAACGCCCATCTGCCCCCGATCTACGGTGTGCGGTTCGCGTAAGACGGTTCACGGCGCCGGGCACACGGGCCTCCCTCGCCCCGCTTGCGGGGAGAGGGCGACACGGCAAGGAGGATAACCAGAACTCGGCTCGGTGAGGGGGCGTTTCCACAAGCTCAGGCTCGCGGGCACGCCCCCTCATCCCACCTTCTCCCCGCGCGCGGGGAGAAGGAGTGAAATGTCCTGCGTCCCTGACGAGTCGTGGCTGCGTACACGCCGGCACTTGGGCTCCGACAGGCGTCCCCGCTGCTTAAGCCATCGCGGCTTTGAGGTTCTGGTCCACCTTGTCGAGGAAGCCGGTGGTGGTGAGCCACTTCTGGTCGGGGCCGACCAGCAGCGCCAGATCCTTGGTCATGAAGCCGGATTCGACGGTGCCGACGGTGACGCTTTCGAGCGTCGTGGCGAATTTCGCCAGCGCCGCGTTGTTGTCGAGCTTGGCGCGATGGGCAAGCCCGCGCGTCCAGGCAAAGATCGAGGCGACCGAGTTGGTCGAGGTTTCCCGGCCCTTCTGATGCTCGCGGTAGTGCCGCGTCACCGTGCCGTGGGCCGCCTCGGCCTCAACCACCTTGCCATCCGGCGTCGTCAATACCGAGGTCATGAGCCCGAGCGACCCATAGCCCTGCGCGACCGTGTCCGACTGCACGTCGCCGTCGTAATTCTTGCACGCCCACACATAGCCGCCCGACCACTTCAGCGCCGACGCCACCATGTCGTCGATCAGCCGGTGCTCGTAGGTTATCTTCCTCTTCTCGAACTCGGCCTTGAACTCCGTCTCGTAGACCTCGTCGAAGATGTCCTTGAAGCGGCCGTCGTAGACCTTGATGATCGTGTTCTTGGTCGAGAGATAGACCGGATAGCCGCGGTTGAGCCCGAAATTCATCGAGGCGCGGGCGAAATCGCGAATGGAATCGTCGAGATTGTACATCGCCATGGCGATGCCGGAGCTCGGGAAGTTGAACACCTCCCGCTCGATCCTGGTCCCGTCCTCGCCCACGAAGGCAAGCGTCAGCTTGCCCTTGCCCGGCACCTTGAAATCGGTGGCCCGATACTGGTCCCCGTAGGCGTGGCGGCTGATGATGATGGGCTTGGTCCAGCCTGGCACCAGCCGCGGCACGTTCTTGCAAATAATCGGCTCGCGAAAGAGGACGCCGCCCAGGATGTTGCGAATGGTGCCGTTGGGCGAACGGTACATCTCCTTGAGACTGAATTCCTTCACCCGGCCGGCGTCGGGCGTGATGGTGGCGCATTTGACGCCGACTCCGATCTTCTTGATCGCCTCGGCCGCATCGACGGTGATCTGGTCGCGGGTCTGGTCGCGATTCTCCATGCCGAGGTCGTAATAGAGCAGCTCGAGGTCGAGATAGGGATGGATCAGCTTGTCCTTGATCAGCTTCCAGATGATGCGGGTCATCTCGTCGCCATCGAGATCGACGACTGGATTGGTGACCTTGATCTTCGCCATGGAGCTTACGATCCCATTAGAGCATTTTCAGTGGAATCCGGTTTTCCGTCCGAAAATGCGACAATGCAAAAATGCTGAAGCGGTTTCTGTTTCCGGTCGACGTAAAACTGCTTCAGAGCGCGGCGATCGCGGCGTTGAGCGTGGCGCTTGGCCGCATCGCGGCCGACGCTTTGGCATCATCGGGCAGGTAGTAGCCGCCGATGTCGACCGGCTTGCCTTGCGCGCCGATCAGCTCGCCATTGATCTTCGCCTCGTTCTTGGTGAGCGTGTCGGCCAGCGGCTTGAAGCGGGCTTGCAGCTGCGCGTCCTTGGTCTGCGCGGCCAGCGCCTGCGCCCAGTACAGGGCGAGGTAGAAATGGGTACCGCGATTGTCGAGCTCGCCGACCTTGCGGGCAGGAGAGCGGTTGAATTCGAGAATCTTGCCGATGGCCGTGTCGAGCGTTTCGGCGAGCACCTGCGCCTTGGCGTTCTTGTAGGTCTGCGCCAGATGCTCTATCGACGCGCCCAGCGCGAGGAACTCGCCGAGCGAATCCCAGCGCAGATAGTCTTCTTCTTGGAGCTGCTCCACGTGCTTGGGCGCCGTGCCGCCGGCACCGGTCTCGAACATACCGCCGCCCGCCAGCAGCGGAACGATCGACAGCATCTTGGCCGAGGTGCCGAGCTCCATGATCGGAAACAGGTCGGTCAGATAGTCGCGCAGCACGTTGCCGGTGACGGAGATCGTGTCCTGGCCCTTGCGGATGCGCTCGAGCGAGAATTTGATCGCTTCGACCGGCGGCAGAATGCGAATGTCGAGCCCCGCGGTGTCTTGCTCCTTCAGGTACTTCTCGACCTTGGCGATGACTTGCGCGTCATGCGCGCGCTTGGCATCGAGCCAGAACACCGCCGGGGTGTTGGTGAGGCGCGCGCGCCGCACACCGAGCTTGACCCAGTCCCGGATCGGCGCGTCCCGAAGCTCGCACATGCGGAAGATGTCGCCGCTCTCGACCGGGCGCTCCAGCAGCAGCTTGCCGTCGTCGGCGACGACGCGAACCGTACCGCCCGCCGGAACCTCGAAGGTCTTGTCGTGCGAGCCGTACTCCTCGGCTTTCTGCGCCATCAACCCCACATTGGGAACCGAGCCCATGGTCTTGGGATCGAACGCGCCGTGAGCCTTACAGTCGTCGATGACCGCCTGATACATCCTGGCGTAGCTGCGGTCCGGGATCGCGGCTATGACGTCGTGCAGCTTGCCGTCCGGGCCCCACATGCGGCCGGATTCGCGGATCATCGCCGGGATCGAAGCGTCGATGATGACGTCGCTGGGCACGTGCAGGCCGGTGATCCCCTTGTCGGAATTGACCATGGCGAGGCCCGGTCGTTTCGCATACTCGGCCTTGATGTCGGCCTTGATCGCTTCTTTTTCACCGGCCGGCAGCGTCTCGATCTTCGTCAGCAGATCGCCGAAGCCGTTGTTGAGATTGACGCCAAGACGTTTCAGCGTGGCGGCGTGCTTCTCGATCACGTCGGCGAAGTAGATGGAAACGGCATGGCCGAATATGATGGGATCGGCGATCTTCATCATGGTCGCCTTCACTTGCAGCGAGAACAGCAAGCCTTGCTTCTTGGCGTCGTCGATCTGCTCGGCGAAGAAGGTGCGCAGTGCCTTGCGGCTCATCACTGCCGCATCGATGATCTCGCCGGCCTCGATCGGCGTCTTCGCCTTCAGCACCGTGACGGCGCCGTCGGCGCCGACCAGCTCTATGCGTGCGTTGGTCGCCGACGCGACGGTGGTCGAAATTTCCGAGCCGAAATAGTCGCCGCCCGACATGTACGCCACGTGCGATTTGGATGAGGCACTCCAGGCGCCCATCTTGTGCGGGTTGTTGCGGGCGTACTGCTTTACGGCGCCGGCCGCGCGGCGGTCGGAATTGCCTTCGCGCAGTATCGGGTTGACGACACTGCCGAACACCTTGCCGTAGCGGGACTTGATATCCTTCTCGGCTTCGGTCGCAGGATTGTCCGGGTAGTCCGGGACGTTGTAGCCCTTGCCTTGCAGCTCCTTGATCGCGTCCTTGAGCTGCGGGATCGAGGCGGAGATGTTGGGCAGCTTGATGATGTTGGCCTCCGGCCTGGTCGCGAGCTCGCCGAGCTCGGTGAGCTCGTCGTTAATCCGTTGCGCCGGGGTCAGCTTCTCGGGGAAATTGGCGATGATGCGGCCGGCCAGCGAGATGTCCTTCAGCTTCACGGACACACCCGCCGCGCCCACGAAGGCTTCGACGATCGGCAGCAGGGAATAGGTCGCGAGCGCGGGGGCCTCATCGACCTTTGTCCACATGATTTCGAGATTTGGCATGCTAGCACCTCTGGTCGCCATGATGTCTGGGCCGACCGGAAACTGACCATTGATGAGCCCGGGAAATGGCTTCTCCCGCGGGCCCCAAATGAATTGTTCTCGGCGCGGAGACCGCCGACCGGGACTCCGGCTGACGGGAATGCGGCGCGCGCCCTATAGCACCCGACGGCGTGGTGAGAAAGCCGACATTGCAAGTTTCCAAGCCCGCCGGGATGCGCGCCGGAAAATAGGCTCCGGGGCGGCTTTAGGCCTTTCCGGTAGCTCGCTTTTCGTGGTTATGGAGGCCGGGCCTGCCGCCGGCGCGGCACCTCTAAATGGCAAGCAAGGACCGATGCCCGGAGCAGGGACCGACAAGACCAAATCCTGGATCGTGCAGCCCGGCCCGATCGTGGTGCTGGTCGAGCCGCAGCTGGGCGAGAATATCGGCGCGGCCGCCCGCGTGATGGCCAATTTCGGGCTGGCGCGGCTGCGCCTGGTTAAGCCGCGCGACGGCTGGCCGAGCCTGCAGGCGCGCCGCTCCGCCGCCGGCGCCGACCGGGTGCTCGACGAGGCGCAGCTTTACGACGATGTCGAGGCGGCGATCGCCGATTGCAGCTTCGTGCTCGCCACCACCGCCCGCGCCCACGATCAGGCAAAGCCGGTGGTCGCCCCGGAGGCGGCCGCGCGCGAAATCGCGGAGCACATGGCGGGCCAGACGGCGGCCCAAACGGTGGCCAATGTCGCGGTCCTGTTCGGGCGCGAGCGCTCCGGCCTCGAGAACCACGAGGTCGCGCTCGCCGACCGCATCGTGACCTTTCCGGTCAACCAGGCCTTCGCCTCGCTCAATCTCGCGCAGGCGGTCGCGCTCATGGCCTATGAGTGGTTCAAGCTCGCCTCTGCCGGCGCGCTGCCTTTCGTCATGCCGCGCCGGTCGGAACCCGCCGTCAAGGAGCAGCTGTTCGCCTTCTTCGCCGGCCTCGAGCGCGAGCTGGACAAGGTCGAGTTCTTCCGCCCGCCCGAGAAGCGCGCCACCATGATGATCAACTTGCGCAATATTTTCGCCCGCATGCAGCCCACGCGCCAGGACATCCAGACCCTGCACGGGATCGTGCTGGCGATCGCGGAGGGGCGCAAAGGGCCGGCGCGCGGCGGCGTGCTCAATGGCGAGGAAGCCGAGATGCTGCGCGCCCTGCTGGCCGAGCGCGGGGAGGGCCGCGTTTCCAGCCCGCACGGACCGGTGCGGGGCCTTGCGCGACTTCTGCGCCGCAACCCGACCGAGGCCGAGCGGGCGCTGTGGCGCGCGCTCACCAACGACCGGCGCTTTGCCGGCCGGGGATTCAAGCGCCAGGTTCCGATCGGCCCGCACATCAACGATTTCGTGTCCTTTGCGCTGCGCCTCGTCATCGAGATGGTGCCGGACGACGAAAGCGCGGCGGCCGCGCAAGCGCGGGCCGAGCGCGCGAGCTGGCTGGAGCAGCGTGGCTACCGGATCATCGTGCTCCCGGTCAGCCGCATCGAGCAGGACCTGGGCGCGGCGCTCGATTGGCTCGCCGCGGAGGTGGACGCAGCCGGCTTGCCTTCCAAGGCGTGAATCTCAACATCGATCGCCGGCAGCGGATCGGCGGCATGCGCGGTTGCCGGATCCACCTGGAATGCCGGGGTCAGCCCTTGAGGGTTTTCAACGCGGCCGCGGCGCCGGCGCGCAGGAAGCCGAGGTCGCTGCCGACCGCGAGGAAGCGGACGCCGCGCTTGGCGAGCGCCACCGCCCGTTCGGCGGTGTGGCAATAGGCGCCCATGATCTTGCCCGCCTTGCGCGCCGCCTCGATGATCCGCTCGAGTTCGCGATCGACGTCCGGTGACAGCGGATCGATGCTCGCCCCCTGCGACAACGCGATCGAAAGGTCGGAAGGACCGAGAAACAAGCCGTCGATGCCGGGCGTCGCCGCAATGGCGGCGACATTGTCGAGCGCCGCGCGGGTCTCGATCATGGCGAGCGTGAAGGTGAGCGCGTTGCCCTGCGCCAGATAGACCTTCTGGTCGGCGAGCCCGGCCAGCATGGTGGCGCGATGCGGCCCCCAGCTGCGCTCGCCCAGCGGCGGATATTTGGTCGCGGCCACGAACGCGCGGGCGTCCGCCTCCGTATTGATCATCGGCGAGATGATGCCTTCGGCGCCGAAGTCGAGCGCGCGGCTGGCGGTGGCGAAATCCCCGAGCGGAACCCGCACCACCGGGCCGACCCCGCCGTGCCGGATGGCCGCGATCGCGTCCACGACCTGCGTGATGTCCCACAGGCCATGCTGCATGTCGATGGTGACGGCGCCGAAGCCTTCGCGCGCGATCACTTCCGTGACCAGCGGCGAAGCGAGGCCGCACCAACCGGAATAGACGGTCTCGCCGGCCCGCAACTGCCGGGCGAGGGAGAAGGATGGGGATGTGCTCATGATCGCAAAAACCTTCCTGCGCGGCCACCCGCGTTGCGCGGCGAACCGCGTTGTGCGGCGAACCGCGTTGCGCGGCTCAGCCGCTCGCCTTCACCTCGCTGACCGCGCGCGCGGTCAGCTCGGCGATGGTGCGCCGAATCTGCTGCTCGGACAGGCCGACGCCCTTGGCATCGAAATCCGCGCGGATCTTGCCGAACACGTCATGGTCGCCGGTCGATTCGAGATCCGCGATCACGAACGCCTTGGCGTAGGCCTCCGCCTCGGCGCCCGCGAGCCCGAGCTTCTCCGCCGCCCACAGCCCGACGAGCTTGTTGCGGCGTGCCGTGGCCTTGAACTTCAGCGCCTCGTCATGGGCGAATTGATTCTCGAAGCCTTCCTCACGCTTGTCGAAAGTTGTCATGCCATTCCCCGCGATTTGCCTCGTGGATTCCCGGCGCGTCGGCGGCGCGCAGGGGCCGCATATTCCCGAATTTCATTCCAGCACTTATGGTTTCGATGGTGCTAACGGGCCTGCCGCCGTAGTTTTACGCAGCCCGCACCTTTCCGCGCCACCCGTCAGCACCTATGTCCTGTCCGACGGGCGTGCGAACGCCGCGTTTCGCCGCCTTGCATAACGGGGTGTGGTGGTCAAGGCAACATCGCGGCATGGCGATTCGTGCGCGCCGCCGACATGAACGCCCCCGAGCCTTTCGATTGTGCTGGCCACCGCGATCGGCTAGTTTGGCCACGTGGGCGCTTCGCCAGATTGCTGTACTCGCTGCGCGTCCCCGCCGCGGACAAATCGAACCCACACGGAGCCACGGCATCCAGATGGACTTTCACAAACCACGGTACACCCCGATGAGCCGCCGTCGCCGCATCTATGAAGGCAAGGCCAAGGTCCTTTACGAAGGGCCGGAGCCGGGAACGCTGATTCAGCACTTCAAGGACGACGCGACTGCCTTCAACTCCAAAAAGCACGAGGTCATCGAAGGCAAGGGCGTCCTGAACAACCGCATCTCCGAATACGTGTTCCAGCACCTCAATGATATCGGAGTTCCGACCCATTTTCTCCGCCGCCTCAACATGCGCGAGCAGCTGATTCGCGAGGTGGAGATCATTCCGCTCGAGGTGGTGGTGCGCAACGTGGCGGCGGGCTCGCTGTCGCAGCGCCTCGGCATCGAGGAGGGCACGCAGCTGCCGCGCTCGATCATCGAGTTCTATTACAAGAACGATGCGCTCAACGATCCGATGGTGTCGGAGGAGCACATCACCGCCTTCGGCTGGGCCACGCCGCAGGAGATCGACGACATCATGGCGCTCGCCATAAGGGTCAACGATTTCCTCTCCGGCCTGTTCCTCGGCGTCGGCATCCGGTTGGTCGACTTCAAGATGGAGACCGGCCGGCTGTGGGAGAACGAGATGATGCGGATCGTGGTGGCGGACGAGATCTCGCCCGATTCGTGCCGGCTGTGGGACATCAAGTCGAACGAGAAGCTCGACAAGGATCGCTTCCGCC
>DASYFD010000399.1:0-14525 GCA_036498625.1 Xanthobacteraceae bacterium | reverse complement strand
GCGCGACCAGGCCTATGTGTTCGTCTCCACCCGCCCGGCCGAGAACGTGCGCAACGAGGTCTCGGTGATCATCGGCTATCCGTTCAAGCCCAGCACCGATGCCGCCGCCGAGATCGGCGCCGACAAGTTCGCCATGTACACGTTGAACGACGGCGCCTGGATCAAGAACGTCGCCGAGGAGGCCCGCATGGTCGATTCCATGCGCAAGGGCAGCGACCTCACCGTCAAGGGCGTCTCCAAGCAAGGCACCGAATCGACCGATCAGTATTCGCTGAAAGGCCTGAGCCAGGCGCTCGACCGCGCCTCCCAGGAGTGCAAGTAGCCGCGCAGGATCACTTGCGCGGAATGCACAGGGTTTGACGCGGTGCGCCGGGGCCGGCTCCGCCGATATTGCTGCCGCCGACGACCTTCTTGATCTTGCCCGGACCGCAGCTGCCGTCATCGACCAACACGGTTGCTCCGGCTTTCAATGTGCCGGGCGGCGGTTCCTGGGCGAGAATCCGCTGGGCGGCCGTTGCGGAGCAACCGACAAGAATCGTCAACAGCGCGATCGCAATTCCCAGACGTCGTTGCATGATCTGCCTCCCGATTTAGCTCGCTTGCCGATGCGGCCATGGGCCCGGCAAGCATAGGCTTGCCGGGCTCCTCAGGCTAACGCTTCTGATCGGCCCATGGCTGCTGCTTGTCTGTATTGCCGTCGGGGGCGTTGAGTTGCTTGATCAGCTCGCCCGATCGGGCCTGCAGGCTTTCCTCGCGGGCGCGGACCTTCTCGATTCGCGCCTGCACATCCTTGATGCGGGCCTGATTGCTCTCGGCAAGCGGCGTGAACGCCTCCGTGCATTGGTCGTATTGGCGGCTTTCGTAGCCGTAGGCTGCGGCCCAGCCGATCATGGCGACGGCGGTGACCACCTGGAAAATTCTGTAGGCTTGCGTGCTCAGCATTGTCGCCTCCTATCGTCTTGCTTTGTCGAGCTGCGCTTCGGCGGCATCGAGGCTCGCCTCGGAGGCATCCAATTGGGTTTCGGTCTGCCGAGTCTGCGTCTCCATAAATGCCAGCTGGCTCAGCTGGGCGTGGCAAGCGGCCACAAGCTGGTGCTTGTGGTAGAGATTGAAGTAGAGCGCGCCCAAGCTCACGATCCAGACGGCACTCAAGGTGAGCTTGAACCAGGTCTTGTCGGCGAACATGCTAGGCTCCTTCTGTATTCTCTTGTCGCATCTGGCTGATCGCGTCGCCCGGAACGGAACCCCGGCAGAGCCGGGGCTCCGGATCCTGTTTGTCATTGGCCAGATTACCGGACCACCGAGGTGTTGGCCTGTGCCTTGAGCTCGACCGGCGTGCCGAAAAACGCTTCCTTGGTGCACAGATCCCGGAACAGCACGCTGCCGTCGTCGAGATATTGCTTGGTCAGGCAGTTGCAGGGCTCTGCGGCTGCCGCCTTGGTGGCCGCCGCCGCGGCGGTGGTTGCGGTGGTGGTCGCCACCGGGGCGGGCGCGGTGATCACGGCACCGGGGTCCGCAACGACGACCGGGGGGACCGAGATCACGACCGGGCCCATGCCGCCGGTCGGGTAGGGGCCGCCCGGCATCGAGGGATTGGAGCCGGGATTCTGCGTCGGGGGCTGGGGGTTGCCGCCGCCGGCGACAGGCGGGTTGTGCGGCGGACACCTGAACTTGTTGAACGGGCAAATGTTGTCGATGCCGCCGGTCGGTCCGGTCGGCTGGATCCGGTTCGGGGGCAGCTGGGCAGTCCCGGTGATCTTTTGACCGGCACCCGTCGTGGTCGGCTCCAGGACACGGGGCGGCAGGTGGGAGATTTGGCTGACCGAATGGCCGGTGCCCGTAGTGGTCGGCTCCAATACGCGGGCCGGCAAGCGCGAGATCTGGCTGATCGAGTGGCCGGTGCCCGTAGTGGTCGGCTGGACCACGTGGGCCGGCAAACTGGCGATCGCGCTGATCGTATGGACGCTCGAAGCCGGGGCCGCGAAGGACGGCTCGCGGGCGCTGAAGTTGGCGAAACCCGAGGACTTTGCGGCCGCCGGCATGATGGACGAGATGGCGGCGAAGCCAAGGGCGGTGGCGAGCAGTGCGGATTTGCGGAACATCGCAGAGGTCGTTGAACGTCGGGACATGGGCAGGCTCCTGATTTGACAGTGTGACCATTCACACCTGCCCCATCGGTCAGGCCGCGGCCCCAAGCCGTTCACAAATCCCACAGCGTTTACAGCTGTTTACAGCCGGTTCACCGCCGGTTTACACCGGCCGGGATCGAAAACGCGGCGGCACAACGGTCGGGTAGATTCCGGGCCTGCGGCTCCGTTAAGGTAAGGCGGTCGGCCGGCCGGGCCGGGACAGCGGAACGCGCGCGCGAGCATGATGAAGCCACGCTGATGAAGCCACGCATCTTGATTGTTGCAGGCGATGCCCCGACGCGGGCCACGCTCGCCCGATGGCTGATGGCGGCCGGCTATGCGGTGGAGCTGGCCGAGACCCTGATGCGCGCGCGCGAGGTCGTCGCAACCGAGCGCGTCGCACTGGCCGTGGTGGTGCCGGACCGGCTGGGCACGGCCGGCATTGAACCGGCGCGCGAGCTCGGCGGTCAGGTCGATCAGGTGATCGTCATCGAGGAACCGGCTGGAGAAGCCGGGAACGACAGTTCCGGGCATCTGAGCGAGCAGGACCTGCTGGCGCGGGTCAAGTCGGCACTGGGCGCGGCGCCGGCCGAACAGGCGCTGCCGCAGCTCATCCGCTTCGAGGGCTACACGCTCGACGCCGGCGCCCATACCTGCGTCGATGCCGGCGGGCAGGAGGTCAAGCTGACGCGCGCGGAGCTTTCCCTGCTGCTGGCGTTCGCGCGCCAGCCGGGCCGGGTGCTGTCGCGCGACGAGCTCACCCACGTGGTGGCGGGCCGCGGCGCGGAGCCCGACGATCGCAGCGTCGACGTGCTGATGTCGCGCCTGCGCCGCAAGATCGAGCCGGACCCGAAAACGCCGCGCATCATCGTCACCGTGCCGGGCGCCGGCTACAAGTTCACCGCCAAGCCGCAGGCAACCGTTGCGACCCCGACAACCGCTGCGCCGTCATCGGTTCCGGTTTCGCAAGCCGGTGAAGCCACGATGGCGTCGGCGCCGCCGATCCGGCGCCGACCGATTGTCGACCTGCGCATGGCGGCGATCGGAGCCATTGTGCTCTTCATGGCGGGCCTGGGATGGGAGACCTGGACCAATCGCACGGACCTGCGGCAGCTTGCGGAGGTGATGCCGCGCCCAACCGCGACGGAAGCCTCGTCCAGGCCGCGACCCGACACCGCCGAGGAGGAACGGCGCGAGGCCGTGTTCAACCGCATGGTCGCGGCCATGCAGGACGACCGCTTCTCCTGGCGCACGGTCGAGCGGCTGGCGATCGATTCCGGTGTAACCGAAGGGCAGGCGCACGAGATATTGGCGGAGCATCCCGACAAGGTCATGCTCGGCAAGTCCCGCGACGGCAAGCTGATCGCCCGCTTGCCGGATCGTTGAGGGGATGATGGCGCGAAGCTGCGCTGCCGGAATACAAACGGAAAGTGACGGCCCATGATTCGTGTCGGCATCGGCGGCTGGGTGTTCAAGCCCTGGCGTGGAACGTTCTATCCGGAGAAGCTGCCGCAGGCGCGCGAGCTCGCGCATGCCAGCGGTGCCGTCACCACCATCGAGATCAACGGCACCTTCTATGGCAGCCAGAAGCCGGCGAGCTTCCGGCGCTGGGCGGCAGAGACGCCGGACGATTTCGTGTTCTCGCTCAAGGGGCCGCGCTTCACCACCCACCGCAGCGTGCTGGCGGAGGCCGGCGAATCGATCACGCGCTTCTTCGGCAGCGGCGTGCTGGAGCTCAAGGACAAGCTCGGCCCGGTGCTCTGGCAATTGCCGCCCACCAAGGCATTCGCGCCGGCCGACTTCGCGGCGTTTTTGGCGCTGCTGCCGCAAAGCCTCGACGGCCGGGCCATCCGGCATGCGGTTGAGGCGCGGCACCAGAGCTTCTGCGTGCCGGAATTCGTGACGCTGATGCGTGAGTTTTCGGTCGCGATCGTGCTGGTCGACTCGCCGTCGCATCCGCTGATCGCCGATGTGACCGCCGACTTCGTCTATGCGCGCCTGCAGCGCACCTCGGAGGAGATCGATACCGGCTACCCGAAGGGCGATCTGGCGACCTGGGTGAAACGGGCGCGCGCCTGGGAAGCGGGCGGCGCGCCATCGGACTTGCCCACGCTCGCGCCCGCCGCCGGCAAAAAGGCGAAACGCGACGTGTTCATCTACATGATCTCGGGCGCCAAGGTGCGCGCCCCCGCCGCCGCGCAGGCGCTGCTGGCGCTGCTGAAGTAGGGCGCACGGCTCCTCCTTGTCATGGCCGGGCTCGTCCCGGCCGTCTCGATCGTGAAGGCACCGCATTGCCAACCTAAGCGAGATGCGCGGGACAAGCCCGCGCATGACAAGTTGAGCGCCCCACTCAAATCGCAGTCGCCCTTACTTCCCGGCCTTGTCCAGGATGGCGACGCCGTAGGGGTCGATGCCGACATTCGCCACAGTGGCGGCGAGGGCCTTCTTCTGCAGGTCGATCACGAAAGCGGTCCCGGTCATGTCGGTGGCGGACTTCTTGATGGTGTTGCCGCCGCCGGCCACCACCGCGTAGTGCCCGTCGGCGGTGACCGCGATGCCCTTCGGGCGTGCCGGCTCCTTGTCGGCGCGCGCCAGCGGGATGCGCGCCACCTCGGCGCCCGGCTTCTTGGCGAGCGCCATCTCGACGTCGACGACCGACACGTTGTTGGAGCGGAAATTGGCCACCACGATCTGCTTGCCGTCCGGTGTCCAGGCGACCGCGAACGGGCGCGCCATGCCCTTTGGATCATCGGTGCCGACCTGCACACGGGCGGCTTCGGCGCCCGGCTTGCCCTCGCGGGCGAGATCGACGTCGATGATCGAGATGGTGTTGCCTTCGTTATCGTCCTCCAGATTGGTCTCGCGCGCGGTGACCGCGATCAGCTTGCCGTTCGGGCTCGCCGCGATGCCGAACGGCCCGGATTGGACCGGAATGCGCGGCGCGACCTCGACCACTACCTCGCCCTTCAGCGCCCGGCCGAGATCCATCACCGACACGTCCTCGGTGCCGGCGTTGCCGGAGAACAGATACTGCTTGCCGTCGCTGCCCTTGCCGATCGCAAGCGATTCCGGATCAGGCCAGCAGCCGAACTCCTTCGACGGCGAGAGGTACACGTTGGCGGGTGGCGGACCGCTCTTGAATGGTACCTGGACGTCGGGGCAATCGGGCCGCAGCTGCTTGATGCCCGGTCCCTTCGTGGCCATCTGGATCTGGCCGACGAGAGCCCCGGTCTTGGGATCGAGGATGGAGATGCGGTTCGAGCCGTCCTCCGTCAGCCAGCCCTCAGACGCGCTGGTGAGCAGGAGATTGGGGTTGTTGAGCGCCAGCACGCCGACGCCGCCGAACCAGCCGCCGTCGATGACTTTCTCGACCGCCGCCTCCGAATTGTCGGACGACTTCTGCAGCATCTTCTTCACGTCCATGATCGAGACGCTGGCGCGGCCGCCGTGCTGCAGGAACTCGGCGTTGGAGACCTGGCCGTGATGGTTCATCACAAAGGCGGTCTTGCCGTCCAGGCTGAGCACGATGTTGGCCGGGTCGCCCAGGATCACGCCGTCGAGCCGGCGCGGGCCGACCAGGTTGCGGCTGATGATGGCCTTGTCGGTATTGTTGTTGGCGGGCTTGAGCGCCGCGCCGAGATCGATCGCATAGATGCGCGGATCGCGCCGGCCGGTGACGAAGGCATAGGGACCGGCCGCCAAGGCCGCGTCGGCCGTAAAGGCGAACAGGCATAAGGTGAGCAACGAGGCACGTAGGCGCATCGAGTATCCTCCCGGCATGATGGTAAAGCGGCGTTTTTTGCGACATTCCCCGGAGGGCCCGGGGGGAACGGTGGCGAAGATGCCTTTTTGGCACTTTGCTGGCAAGGCAGGTTCCGGGCGCAATAACTGGATCGACCCCCCATCTGTGCTAGAAGGGCGCGATGCGGCCCGACCGGACAAAATGGGATCGATGACGACGCTTGCACCCGCTGCTGCCGCGGCTTCCGCCGCCTCGCTCGCGCCCATGGACGGGATCGAGAAGGCGCCGCTCGAGCGCTATGTGCCGCCGGCGCGGCCTTCCCTGGTCGGCCTCTCGCGGGCCGGGCTCATGGAGGCGCTCGCCGGCATCGCGGTGCCGCAGGACAAGCGCCGGATGCGGGCGCAGCAGATCTGGAGCTGGCTCTATGTGCGCGGGGCGACCGGCTTCGATGAGATGACCACCCTGTCGAAGGAATTGCGCGCCGCCCTGGCCGAACATTTCACCCTGGCGCGGCCCGAGGTGGTGGCCGAGCAGATCTCGGTCGACGGCACCCGCAAATGGCTGCTGCGGCTGCCGGGCGAGCGCGCCGGCGAAGCGCCGCACGAGGTCGAGTGCGTCTATATCCCGGATACCGAGCGCGGCACGCTGTGCTTGTCGAGCCAGGTCGGCTGCACGCTCACCTGTGCGTTCTGCCACACCGGGACCCAGCGCCTGGTGCGCAATCTCACCGCCGGCGAGATCGTCGGCCAGATCATGATGGCGCGCGACCGGATCGGCGACTGGACGGCGGCCCAGCCGGACTCCGGCCAGCCGGGCAGCGGTCGCCGCCTCATCACCAATATCGTCATGATGGGCATGGGCGAGCCGCTCTACAATTTCGAGGCGGTGCGCGATGCGCTCCTGGTGGCGGCCGACCACGAGGGTCTGGGCATCTCCAAGCGCCGGATCACGCTCTCGACCTCGGGCGTGGTCCCCAATATCGCGCGCGCCGGATCCGAGATCGGCACCATGCTGGCGATCTCGCTGCACGCCGTCACCGACCGGCTGCGCGACGAGCTCGTTCCGCTCAACCGCAAATATCCGATCCGGGTGCTGCTGGACGCCTGCCGCAACTATCCGGGCCTCTCCAACTCCAAGCGCATCACCTTCGAATATGTGATGCTCAAGGGCGTCAACGATTCGCTCGCCGACGCCCACGCGCTGGTGAAGCTGGTGCGGAACATCCCGGCCAAGATCAATCTCATTCCGTTCAATCCCTGGCCCGGCACCGCTTTCGAATGCTCGGACTGGGAGCAGATCGAGAAATTCTCCGAGGTGATCTTCCAGGCCGGCCATGCCTCGCCGGTGCGCACGCCGCGCGGGCGCGACATCCTGGCGGCCTGCGGGCAACTCAAGAGCGCGAGCGAGAAGCTGTCCGCCCGCGAGCGGCTGGCGCTGCGCGCCATGGCGATGACGGATGATTGAGGCAGGGGGACCGAAAATGCCGCAGCAACCGGAGCAATTCCTGGAATTTGGCTCCTTCAGCCCTCATGGTGAGGAGCGCGGGCAAAGCCCACGCGTCTCGAACCATGGCCGCGCACGCGGCGCCGCCCGGGCCGCATCCTTCGAGACGGCCGGCGGGAGCCGGCCCCTCAGGATGAGGAGAGCGTGCATGCGCACGCTTCGGCTGCTTTGCCTCCTCGCCATGGGCACGATGCTGGCGGCCTGCGGGCGCTGCGGCGACTTCCTGGGCCAAAGCCAGATCGGCGCCTGTCACAGCGATCCGCCGCCGCAGCAGCAATAAGCCGCCGGAATCGGCAGGGACCGCATGATGAACCGCACCGGGCTTCTGATCGCGCTGGCGCTTGCCGCCGCGATCGGCGTTCTGTTCGGAATCTATCCCCAACTCGATCTCGACCTCATCCGGCCGTTCTTCGATCCGGCGGTGAGCGGGTTCTGGGGCAGCATCAATCCGTGGCTCAACGGGTTGCGCGATCTCAGCCGCTTGCTGGTGACCCTGCTGGTGGCGCCGGCGGCATTTGCCATCGTGGGCAAGCTCGTGCTGCCGCGCCGCCCGATGCTGATCCCGGGCCGCGCCGCGGTGTTCCTGGTCGTGACCCTGGCGCTCGGGCCCGGGCTGCTCACCAACATCGTGCTGAAAAGTCACTGGGGCCGCCCGCGCCCCGTCGACGTGATCGAGTTCGGCGGCGACCAGCACTTCGTGCCCTGGTGGGATCCGCGCGGCGATTGCCCCACCAATTGCTCGTTCGTGGCAGGCGAGCCGTCGGGGGCGTTCTGGATGCTGGCGCCGGCCGTGCTGGTTCCGCCGGCCGGGCGTGCACTCGCCATCGCGGCCGCGCTTGCGTTCGGGAGCGGCATCGGGCTGGTGCGCATGGGCGGCGGCGGTCACTTCTTCACCGATGTGGCGTTCTCCGGCCTGTTCACCTTCATCATCATCTGGCTCGTGTACGGGCTCCTGTTTCGCTGGCCGGGGACCACCGACCGGGCGATCGAGCGTGCGCTGGAATGGCTCGTCTTGCCCCTGCGGAGCGTGATGCTGCGGCGGTGGCGGTTGCGCCGGCCGGTGCCGCAGGCCAAACCGATGGGTGGGCCTGATGCCGGGGGGGGCGGGGCCGCGAACGCCGCCCACGACCGATGATCCGCCCAGTGCCGCCAGATCCCGGCGCGCCATTGCGTCCGGCGCATTGGCCGGGGCAAATGGTTTCCCCTAGGATCGGGGCTTAGGATTGAACAGGACCGGGAACGCGGCTGGCGCAAAAACCAAGAAGGGGACGGGGATGGCGGGAGACGAGACACTGCGGCGCGTCCTGCAGCTGAAAATCCGGGTGCTGGGCGACGCCGGACAGTTCCTCGCCCTGATGCAGAGCGCGACCCCTTTCTACCAGGCACTCGGCGGCCAGCGCTTCCGCTTCCTGCGCAATGTCGACGACCCGGCACAGTTGCTGGTCGAGATCGAGTATGAGGCCCATGCCGGGCTTGAACTCAACCGCCAGAAGGTGGCGAGCGACCCCATGGTGCGCAGCTTCCTGCAAGGCTGGCGCACCATGCTGGCCGGCAGCGCCGATGTCGACGTCTACGAGGATGTAACCCAGCAATAGGGACGGCCGCGCGGCCGGGAGCATGCGATGCCTGATGGCGACATGAAGCGCGACGTGAAGAAGGTGGTGCTCGCCTATTCGGGCGGGCTCGATACCTCGATCATCCTGAAATGGCTGCAGCAGACCTACGGCTGCGAGGTGGTCACCTTCACGGCCGATCTCGGCCAGGGCGAGGAGCTGGAGCCGGCGCGCAAGAAGGCGGTCCTGCTCGGCATCAAGCCGGAGAACATCTTCATCGAGGACCTGCGCGAGGAGTTCGTGCGCGACTACGTGTTCCCGATGTTCCGCGCCAATGCGCTCTACGAGGGCCAGTATCTGCTCGGCACCTCGATCGCGCGGCCGCTGATCGCCAAGAAGCAGATCGAGATCGCGGAGCGGGTCGGGGCCGACGCGGTGGCGCATGGGGCGACCGGCAAGGGCAACGACCAGGTGCGCTTCGAGCTCGCCTATTACGCCCTCAAGCCCGACGTGAAGGTGATCGCGCCCTGGCGCGAATGGGATCTGGTGTCGCGCACCAAGCTGATCGAGTTCGCCGAGCAGCACCAGATTCCGATCGCCAAGGACAAGCGCGGCGACGCCCCGTTCTCGGTCGACGCCAACCTGCTGCACGCCTCCTCCGAGGGCAAGGTGCTGGAGGATCCCTCCCAGGAAGTGCCGGACTATGTCTATTCGCGCACGCTCGATCCGGAGGCGGCGCCCGACCAGCCGAGCTACCTCACCGTCGGTTTCGAGCGCGGCGATGCGGTCGCGATCGACGGCGCCGCGCTGTCGCCCGCCACCCTGCTGGCGCGCCTCAACGAGCTTGGGCGGCAGAACGGCATCGGCCGGCTCGATCTGGTGGAGAACCGCTTCGTCGGCATGAAGTCGCGCGGCATGTACGAGACGCCGGGCGGCACCATCCTGCATGCCGCTCACCGCGGCATCGAGCAGATCACGCTCGACCGCGGCGCCATGCATCTCAAGGACGAGCTGATGCCGAAATATGCGGAGCTCGTCTATAACGGCTTCTGGTTCGCGCCCGAGCGCGAGATGCTGCAGGCCGCCATCGACAGGTCGCAGGCTTATGTGACCGGCACGGTGCGGCTCAAGCTCTACAAGGGTAATGTCGCGGTGGTGGGCCGCGAGAGCAAATATTCTCTCTACGATCAGGACCTGGTGACGTTCGAGGAAGGCGCGGTCGCCTACGACCACCGCGATGCGCAGGGCTTCATCCGGCTCAACGCGCTGCGCCTGCGCACCCTCGGCCAGCGCAAAAGGAAGCTCGGGCTGTAGCCAGGATGGAGCGCTTGCGCAATGCGGGAACACCGTTCCCGCATTGCGCGGAGTTTATCATCGGGCGGCGCTTCGCGCCGACCCGTTGGCACTATGCGGGGTACGAAGGAGGCGTACCGTCAAGCCCCGTGCTATGCTGCGAGCCGCACTTGGTCCCGAGGCTCGGCGGGAGGGTCACATGAAACGGCGCGATTTCATTACGCTGCTCGGCGGCGCGGCGGCCGGGCTGTCGCCGGCATGGCGGCTTCCAGCTGCGCACGCGCAAACGGCGGCAGCGCAGACCAAGAATGCGAAGAGCGGCCGCGGGCCGACGGTGGCGGAGGATGTGGCGCGCTGGGTGGTGGAGCTTCGCTATGAAGAGCTGCCGCCCGATGTCATCGCGCGCGCCAAGCGGGTGCTGCTGGACACGTTCGGTTGCGCGCTCGGCGCCATCGAGGCGGAGCCGGTGCGGATGGCGCAGCAGGTGGTCGCGATGCAGGGCGGAAACCCGCAGGCGACGATCCTCGGCCTCGGCCGCAAAGCCTCGTGCGACCAGGCCGCGTTCCTGAACGGCATGGCGATGCGCTATTTCGATTACAACGACTATATCGCGCTGGGCCGGCCCAACCATGCGAGCATCAATGTGGCGGCGGCGCTGGCGGTCGCCGAGATGCAGCGCGCGAGCGGGCGGGACCTCCTGCTCGGCCTGGTCGCCGGCTACGAGGTGGAGGTCCGGCTGCGGGACGCAATCGCCGGCGAGCGGCACGAGGGCTGGGACGACACCTCCTTCGAGGCGCAATATGCGTCCGCCGCAACGGCGGGGAAGCTGATGCAGCTGGACGCGGCGAAGCTCGCCAATGCGTTGGCGATCGCGGGCAGCAATGCGAGCACTCTGGCTGAGGTTCGCCGCGGCGCCGAGTTGACGCCCGCCAAGGGATCGGCGGAGCCGATGGCGGTGCGGAACGGCGTCTTTGCCGCTCTGCTCGCCCGCGCCGGCCTCGCCTATCCGCTGACCATTTTCGAGGGCGCCTATGGATTTGCGAAGATGGTCGCGGGCTCGTTCGACGAAGCGATCCTGCGCCAGCGCTCGGGCGATTTCCAAATCCTCAAGAGCTGCATCAAGCTGTGGCCCTGCGTCGGCACCGCCCAGGCGCCGATCGCCGCCGCCCTGGAAGTCTACAAGCGACAACCCGGTTGGGAGCAGATCTCGACCATCACGGTTGCGCTGAGCGATTTCGCCTATCGGCAGCAGGCCGCCTACCCGGAAGAGATCAGCACCCGGGAGCACGCCGATCACAGCATTCCTTATCTGGTGGCGCGGGCGCTGGTGGACGGCGACGTCAGGGTGACGGATTTCGAGGAGGCGCGTTTCAGGGACCCGCGCGCGCTCGCGCTCAAGCGGAAATTGACGGTCCGCCCCGAAGCCGCGCTCTCGGACGCGAATCTGGGCGCCAACGTGGAGGTGACGCTGCAGAACGGGACCGTGCTTGCGGCCCGCATGCCCATTCCTCCGGGCAATATGTTGAATCCCGCCGGCGACGCGGAACTGACCAGGAAATTCCTGACCCTCTCAGAGAACGTTCTCGGCAAGGCGCGCGCCCAGAGAGCGATCGAGGTCGTTCTCGCCGTCGACACGATGCCCGATCTCGGAATGCTGCTGGACGTGCTTTCGCCGTCGTAGCACGCTTGGCGGCTTCCCTCGGTTGGGCGAAGATCGTTTAAGCTCGATCTGAAACCGTTTTCTGCGGGCGTCAAAGCTTCCGTGCGCTTTACTGGGAGACCGTCGATCGCCAATGGCCCGGTAGCCTACGCTTTTGGCGGCAGGACCGCGATCACCTCCACTTCGAGCAGAAAATTCGGATTGGCGAGCCGCACGACCTGCACCAACGTCGCCGGCGGCAGCGTCGATTTGTTGGTGAAATACAGTGCGCGGACTTCACGGAATTCACTGGCGTTGGCCTCGATGTCAGTCAGGTAGCTATTGAGCTTGACCACGTGCTCGAAGTCGCCGCCGACGGAGACGAGGGCGATCTTCAGATTTTCCATCACCTGCACCGCCTGGGCTCGGAATCCCTCCGCGATTTTACCGCTCGCGCTGGCGCCGGTTTGACCGGCGATGTAGACGGTGCGGTGCGGGCCGTTGACCTCGACCACGTGGCTGTAGGCGGGCGGACTAGACAGGCCAGGCGGGTTCGAGAAGGTCAGGTTCGATGACACCTGGGCCTGCGCACTGGTGGCAGTTCCGGCGACTGCCATGGTGAGGGCGGCGGCGACAACCTGGCGGCGAGAAGCGACCGGCTCGTCAACGGTGAGCGTGCCGCAAGCGGATAGGTCATTCATTGTATCCTCCGTCTGTTTGGGTCCTTTGCCCCGCTCAACTCAGAGCCTGCGCCTCGGGGAATGTCCAGGTGCCATCGAGGATTTCGGATCGCGGGCGCTTTCGACCGCCAGCAGGACGGCCGCGTTCTCGCTCTCGGCGACCGACCGCAGCCTCGCGTCGAGCGCGGCGACGATCCCGGGATCGAAGCCTGGGCCGAGCGAACGCAAGCCGCTCAAACCTTGCGCTCGACCATGGTGCTCTTGATCGCCGCGATCGCCTTGGCGGGATTGAGGTGCTTGGGGCAGGAATTGGCGCAGTTCATGATGGTGTGGCAGCGGTAGAGCCGGAACGGATCCTCGAGATTGTCCAGACGCTCGCCGGTCGCCTCGTCGCGGCTGTCGACGAGCCAGCGTTGCGCCTGCAACAGCGCGGCGGGGCCCAGAAAGCGCTCGCTGTTCCACCAGTAGCTCGGGCACGAGGTCGAGCAGCAGGCGCACAGCACGCATTCATAGAGGCCGTCGAGCTTGGCGCGGTCCTCGTGGCTCTGGCGCCATTCCTTTTCCGGGGTCGGCGAGGTGGTGTGCAGCCACGGCTCGATCGAGGCGTATTGGGCATAGAAATTGGTGAGGTCGGGCACCAGGTCCTTCACCACCGGCTGATGCGGCAGCGGATAGATTTTCACCGTGCCCTTGATGTCGGCCATGTCCTTGATGCAGGCGAGCGCGTTGCGGCCGTCGACGTTCATGGCGCAGGAGCCGCACACGCCCTCGCGGCAGGAGCGGCGGAAGGTCAAGGTCGGGTCGATGTTGTTCTTGATCCAGATCAGCGCGTCCAGCACCATCGGGCCGCAATCGCCGGTGTCGATGTAATAGGTGTCGAGCCTCGGATTCTTGCCGTCGTCCGGATTCCAGCGGTAGATGTGGAACTCGCGCACGTCCTTGGCGCCGGTCGGATACGCCCAGGTCTTGCCTTCGGTGACCTTGGAGTTTTTCGGCAGATTGATCTCGACCATGGGGCGTTCCGTCAACTATTGGTTTGTCATGGCCGGGCTAGTCCCGGCCATCTCGCTTAGGTTGGTGCGGCCGTGCGTTCCCGGCCGAGATGGCCGGGACATCAGGGCCTTTACGCCCGTCTTTCGCGGGCTATGCCCGGCCATGACAACAAGGGAACCGATCCCGGGCCACCAACATCTTCAATAAACCCTCGCCTTCGGCTCGATGTAGCTGATGTCGTTGGTGAGGGTGTAGGTGTGCACCGGCCGGTAATCGAGCTTGACCTTGCCGGCGCCGTCGAGCCAGGCGAGCGTGTGCTTCATCCAGCTCTTGTCGTCGCGCTCCGGGAAATCCTCGCGGGCGTGGGCGCCGCGGCTTTCGGTGCGGTTGAGGGCGGAATTGAGCGTCACCACCGACTGCGCGATCAGGTTGTCGAACTCCAGGGTCTCGATCAGGTCGGAGTTCCAGATCAGCGAGCGGTCCGACACCTTGATGTCGGCGACCTCGGCGTGGGTGTCGTGGATCAGCTTGACCCCCTCGGCCAGCACCTCGCCAGTGCGGAACACCGCGCAATTGTTCTGCATGATCTTCTGCATCTTGAGCCGCAGCTGCGCGGTCGGCGTAGAGCCGGCAGCGTGCCGGAACTTGTCGAGCCGCGCGAGCGCGAGATCGGCCGAATCCTTCGGCAGCTCGGCGTGGCTCTGCCCCGGCTCGATGATCTGCGCGCAACGTTGCGCCGCCGCGCGCCCGAACACCACCAGGTCGATCAGCGAGTTGGAGCCCAGGCGATTGGCGCCGTGCACCGAGACGCAGGCCGCTTCGCCGAGCGCCATCAGGCCCGGCACCACGAAATCGTTGTTGCCGTCCTTCTTGATCACCGCCTCGCCGTGATAGTTGGTGGCGATGCCGCCCATGTTGTAATGCACGGTCGGGACGATCGGGATCGGCTCGCGGGTCACGTCGACGCCGGCGAAGATGCGCGCCGATTCCGAG
>DASYFD010000398.1:0-8423 GCA_036498625.1 Xanthobacteraceae bacterium | reverse complement strand
GCGGGCGAGCCGCGCCGATGGAGGTGGAAGCGCCATCATACGCAGAACATTGACGCCTTACCCACGCCCAGGATGGAAGCAGACCGCCCGCGCCGGGAGTATCGGGTGAGTCATGTAGTTGATGGCGAGTTTGTGGACTTGTTGCGGCAAAAGCACAGCAAGCACTACGATTTTGCCACTCGATTCAGTACGTTGCTCAAGATGTCCACAGGGCGAAAGTTTGCTTGGAGTATTTTTAGGACACGGCCGGCAAGGGGGTTTCGGAATACCGCCGCTCGATATTGTTTGATAGATGCGGTTCTTTATTTCGCCCTGCTGGCCGGCATCTGGCTCGGGATCGCGTCATGCGCGGCCATGGTTCGAGACGCGCGGGCGTTGCCCGCGCTCCTCACCATGAGGTCAAAACTCGGGACGCGCGGGCGTTGCCTGCGCTCCTCACCATGAGGTCAGAACTCGAGAAGCGCGGGCATTGCCCGCGCTTCTCGCCTCACCATCAGGTCGAAAAAATCTTAAGCGTGCAGAAGCACTACCCGCGCCGCTCCGCCTGCCAGACGCCGGCGCAGGAGCCGAGCGAGCCGCCACCTTGCCAGGTGCCGGTTCCCACGGTGCGCGACAGGCGGCCCTGGCCTTCGGCCTGCTGGCCGGCGCCGGAAACCCTGACCCGTACGCTGCCGTTGGAGAAAACATGTCCCTGCAGATCGACCGGCCCGCCGCCGTCATAAATCACGTCGCCATTGGCGATCCGCACCCCGTAGCGATAGGAGCGGTCGCAACCGCCGCTCTGGGTCATGATGACCACGCTCCAATCGCCGTCGAAGGCTGTGACAGCGGCTGGAGTCGATCGGCTCGGGAGCGGGACATTGACGCGCTTGCTGGGCTTCTCGATCTTGACCGGCGCGACCTGGTCAGGCGCCAGCCTGACGCGGCGCCGGCTGTTCAATGGCGGCGGCGGTTCGCCGAGATCGCGTTGCCAGATGGTTCCGCGATCGAACTGGATCGTCATCCCGTCCGCGGAAAAAAGCGCGCCCTCATGCCAATTCTCGGCCCAGATGTGGCCGTACCAGTCGACCCAGGCGCGCGAGGGCTCGCCGGCCTCGTTGAGCAGATTCAGATTGTTGCCGTTCTGGGTCACATAGGCGGGCTGGCCCTGCAGGCCGCCTGCGCACAGCTGAACGCACCGGAATTGACCGGTGAGATTGACGCCTTGCGCAGACGCATCAGTCGCAGCCAATGCCGCCAGCATGGCAAGCGCGCTCAGTAGCTTCATGACAGATCTCCACTTTCCAAGCCGTCTGGGTTCCGCGACCCAACGGAATACCACGCTCGGTGTCAGTCGAACATTCAAATAGGGCAAAACACGTATATGTTATAGGTAACCTAAACTACGAAATTTGAATTCATTAAGGTCAATCCAGGCCGGCCGTGCCGCAAATGGGGGCTGCAAGCCGGCCGCCCTCAGCCGCCCTTCTCCGCCCCCAGGAGCTTCTTCATATAATCGAAGGTCGCCGCCGAGGCGCGGCCCCATGATGGGTATCGCAAGAGCTCCACCCATCCTACAGACCGAGCGCTGGCGAAAAACCCGTTTGAGAATTTTTGTTATTGACTTTGATAACTTTTCTTATTATTCAATCGCCTCCCTGGATTCGCCACTGGAGCACCCGGCGATGGTCGAGCAAGGCGAGACGGCCCCCCTCCCCGGCAACGACAACCGCCGCTTTCCGGGCAGCGATATCGCCAAGGCGCATGCCGACTTCGTCATGGCGCTGGCGGCCCGCAAGCCGATCGCGATCGGGCTCGATCCCCACCCCGAGGACTTCACCGCCCGGGCGCTGTGCTGCGAAGCCCTGATCGAACGGGTGAAAGTCCATCTCACCGCGCTGATCGAGGAAGCCGCGGAGAACGAGCCGGGCTCCGCGATCCGCGACGCCGAGCTTGCGGCCTCGATCGATGCCCATCTGAGCGATCTCAAGGGCGACATCACCGGCACGCTCGAGCAGGTCGCCGAGCATATCCGGGACGACCGCTACGGCGGCTGCCTGCGCGGGCCGTTCTACCGGCGGCGAGGGCCGTGACGCCTGACACGAACTCCGCCCTCGGGGTGAGGCGCCCTCGCTCCTTAGACTGTTTGAAGGAATTGCCTCACCCGCTCATTCCCGCGGACGCGGGAATCCAGACTTTGCCAAAGAGCCCGGACTTTCTTGGGGCAAAGGCTGGGTCCGCGTCCGCGGGGACGAGCGGGTGGGGCCCTCACCTCTTCTTTCACGGGCTCTCGGGATGAGAACCACGGACTCACCTCAATAGACAGGCACGCGACACGGCCCGGGCGGCGGTGATAGAATGCCGCGAATACCAATCCAAAAAACCAACGCGGAGGAAGCCATGACCCTGTGCTCGTCCACCAAGCATTCCGGCCTGCGCCACGCCCTGCTGGCCTCCGTCCTGCTGGCCGCGCCGGCGCTTGCCGCCGAGGTGACGCCGGAGCGGCTCGCCAATGCCGACAAGGAGCCGCAGAACTGGCTGATGAACCATCGCACCTACGATGCGCAGCGCTTCTCGCCGCTCGACAAGATCAACAAGGGCAACATCAAGAACCTCAAGCTCGCCTATGCGGTGGCGATCGGCGGCACCGCCATCGGGGAGAATTTGCAGGCGACCCCGCTGGTCGAGGACGGGTTCATGTATCTGGTCGACCTGTGGGGCATCGTCTACAAGATCGACGTGCGCTCGGGCGAGACCGGACGGATCGTCTGGCGCATGGATCCCAAGCAGGAGAAGTTCCCGCTCTCCAACCGCGGCGCCGCGCTTTGGGGCAATCTGGTGATCTCGGTCGCGAGCTACCCGGCCCGCGTCATCGCCACCAACAAGGAGACCGGCAAGGTCGAGTGGGAGACCAATATCGACGACAAGCAGGTCGATCTGCAGATCACCGCCGCCCCGCTCGCCGTGAAGGACAAGATCGTGGTCGGCGCCGCCGGCGGCGACCGCGGGGTGCGCGATTTCATCGCCGGGCTCGACGCCAGGACCGGCAAGCTCGCCTGGCGCAAATACGTGGTGCCGGCGCCGGGCGAGCCCGGCAGCGAGACCTGGAAGGACAATCACAACGCCTGGCAGACCGGCGGCGGCGCCATGTGGGTGACCGGCAGCTACGATGTGGCCTCAAACCAGGTGATCTGGGGCACCGGCAATCCGGTGCCGATGTTCGATCCGACCTACCGGCCGGGCGACAATCTCTACACCGACAGCATGATCTCCTGGGATCCCGACAGCGGCAACATGAACTGGTACTTCCAGTATCTGCCGGGCGACATGTGGGACTATGACGAGGAAGGCACTCACATCCTGATCGATGGCGACATCAACGGGCAGAAGCACACCTTGGTGACCCATTCGGCCCGCAACGGCTTTCTCTACACGTTCGAGCGCAACAACGGCCAACCGGTGCTGGCCAAGCCCTATGTGGAGAAGATCACCTGGACCAAGGGGATCGACCAGAAGACCGGCAAGCCGGTGGACTATGATCCCACCAAGGATCTGCAGGTCTATTCCGGGGTGCAGAACCAGACGCTCACGGACCGTACCAAGAAACTGTGCCCGGCGATGTCGGGCGGCAACAATTTCTGGCCGTCCTCCTACAGCCCCAAGACCAAGCTGATGTACATCCCGGCCATCACGTCCTGCAACGAGGTGACGCTCGATCCGAGCCTGTCGAGCAAGGCGGGCGACTGGAAGGGCGCGACCTTCCGGCACATCGAGCGCAACGAAAGCGACCTGATCGCCGCCGATCCGCTCACCGGCGAGGTCAAGAAGCGCATCCACATCCCCTACCCCAACAACAGCGGCGCGCTCTCGACAGCCGGCGGGCTGGTGTTCACCGCCTACAGCGATGGCACATTCGCGGCCTATGACGATGCCACCCTGGAGCAGGTCTGGAAGATCAATGTCGGCAACGGCTTCATGGCGCCGCCGATGACGTTTGAGGTCGGCGGCAAGCAATACGTCGCCATCCTGTCGGGCCTCAGCCGCATCTCGCTGCGGGCGCTGACCTTCACCCCCGAGCTCAAGGAGCAGCGCAACCAAACCATGCTGTTCGTGTTCGCGCTGTAGGGGTCAGGGACGCACCGCTTCTCGCTCCTTCTCCCCGCGTGCGGGGAGAAGGTGGGATGAGGGGGCCCCTCCGCGAGTCTGAGCTTGCGGAAACGCCCCCTCACCGAGCCGAGATCGTGTTCCCTCCATGCCGTGTCGCCCTCTCCCCGCACGCGGGGCGAGGAGCGCCGCGCCGATCCCGATCACGGCCGCCATTTTCCGAAGACATCTTACAAATAAAATTCAGTGGTATCCGAATGCACGTTTGCCCGGATGATTTGTTGTAGCTCGGCCACACGCCTGGCGAAATCGCCTTCGGCTCCGGCATTCACCCGACTTGGCTCAAGGGATTGCCGGATATCGGCCGCTGTAATCTGCCTGTCTGATCTGCGGCGCGGCGACGCCACTGCCCCTGACGGCGTCCGCGACCCAGCGTCTCCGGGATCTGCTCGTGGCCGAGCAGCCGGGGGAGAGAACCGCCGGTCGCAGGGATGCCGTCCTGGCGTCGCCGCTCCCAACCTTCCGGCTCGGTGCCCCGCGTGACAGAGTCGCAGCGGCCGTCAATCGGCCCCTCAACCTGGCGCCCCAATGGTATTAGACTGCGCGCAGCCGGATCGGCTGAGGACGGGAAAACAGGGACTGGATGCAATGTTCCCAAGTCGGCAAATCGCGGGACGCCGCCGCGGCTTTACTTTTTTGGCCGCCGCGCTGTCGTGCGCACTGGCCACCCTCGGCACCGCCAAGGCGGATTCGGTGTCCGATTTCTACGCCGGCAAGACCCTGTCGCTCCTGATCGGCTTCCCGCCCGGCGGCGGCTACGACACTTATGTGCGGGTGCTGGCGCGCTATTACGGCAAGTTCATCCCGGGCCATCCCGCCGTGGTGCCGTCCAACATGCAGGGCGCCGGCTCGCTTCTCGCCGCGAATTTCCTCTACGCCAAAGCCCCCAATGACGGCCTGACGCTCGCCATGTTCGCTGCCTCCGCCGCCATGGAGCCCTTGCTCGGCAACAAATCGGCGCTGTTCGACGCTACCAAGTTCAGCTGGATTGGCAGCATGTCGCAGGACGTCGCCTTTTGCGGCGTGTGGCAGACACCGGGCGCGGCCAAGACCTTCGACGAGATGATGACCAAGGAGACCATCTTCGGCGGCGGCGCTACCGCCGCCATCACGTTCCAGCATCCCATGGTGCTCAAGAACGTGCTGGGCGCCAATATCCGCGTCATCCCGGGCTATCCGGGCACCCGCGAGGTCAATCTGGCGCTGCATCGCGGCGAGGTGAACGGCACCTGCGGACTCTACGTCTCTACCATCAAGGCGAGCTTCCTCGACGAGGTGACGAGCGGCCAGCTAAAGCCGGTGATCCAGATGGGCGCCAAGAAGTCGAACGAATACGGCAACGTTCCAAGCGTATTCGACTACGCCAAGACCGACATGGATCGCGCGGTGCTCGACGTGCATTTCAAGCAGCTGCTGCTCGGCCGCGCCCTCGCCGGACCGCCCGGAATTCCCGCCGATCGCCTCAAGGCGCTGCGCGACGGATTGGTCGCCACCATGAAGGACAAGGATTTTCTCGCCGAGGCCGAGAAGGTCGGGCTCGATATCGATCCGGCCTCCGCCGAGGAGGTGGAGCAGCTGCTGGTGCGATTTGCCGCCTACCCGCCGGAGGTGTTTCGCAAGGCGCAGGAGGCGATCGGACGGTGACGCGAAAATGGTCGACAGCGCCCTCATGTGGGTGTGTCCCGGCCCGACGGCTGCGATCCATGTGACAGCCGGTGCCGGCGCTTGCGGATCGCCCTTGCGCCCTCCATTTGAGTTACGAGGGAGGCCTTGCGCAACCCCCGCGTGGGCGCAAGGAAGGCACCGCAACCACCGCGATTCGCTGCGTGAATATGTAATAACAAACCCATATGGGAATTCGAAATTCCCGCGCGAAAATAAGACATCATCTCGTGCAAAATTTTTGCTTGCGGAGGGAAATTCTCCGCAATTTGACGAAAAGGCAGGAATCTTTCGCAGGCGCGGCCAACGGTGGAATGAAGCCATTTGCGTCATCATGGCCATGCGAACCGCGATGCCTTATGATGGAATCAATAAGTGCCGGAGTGGGCGCCGCGCACCGGAAATGAGAAACTGATCTATGGACTTCATTGATCCGCTTTATTCGATCTCGGGATTCGGCGTCGGATTCCTGGTCGGCATGACGGGCGTCGGCGGCGGCTCGCTGATGACGCCGCTGCTGATCCTGCTGTTCGGCATCCATCCGGCGACCGCGGTCGGCACCGACCTGCTCTACGCCGCCGCCACCAAGACCGGCGGCAGCCTGGTGCATGGATTGGCGCGCAGCATCCACTGGCCGGTGGTGGCGCTGTTGGCCTGCGGCAGCCTGCCGGCGAGCATTCTGACACTGGCGGTGCTGTGGCGGCTCAACCTCAACGGCGAGGTCGCCCGCAGCCTGATCAACCTGGTGCTGTGCGGCGCGCTGTTCCTGACCGCGCTGTCGCTCATCTTCCGCAACGCCATCATGAACCGGTATCGCCAGCGGTTCGACCGGCTCAGCTCCGGCAACACGTCGCTCGTCACCGTCCTGGTCGGCGCGGTTCTGGGCGTGACCGTATCGATCTCCTCGGTCGGCGCCGGCGCCATCGGGGTGACGGCCCTGCTGCTGCTCTATCCGCGGCTGCCGATGGTGCGCATCATCGGTTCCGACATCGCCCACGCGGTGCCGCTGACCCTGGTGGCCGGCACCGGGCACTGGATGGCGGGCGCGGTCGACTGGCATCTCATGGGCTCGCTCCTGGTGGGCTCGCTGCCTGGAATCGTGATCGGCAGCTATTCCGCCATCCGGGTGCCGGAAAAGGCGCTGCGGCTGGTGCTGGCCACCACTCTCATCGTGGTGGCGACCAAGCTCGCCGTCGACGAATGGAACGCGCCGACGTCCGTGCTGACGGCCTATACCAAACGGGCACCGCAGTGATGTGCCCGCTTAAGCGACACACCAAGCGATACGCTGAATCTGGGAACGATTGATCCATGAACGACGCAGATGACGAGACCGGCTTGCAGCCCCAGCCGTGCCCGCAAATCCAGGATCCGGGCGCGCGCGATGACGGGGACGACATCGTCTATCCGTCGACCATTGCATTCATACTGGTGCATCTCGCCTGCTTCGCCGCCATCTGGACCGGCATCACGTGGCAGTCGGTCGCGCTGTGCGCAGCGCTCTACTGGCTGCGCATCTTCTTCATCGGGGCCGGCTATCACCGCTACTTCTCGCACCGGGCGTTCGCCACCAGCCGGGCCTTTCAGCTCGTTCTCGCGGTCGGGGCGCAGAGCACCACGCAGAAGAGCGTGCTGTGGTGGGCCACCCAGCACCGCCATCATCATCTGCATTCCGACACCGAGCGCGACCTGCATTCGCCGCGCCAAAAAGGTTTCCTGTACAGCCATGTGGGCTGGATCTTCGCGCGCCGGCAGGATTCGCTCGATCTCAACAAGATCGCGGATTTCGCCAGGTTCCCCGAGCTGATGTGGCTCAACCGCTTCGAGCTGGTGCCGGCGGTGGTGCTGGCGGTGCTCTGCTATCTGGTGGCGGGCTGGCCTGGGCTGGTGGTCGGCTTCTTCTGGAGCACGGTCCTGGTCTATCACGGCACCTTCTGCATCAATTCGCTGGCGCATGTGCATGGCAGCAAGCGCTACGTGACCGGCGACGATTCCCGCAACAACTGGTGGCTCGCGCTGTTCACCATGGGCGAGGGCTGGCACAACAACCATCACGCCTATCAGAGCAGCGTCCGCCAGGGCTTCAGGTGGTGGCAGATCGATCTCACCTATTATGTGCTCAAGCTCATGTCCTGGACCGGGCTGGTCTGGGACCTCAAGACGCCGCCGCAGGCGGTGGTGCGCAACGAGCACGGGCTCGGATCGCGGGTGATCAGCCGCGCCGCCGCGCAGCTGGCGGAGAGCTTCAATACCGACCGGATCGCGGCCGCGGTCAGCACCGCGCTCGAAGGAACGAGCCTCACCGCGCTCCTGGAGCGGCTTTCCGCCGCGCAGCACCGCGCCGCCGACGTGCTGGGCGGCCTGTCGCTGCCGCATCTGCCGACCCGCGAGGAAGTCCTGGCGCGCGCCACCACCATGTTCGCCCGCACCCGCTCCATGGACGCCATCGTGGAGCGTGCCTACGAGCTCATGCTCGACTCGATCGCCGCGCGCCTGTGCGGCGCCGCGGCGGCAGCGTAAGCGGCGGGCTCAATCGGAACCCGAGCATCTCCGCGAATTCGGCGCGCTCCTTCTCCCCGCGCGCTGGGAGAAGGTCGGGATGAGGGGGCCCCTCCGCG
>DASYFD010000397.1:0-23847 GCA_036498625.1 Xanthobacteraceae bacterium | reverse complement strand
TGAAATACTCGTCGCAGAGAATCCAGCCGACGCCCGGCGCCCAAGGCAGCACGCGAAAGGTCGCGGGGTCGGGAACGATCGTGAGGTTCGGCGAGCCCGTCATCTCGGGGAGGCCCATGCCGCCGCCGCGCGTGAACGACGAGAAGCTTCTGGCATTGGCCGAGTCGAGCGTGGTGGTCGCGACGTTGATGTTGTAGCCGGCCGAAAGCGCGCCGATGAAGGCCGGCACCGTCACCGCCTTGGCGCGCGCGGCGCCATGCGGGTCGGCCCAGGCGAGACGCACGAGATGCAGGCCCTCCTTCATGACCCTGCGGGCGAGCTCCTCGGCCTGCCGTCTCTGCTCCTCGCTCCGGAGGCCGTATTTTTCGATGAATCCCACGGGCTGGCTCATCTGATCTTGCGGGGATGAAGTGTCGATCGGGCGCCGCCGCAGGCGCGAGGAACATCGTCGACGAGCGGATGTTTCCGCATGACGAACCGTCGCAGCTTGGTATATTGCTAAAGCTCAAGCAAGACTGGGAGGACACCATGTTTCGCTGCTTTCGCCTGCCGGCGCTGGTTGCCGCCACGTTCCTGATCGCTCCGGTGACTTCCGGGCGCGCGGCGGAGATCAAGGTGCTCAATGCCAACGCCTTGACGATCGCCATGAAGGAGCTGGCGGCGGAATTCACCAAGCAGACCGGCAACGCGGTGACCTTCACGGGTGTGACGCCGGGCCAGGTCGACGAGCGAATCAAGGCCGGCGAGGTCTACGATCTCGTGATCACGGCCACCGCTTCCGCCGCGGCGCTGGAGAAAGAGGGCAAATGGCGCGCCGGCACCCGCCACCCGCTGGCCCGGGTCGGCATTGGTCTCGCGGTGCGCGATGGCGTCAAGGTCGATCTCTCGACGGTCGAGTCGACCCGCAAGGCGCTGCTCGATGCCAAGACGATCACGTACAGCAACTCGACCGGCGGCGGCTTGAGCGGGATCAATGCGCAGAAGGTGCTGGTCAATCTCGGCCTCACCGAGGCCGTGAAGGCGAAGACCAAGCTTTCGGACAATCTGGCGGACGGCCAGGCGCTGATTGCGAAGGGCGAGATCGAGCTCGGCCTCTTCAATGTCAGCGAGATCCCGCGTGCTCCCGGCGTCGTGCGGGCAGGCCCGGTGCCGGCAGCGGTGCAGGTTTATATCGATTACGACTCGGCGGTACCGGCCACGAATGCAGCGCCCGAGGCAGCGCTTGCGCTGCTTGGTTACTTCCATCGCCCCGCCTCGCGGCCGGTCTGGGACAAGGCCGGGCTGGAAGTCGTCGGGGAGTGAACCGCGCAGCGCAGGGAGACACCATGCGCAAACGATGCGGCAGCGATCCAACCAAGTCCGCAACGCCGGCGCCGCGCGGTGACGGCGCCGACGCGGTCGCGGACGCGCGATCGTCGCGGCGCACGTTCCTCAAGGCGGGCGCCGGCCTGGCGGCCGGCGGGGCGGTGGCGCCGATGCCGCCCGGGATTGCCCTTGCCCAAGGCATCGGCGCGACCGACCCCGAATTGCGCCGCCTGCAGGCGCAGCGGCGCATCCTCATCAAAGGCGGCGTGGTGCTGACCCTCGATCGAAGGATCGGCGATTTCGCGCAAGCCGACGTGCTGATCGAGGACGGCAAGATTCGCGAGGTCCGGCCGGGCATCGCGGTGTCGGCCGATGCGGCGGCGGTGATCGACGCTTCGAACCGGATCGTCGTTCCGGGCTTCATCGATACCCACAGCCATTCCTATCAGGGCCTGTTGCGCAACATCATGCCCAACGGCGAGCTCAGCCCCGACTACAACCGGGACGTCCAAAGCAAATTGACTCCGGTCTATGAGCCCGAGGACGCCTATGCGGGCGAGCTGGTCACGGCGCTGGGCATGATCGACATGGGCACCACCGCGGTGGTCGATATTTCGCAGGTCGCCCACTCGCCGGAGCACAGCGATGCCTGCATTCGTGCGCTGCAGGACGCAGGAATTCGGGCCGTTTTTTCCTACCACCGGGGTGCCGGGCCGCGGACCCGCTATCCGCAGGACATCATGCGGCTGCAGCGGACCTATTTCAGCTCGAAGGACCAGTTGCTGACCTTGGCCCTGACCACCGCCCTCGACGCGAAGCTCTATGCATTGGCGCGCGAGGTCGGCGTGCCGGCGGTCCTGCATCTCGTCGGCAAGGATCTGAGCGCGCCGTTGCTGGAGCTGGGGCGCGCCGGGCTCCTGCGACCGGGCGATGAATATATCCACTGCCTGGGTCTCAACGATGCGGCGTGGCGGCTGATCAGGGACACCGGCGGGCACGTCTCGCTCTGCACCCAGATCGACATGGCGATGGGCCATGGGACGCCCACCATCCAGGAAGCGCTCGACCACGGCCTGCGCCCGAGCCTGAGTTCCGACCACGGCGTGGAGATTGCGCAGGACTTCTTCACCGTCATGCGATCCACCTTCACGTTCCAGCGCAACCAGCTCTTTCAGCGCGCCCGCAACGGCGAGCAGAATCTGCCACCGCTCCTCAGCTGCCGGGACCTGCTCGAGTTCGCCACCATCGAGGGTGCCCGCTGCGCCAACATCGACAGCAAGGTCGGAACGCTGACGCCTGGCAAGGATGCCGACATCCTGCTGCTGACGGCCGACCGGCTCAATATCTGGCCGCTCAACAATGCAGCCGGCGTGGTGGTGAACCAGATGAATCCCGGCAACGTCGACACCGTCATCATTGCCGGGAAGGCCAAGAAGTGGCGGGGCAATCTGGTAGGCGTCGACGTGCCGCGCGTGCTGCGCCTGGTGCAGGACGCGCGCGATGCCGTCATGCGACGGGCCGGCTTTGCGGTGAACCTGCTTGGATGACGCAGCACTCCTAGCCCATGCCCGCACTTGTCGCGAGCAGCCACGTCTTTGCGGCGACGCCGCAAGCAGGGCGTGGGTCGCCGGGACATAAGGGCGTTCACGCCCGTCTTCGCGGGCTATGCCCGGCCATCACTCGTGGCTGCTCTCTCCCGAACGCCCTTCCCTTTGACGATCAGGCGACCTCGAGCAGAATCTCCGCCGTCCGCTCCGGCATATCGATCATGACTTCGTGGCCGCACGGCATTTCGTAGGTGCGCCAGGAGGGGTCGGATCTCACCTTGGCATAATAGGCTTCGAAATTCGGGTTCTCGTAGCCCTTGGCCCGGACATAGGTCTTTTTCGGCACCCGGTCGCGCGCGCCGGTCAGCCGGATGGGCGTGAAGGCGACGCCGACCGGCTGGGCGGTGAACTTCTCGTTGACCCAGGGCTGATCCTTCTCGTTGACCTTCCAGACCGAGGCCGGCGGCGCCGGCCGGGAGACCTCGGCTTTCTTCTGCGCCTGCTCGATCTCGGCGCGGCTGCGCGGCGAATTGGTGTCCAGCACCCGCTGCCCGTTCTCGGGCATGAACGCGTCGAGAAAGACGATCGAGGCGATCTTGCCCTGGAACTGCTCGGCCACCCCGGAAACGATCCAACCGCCGTAGGAGTGCCCCACCAGCACGAAGTTCTCGAGATTTTCCCAGCGAATGACGTTGGCGACGTCCGTGATGTGGGTATCGAGCGTGATGAGACCGCTCATCAGGTGCGCGCGCTCGCCGAGCCCGGTCAATGTGGGGGCGTAAACCTTGTGACCGGCCTTCTCCAGAAGATCGGCAACCCGGCGATAGCACCAGCCCCCGGCCGACGAGCCATGCACAAGCACGAAAGTCTTGCGTGCGGTCTGAGCCTGGGCGGCGCCCACCAGGCCGTCGGCGACAGCCGCCATGCCGGCCGCCATGCCGCCTACGATGCTTCGCCTGGTCCCTTCCATCACCTTCGCCTCCCCGCTGCCGCCACCGCACTATTTGTGAAAAACCGCTTTCGGCATCAGGGCATGGATGCCTTTCGTGCCATCGACAATCTGGGTCACGCGCAGATCCATCGCCGCGCTCAGCAGCATGAAAGCGTCGTCGCGGGGCAGACCCTTGGTCTCGACGATGAAATTGAGCATCTCGCGGGTCGCGATCTTGGCGGCCTGGTTCAGATCCTCGTGCAGGCCCATCGTCATGTAATGCGTCGGCGTTTCCGCGCGCGGCCAGGTGATGTGCATGCCCTTGTGCAACACCACCTGAATCTCGCCCTTGAGAGAGGTCTCGACGGCGGACATCCCGACCTCGCCATCGCCCTGCACGGCGTGCCCGTCGCCGATCGAGATCAAGGCCCCCGGAACGTGAACTGGCAGGAACAGGCTTGTTCCCGGCTGCAGGTCGTGATTGTCCATGTTGCCGCCGAACACGTTCGGGGGCCCGCTCGGCACGCGGCCCATGGAGCGCGGCGGCGCCACCCCGATGACGCCCCAGAAGGGCTTCACCGGAACCGCGACTCCCGGCGCGAACTCGATCGCCCGCTTGGCGAGATCGATGAAGAATACGCGGTCGCGCGAATAGGGAAAATCCTCCGGCAGCGAGCCCTTGTTCGCCCGGAAGCTCATCGCGGCAATCGGCAGCCAGAGGTCGATGGCTCGAATTCTGATCTCGACCGTATCGCCCGGCTCGGCGCCGCGCACCGCAATCGGTCCGTCGAGATTGTGGTCGTCCCGCGCCTCGCCCGGCGCACCTTCGTAGGCGGTATAGAGCTCGGGCGGGATTTTTTCCTTGGCCACACCCAAGCTCTCGAAGTAGCGCGGGTTGCCGGTCGCGGTCCACAGCCGCACGATATCGCCCGTGTCGATCGTCAGAACCGGCTTGAGCGAGGCGTCAAAGAAGCCGCGGTGAACGGTCGAGGCCGACGGCTTGAGCTCATAGATCTGGTCCGCGCCTTGCGCCGGCGCGACCGCACAGATGACGGCCGCGCCCAGGCCTGCACCGTAGAGCCGTCGCCGCATGGATCGCCTCATGGTGGTCTCCGTTGCTTGGAAGCTGTCCGCCATGGGCTGCTGACACGGCGCCCGTGTCGGCGGCCCTGCCGGGCGCAGCAATCAGGATTGCGACTTCAGGAATTCCAGCACTGCCTGGTTGAACTTGTCGGCATGCTCCAGGAACGGATAGTGGCCCGCCTTATCGAACAGGATCTTGCGGGAATTCTTGATGGCCGCGTTCAGCTTGTCCGCGTTGGCGACCGAGGACAGCGGGTCGTTCGCTCCCCAGACCAGAAGAGTCGGAGCCTTGATTGCGCGCACCTCGTCCTCGGTCACCCCGCCGAGCCCTCGGTCGCTCGCCATCTGCATGCTTTCGGTCGTATAGGCCGAGCGCAGGCGCAGGATGAGATTTTGCTCCACCAGCTTGTCGGTCACGAAGCTGTGGTCGTAGTAGAGCTTTTCGAGATATTCGCGGCTCTCCTCCAGCGTTCCGGCGTTGGCAATTTGGCGGTTGTGCCAGTTGGGCGGAGCCGCCGGGGCGTTCGCCGCCGAGCGGTAACCGCCGCCATCGACCAGCACCAAGCGCTCGACCATCTCGGGATGATGGACCGCCAGATGGAGGGCAACTCCGGCCCCCATGGATTGACCGATGATGACGGCCTTCGGCACGCCGATCGTTTGCATGAATTGCGAGAGAAAGCCCGCGAAGACGCCGCTGTGATAGATCGTAAGCGGCTTGTCGGACTGCCCGAAGCCGATCTGATCGATCGCGATGACGCGGAAATTGGCCGCCGCCAGCCCCTGGATGGTCGGCATCCAACGGGCGCCTTCCCCGCCGGTGCCATGCAGCAGGATGATCGGCTCGCCGCGGCCCGCTTCAAGGTAGTGCAGCTTGTAGCCGAAGACCGTTGCATCCTTTGCCGCCGGCTCCACGCGCTCCTGCGCGCCGGCGCTGGTCCCGAGCAGCAGCAGAGAGGCAAGCATCGCAACAGGAAATCGTGGCATGATCGATCCCTCCAATCGGCAATGCGCAAAACCGTGTCGCGTTTTTCGGAACGCTCACCCCGACAACCTACACCGCCTGCGGGTTCGACCGAAAGGGGCGCGAGGCAGCTTCCGGAATCGCGTGCTACGGCAGGCTGAAGGCCAGAAGCTCGTTGGTGGGTCCGTCGCCACCCCTGCCCTTCGCGCCACTGGCGATATAGAGGTACTTTCCCAGAGCTGCAGCGCCGAAACCATGCCGGCCGGTGGGCATGGGAGCGAGCCTGACCCAGCGATTGCTCCGCAGATCGAAGCCTTCGTTCTCGTCGTAGGTCCGCTTGTCGTCCTCGCCGCCGAGAAAGACGATCATGCCCTGGAACAGCGTGCCGGCCCCGCCCCCGCGCGGGGTCGGAACCGCCGGCGCCGAGGTCCAGGCACTGCTCGCCGGATCGTAGATGTCGTGCAGACCGGTCATGTCCTCGTTGGCGCCAAAGCGCCCGCCGACCAGATGGATTTTTCCTTCGACCACGACGGCCGCCATGTGGTCGCGTCCTCTGGGCAGCGCTGCGGCCTCGCTCCACTTGCCGGTGGCCGGGTCGTAGATTTCATGGGCGGCGACCACGTCGGTCTCGTTCCGGCGGCCGCCGAGCGCATGAATCTTGCCGGCGACCGCGGCAACCGCGATCGAGCCGCGTGGACCTTCCAGCGGCGGCAGCGCGCGCCAGGCATCCGCGGCCGGATCATATTCAAAGGCACCGTTGTTGACGCCGTCGTGGTTGGAGCCGGTGAATCCGCCGATGACATAAATTCTGCCGTTGAGAGCGGCCGCACCCGGATGATTGAGCCCGTGCGGCATCGGGGCCCGCGCCCGCCAGCGGTCGACCGCCGGATCATATTCGCCATTGTCGGCAACATCGTATTTCTGCCGTGGATAGCTGCCGCCCATGACATAGATCTTGTCATTGAGGGCCACGGCGACCACCTCGTTGCGCGCGACCGGAAGTGGCGCCTTGACGGTCCAGCTGCCGGGCGCGACCGGCGTCTGGGATTGCGCGGTCGCCGCGAACACCAGGCCCATTATCGCGGTGACCGTGAAGCGCATACCCCGGCGCAAGCGCGATGGTCCTTCGAGATGCGGCATCTCAGGCTCCTGCACGGCCCACCCTCGCATCCATCGCTATGGACCTGGCCAGGCGCGGGTAGGCGGCAAATGTAACGCACATTATTCCGTCGGCAACTCCCGGGCGCCGTCGCCGTGTCCGTTGCAGGGCATGTTCCTGCGCGAAGCCGCTCTTGGGATCAGGATGGGAGCCACGGGGCGCAAGCCCCATGGCGTCCGCCGCTCGCAAGCGTCAGCCGTTGACGGCAATCTTGAGGTCATGGGGAATCGGGTGCCCGTGCGACCGCTCCAGCAAGTCCCGCAGGCTGAGCAGGAACGTCGCCCACTTCGTGCTGCAATGGTGCATGAACTCGACCGGTTCCTTCCAATTCGCGTGCTTGAACACCACGAATGTCTGGTCCTGCTTCCAGTCGAGCCGAAACACGACCTCGGTATCCAGCCACTCAGCGGGGCCGTCGGTGCAGCGCCAATGCACCAGCTTGCCGGGCTCGGCGGCAACGACCTGCATGTCGCAGAAGCCGTATTTGACGACCCCGCCCTTTGCGGCGTTGCCGGACGCGGTGTTGCTCCACCAGCCGCGCAGGCCTTCGATGGTGGTGAGCGCAGCGAACACCTGCTCGGGTCTTGCGTCGATGCCGACGCGGTGAAGGATATCGGACATGATTTGAGTCTCCTTTGCGTGCGGGGTTGGAGGAAGGGTCAGGCGAAGACGTCGAGGGGATGCCCCGTCTCCAGGAATGACTTGAGGCTCGAGAGCACGCGCGGCCAGCCGTTGCTGATCCTGCGCCGCATATCCGGGGTGAGCTCGTCGTGCGTCACTGTCAGGCGCACCATCTCGCCGACCGTCTCGATATCGATGGCCATGCGCGAATGCCTGGCCGGGTCGGCGGCGTCGGCGACATCGCCCCAGGTCAGCACCAGGCGCTTGTCGGGGACGCATTCCAGCACCTTGCCGACATGCCTGACCGTGCGCTTGCCGTCGTCGGCGACCAGCTCCCACTGGGAGCCGGGCTTCCAATCGGACACGTTCTCGTGCCTCCAGTACTGGCGGGTCAGCTCGCCTTCGAGCAGCGCCTTCCAGACCTTTTGGGGCGTCGTGGCGATGTAGGTGACGTACACGAATTTCTCGTTCTCCATGGTCATCGCTTCTTCCTTTCAAGCTTGGTTTTGAAGCTGTGCAGGGCGTCGAGGCGCTCCGGCTCGAATTTCCGGATCCAGCGCTGGTAGATCTCGTGGATCGGAACCGGGTTGAAGTAGTGCAGCTTTTCCCGCCCCTGCCGCTGCACCGAGATGAGATTGGCGTCCTCGAGCAAGCCGAGGTGCTGGGTGACCGACTGCCGCGCCATGCCGAGCCCCTTGCACAATTCGCTCAGCGTCTGCCCATTCCTGGCGTGCAGGCGGTCGAGCAGCTCCCGGCGGCTCGGGTCGGCCAGCGCCTTGAACACCTTGTCTATGTCCGGCATCGGCATTGCGGTCGCGCCTCAAAGGCAGGTATATGCCTGCATGACCACATATAGGCAGGCAACTACCTGCATGTCAAGCCGGATGCGGCCCTTTGCTGCCAAGGAAGATTTGCCTTACTTTCCCGGAGTCTCCTTGATGCCGAACGTCATGGCCGCTCCCTCCCCTCGCTCGCCGTCGCACCTCGGGCGCGCGGCGTTCGCGCTGGCGCTGGCCCTGCTCCTGCTCGCGCCGGCCGGCGATCGCATGACCCCGAGCCGCGCCGGCGTGCGGCTCGATCTGCCGCCGCTCGTGCTGTGGGCCTGGGACCGCGACGACGATCTGCGCTTTCTGGACATCCGCGACACCGGCGTCGCCTTGCTGGCCACCACCCTGACGCTGCGCGGCGAGGACGTCGTGCTCGCCGCACGCCGCAATCCTTTGACATTGCCGCAGGGCATAGCCCGCGTCGCGGTCGTGCATGTGGAGACCGATCGGGCCGAGCCGCCGGTCTTGAGCGACACGCAGTCGCGCCGGCTGGTTGCGGCGCTCGCCACGGTCAGCGACGAGGTTCCCCACCGGGTCCTGCAGGTCGATTACGAGGCGGTGGCGTCCCAGCGCGGCTTCTTCATCGATGCGATCGCGGCGCTGCGCCGGCGCCTGCCCGGCGCGGCCATCTCGGTCACGGCGCTCGCCTCCTGGTGCTTCAACGAAAGCTGGACCTCCCGGCTCGAGGCCGACGAGGTGGTGCCGATGCTGTTCCGCATGGGCTACGATGGCCGCCGGTTGCGCCAGCACCTTGCCGGCGGCGGCGACTTTCGCGGGCCCGAATGCCGCTCCAGCCTCGGCATCGCGACCGACGAGTTGCCGGCTGCGCTGCCGCCCGGCCGGCGCGTCTACGTGTTCAGCCCGCGCCGCTGGACCCCCGAGACCTACCAGATCGTACGCGCGAGGATACGCCAATGGTCACACGATCAGTTGCCCGACTGATGCTCGCCATCCTGCTGTGCGGGATCGGCACCGCCGCCTGGACGACCGGCGAGTTCATCCAGGAGATCAGGTTCTTCAGCCGCTCCGGCATGGACCCGGTGGACAATCTTGCGTACTTCCACGGCCGCCTCGGCATCCTGCGTCCGACCTTCGACGACAACCGCCTGTTTGCCGCTTATCGCCAGATGATGGGCCGCAGCTTCACCAACGCGCAGGCGCAGCAGCTGCTGGCGCGCTGCTGCGACGCTCCCGGCACCGGCCAGGACACGACCACCTCATGGAGCGATGCGCGCAAGCGCGTGCTCAGCACCGCCGCGCCGGAGCAGGATCCGGCGGCGCGCGAGCGGCCGCCCGGGTTCAGCGGGTTCGACGTCTCCTGCTTCCCGAACGCCTATCGCAATGCCGCCGCCACGCTGCTCGACCGCATCAAGCAGCACGGCGCCGCCGATCCGGCGGTGCGCGACTGGACGACCGGCGAGGATGCGGTGCTGGCCAATTGTGGAACGAATGCGGCGCTGCCCGCCGACGCGCCGAACGCGCCGGCCTGGCTCAAGGCCGATCGCGCCTATCAGGTCGCGACCGCCTATTTCTACCGCTTCGACTATGCACGCGCGGCCGAGCTCTACGCCACGATCGGGCAGGATGCCGCCTCGCCCTGGCGCAAGCTCGCGCGCTATATGACGGCGCGCGCCGCCGTCCATGCCGCCATCGTCGCCAAGACCGACGCCAGCCTTGCGGCCGCCGACAGCGCCATTGCGGGCATCGCGGCCGATCCGGAGCTTGCCGACTATCACGCCGACGCGCCCCGTCTCGCCTCCATGCTCGCCTTCGGAACGCGGCCACAACAACGCGCGCAAGAGCTGGCGCGATCGCTCCTCGGCGACGATCTTCCGGCCACGCTCGCGGCCGACCTGCATGACCTCGAGGATCTGGAGCGAACCGGCGCGCGCTACACCGATGTCGGGGCCTGGCTCCACCACATCAATGCGCTCAACGGCGACAAGGGCCGCCAGAACGCGGACGTGAAGGCGGATGTGCTGGCGCGCTGGCACGATGGCCACGCGCTGCCCTGGCTGGTGGCTGCCATGATGTTTCTCGAGCCGGACGACCCGGACACCGCGGAGGCGCTGGCGGCGTCGCAGGCGATCGATGCCGGCTCGCCCGCCTATTACACCCTGGCCTGGAACCGGCTGCGCCTCCTGATCGGCCTGGGCAAGGCCGACGAGGCCCGCGGCGAGCTCGACCGGACGCTCGCCGCCCCTGCGCTGCCGGAAGGCGTCGGCAACCTCATGCGCTACCAGCGGCTCGCGCTCGCCCGCGACATCGGCGAATTCGCGAAATTCGCGGTGCGGCGCGGCGAGTTCCTGATGTACCTCTACGACCCGCGCACCAAGCTCGATGCGATGCCGCTGCCGTTGCCGCCGACCAAGTGGGACAGCTACACGGCGACCGTCGTCAGCTGGCGAACCGAGCTGTTCCAGAAGGACCCGCCCGCCGTTGACGCCGACGCCGCCTACGGCATGTCAGCCTTCATGCCGCTGCCGATGATGGCGCAGGTCGTGCTGGCGCCCGGGCTGCCGCCCAATATCAAGCGCGACATCGGGCTTGCGGTATGGACGCGGGCGGTGCTGCTCGATGACGTAGACACCGCAAGATCGATGGCGGACGCCGTCGCGCCGTTCTTTCCGCAATACGCCGACGACTGGAAAAGCTATCGCGGCGCGACCACCGCCGCGGCCCGAAAGGTCGAGGCCGCGCTGCTGATGCTCAAGCTGCCGGCCGCGCGTCCCTATCCGGATTACGGGCTCGGCTACATGTACAGGCGTGACGTGATCGGCCGCTTCGGTGGACGCTGGTGGGCGTCGGACGACTCCCCTCTCGGCAATCTGGACGACAACGGCAATCCCCTGCTCTGCACCGATTGCGGGCTGCCGATGCCGCTCATCGCGCCACCGTTCGTCACCGCGAAGGACCAGCAAATCGCCAAGGCGGACAACGACCGCCTCGGCAAGCTGCCGGGAGGGCCGGCCTGGCTCGGCGCCATCGTCATTCCGTGGGCGAAGACGCATCTGAGCGATCCAAGGGTGCCGGAGGCGCTCCATAACGTGGTACGGGCAACCCAATACGGCGACAAGGATTCCGACACGTCGGAAGCCGCCTATAACCTGCTGCACAGCCGCTTTCCGAGGAATCCCTGGACGACGAAGACGCCGAAGTGGTTCTGAGGCCGCACGAGGTCAAATCTTCCCACTTGGCGGAAGTGCCACGACCAGCAATGCCCTCAGTCGAGATCGGCCCGTTTGAAGATGCCATCACCGACGCGTTGCGGGGCGAAATCGAAATCGGCCTCGCTCGGCTGGGCAAGCGCCTCGGCAAGACTCATGCTGCCGGCGCCCAGGCGCCGATAGTCCTCGATCGTTAGGAGGACGTGGGCCGACCGGCCGCGAACGGTGATCACGACAGGACCCTGTCGCGCGAACTTCTTGGCGCCGCGGGGATCTCGGTTGAATTCACGGCTGGTCAGGGCGGTCATTCTCATTTGCGCCTCCATCTGGACGGCTTTCCGACCGTCCAGCATTCCACCCTATGTAGTGACGTGTTTACAGCCAACTCTTCCGACTCTTGCCATCAACACCAGAAACATAGATCGTAAGCCTCAAAGCAAGCGATGATTCCACCCTGAGGGCCTCGTGTCCTGACCGCCATGCTCGCCCCTGAGCCAGATCCCGCCCACGGCACGGTCGCCGACCGGGACGACAAACCGGTGCTCGCTGTCGAACGTCCGCGCAAGATCATCCACATCGACATGGACGCGTTCTATGCGTCGGTCGAGCAGCGCGACAATCCGGACCTGCGCGGCAAGCCGGTCGCGGTCGGCGGCGCCCGCGAGCGCAGCGTGGTTGCGGCCGCGAGCTATGAGGCGCGCAAGTTCGGGGTGCGCTCCGCCATGCCGTCGGTGACGGCACGCCGCCAATGTCCCGAACTGATCTTCGTCGCGCCGCGGTTCGACGTCTACAAGGAGGTCTCGCGGCAAATCCGCGCGATCTTCGCGCAGTACACGCCGATCATCGAGCCGTTGTCACTCGACGAAGCCTATCTGGACGTGACCGAGAACCTTCCGGGGATCGCGGTCGCGACCGAGATCGCCCAACTGATCCGTGCGAAGATTCGCGCTGAAACCGCCCTGACGGCGTCGGCCGGCGTCTCCTACAACAAGTTCCTCGCCAAGCTCGCTTCCGATCACCGCAAGCCGGACGGGCTTTTCGTCATCACGCCGGCGATGGGACCGACGTTTGTCGAGAGTCTGAAGGTGGAGCGGTTCCACGGCGTCGGGCCGGCGACCGCCGCGAAGATGAACCGGCTGGGAATTTTCACGGCGCTCGACCTGAGGGCGCACGACCGCCTCTTCCTGCAGCAGCATTTCGGCAAGGCCGGGCCATACTATTACTCCATTTGCCGGGGCATCGACGACAGGCCCGTGCGCGCCGATCGGGTCCGCAAATCCGTGGGCGCCGAGACCACGTTCTCGCGCGATCTCACCGGCCTCGACGACCTGACGGCCGAGCTCGAGCCGCTGGTCGACAAGGTCTGGCGTTATTGCGACGGAACGGGCGCTCGCGGCCGGACGGTGACGTTGAAGGTGAAATACGCGGACTTCCAGGTCATCACCCGCAGCCGCTCGGTCGGCGCCTTTGTTCCGGACCGCACCGAGCTGGCGATGATCGCGGCCGATTTGCTGGCAGCTCTGGTGCCGCTGACCAAGGGCGTTCGCCTCCTCGGCGTGTCGGTCTCCTCGCTGTCTTCGGATGAGGCGGACGATGATCCGCAGATGGCCTTGGCCCTGTGAAGCGAGCAGGCGCCAATTTGCACCGGCCGTCGAAGTGACACGCGCATTCGAAGATGAAATTAGCTGCCGCACGGCAACGCCTGCGCATTGACGCCCGCCCCTGGTCCGGCTACCGCTCCCGGCAGCATGCAGAACGCCAAGCAAAAGGTCGCGCTCTCCTCGACCGCGGCGTCGGCCGGGCTGACGCTCGCCAAGGGCGTGGTCGGGCTTTCGACCGGATCGCTCGCGATACTGTCGGAGGCCGCGCATTCGCTGATCGATTTCGCCGCCACCTTGATGACCTATTTCGCGGTGCGGGTTTCCGACAAGCCGGCCGACGCGGAGCACCATTACGGCCACGGCAAGGTCGAGAGCGTCTCGGCGCTGGCCGAGACCGCGCTCCTGTTCCTGCTGTCGGGCGTGGTGACCTGGGAAGCATTGGGGCGACTCATGGGCGGCGCACCTGCGGTCGCGGCGACGCCCTGGTCGTTCGCCGTGATCGGCGGCTCGATCGTGGTCGATTTCTTTCGCGCCCGCGTGCTCTACCGGGTTGCCGAGGAGACCTCGAGCGAAGCGCTCGAGGCGGATGCGCTGCATTTCGGTTCCGACATGTGGTCCTCGCTCGCGGTCCTCGTCGGGCTCGGCGCGGTCGCGCTTGGCTATGCCTGGGCGGATGCCGCCGCCGCCATCATCGTGGCGGTGTTCATCTGCATCGCCGGCTGGCGTCTCGGCCGTCGCACCATCGAGACGCTGACCGACACGGCACCGGCGGGAGCCGCCGCCAAGATCACCGCAATCGTGGCGCGGGTGCCGAGCGTCGTCGCGGTCGAGCGCGTGCGCGTGCGCCAGGCCGGCGGCGTCCAGTTCATCGATCTCGTGGTCGGCGTGAGCCGAACGCTGGCGCTCGATCGCGTCGCCGCCGTCAAGGAGCGGATCGAGAAGGCCGTGTGCTCGCTATACCCCAAGGCCGAATTGTCGGTCACCACCGAGCCGCGCGCGCTCGACGGCGAGACGGTGCTGGAGCGGGTCATGGTGATCGCACGCAATCGCTCGCTGGCGGTGCATCACGTGACCGTGCATGCCATCGGGGCGAAGCTGTCGGTCTCGCTCGACCTGGAGGTCGACGGCGCGCTGGCGCTCGGGGTCGCCCACGATATCGCGAGCGAGCTCGAGGACGCGGTGCGCGAGGAGATCGGCCCCGACGTCGAGGTCGAGACCCATATCGAGCCGCTGCAGCCGCACGATCAGCCCGGCCTCGACGCCCCGCAGGAGCGCGTCGCCGAGGTGCGCGATGCGCTCAGCGAGATCGCCGCCGGGGTCGCCTCGGTCGGCGAGGTGCATGACGTGCGGGTGCGACGCAGCGACGGCGCCGAGATCGTCAATTTTCACTGCCAGGTCGATCCCCTGCTCACGGTGGCCGAGACCCATGAGCGCGTCGACGACGTGGAGCGAGCGCTGCGCGCGCGCTTTCCCTCGATCAAGCGTGTGATCGGCCATGCCGAGCCGCGCCGCAGCGCGTGAGCGGACTCGAACGGGTTCTTGAAGGCTTCACGCATACGGGAAACCCCGGAAGTCCTGCCCGGGGTTCCCACGCGATCGGCCAACGTTCACTGGTTGCCTTGGCGCAACGTCCGGCTCGGCGATACCGCCCAACCATGCGAGGTCTCGACGAAGCCGTAAGACTTGGCGACGGCCGGATTGCCGAAGATGCCCGGATGGTAGGCCGGATTGACCCCATCCATGCTGCCCGGCAGCACGTAACCGCCGGAATCGTTCTGATCGGAGTCCGCCAGCGCAGCCGAAGCCGTGCCGAGGATGAGAGCCGCCGCGAGCACAATCTTGGTCTTGGTCAACATGTTCGTATCTCCTGAGTTGAATTGTCCTACATCCTGGAGATGGGAAGCGCGCCCGCCGGCACCATTAAATTGCCGTTCAGAAAGCTGAATTCGATTTTAGTGATGCGCTGACTCGCGCTGGTTTTGATGGCGCTGTTGGGCGCCGCGCCCATGCGAGGTCTCTCGGCAGATTGCGGCTCTTCGCGGCCGCCTTTGCGCACCTGACGGCCCTGCACTTTTCAATGCGCCTGCGGACAAACAATCTCCGCCGTGCAACCCGGGCAGCCCCCGATGGTCAGCCGGAAGCCATGCAGCTTGACGATCGCGGCCACCAGGCTCAAGCCGAGACCCAGCCCTTCGCTGCCGCGGCACTTGTCCGAGCGATAGAACCGCCTGGTCACCGCCTCGCGTTCCGACTCGGAGATGCCGGGCCCGGTGTCGCTCACCCGGATCACGGTATCGCCGTCACGGCGGAGCAAGGCGAGCTCCACGCGGCCGCCGGCGGGAGTGAATTTCACCGCATTGTCGACCAGATTGGCGACCGCCTCGAACAGCAGATCGCGGTCGCCGTGCACGGTCACCTGCTCGACGGCCTCGACCCGCAGCGTGACCTGCTTGTCCTCAGCGATCGGCTCGTAGAGATCGCCCACCTCGCGCAAGAGCGGAGCGAGCGCGACATCGCTGAAGCTCTCGAGCCGACGGCTGTGCTCGATCTCGGCGATGCGCAACAGCGCCGTGACGATGGCCAACGCCTGGTCGAGGCCGACGATCGACTGATCGACGACCGTGCGCAAGTCGCCCAGGGTCGCCGCGTGCTCGCGGCCGCGCTCGAGCCGCACCCGCACGCGGGTGAGCGGCGTGCGCAGGTCGTGGGCGATGTCATCGCCCACGCCCGCAATCTCATGGATGAGCGCCTCGATCTCGCCCAGCATGCGGTTGACGCCGACCGCAAGCTGGTCGAACGGATCCTTGCTGCCGCGGGTCGGCAGCCGCTCGCGCAGATCGCCGGCCACGATCCGCTGGATGCGCCGGTTGACGTCCGACAGCCGGTCGAGCGCGCGCAGGCTCAGCACCATGCCGATGACGAGCGCGAGCCCGAATGCCGGCAGCAGGCCGAGCGCCAGCGCCCGGCCGACGATTTCCGCGATCTCCTCGAGCTCGCTGTTGTTGCGGCCGATCACCAGCGTCTCGCCGCCCGGCAGCGGATGCACGATGAGCCGAACTTTTAGCGTCTCGCGCGCCTCCCCGTCGCGCCGGACCACCACGGAATCGGTCGGGATATCGGGGGCGAGACCGCCCGGCAGGCTCTCCAGATTGCCGGCGATGCGCCGGGCGTCGGCCCCGAACAACCCGGCGATCCGGATGCGGCGGGGATCGTCACGCAAGCGAAAGTCGATCCGTTCCAGCCGCCGCGCCGGCGCGTCGGCGGCGATGAGGCGCACCTCGCCGATCAGCAGGCTGTCGATGTTGGACGTCATGTAGGCGGCGGTCTGCCAATAGACGAAGCCGAACAGCAGCAAGGTGCCCAGCACGAATGTGCCGGCGACCGCCAGCGTCCACCGAAAGGTGGTGGTGCGGATGAAATCAGGCAGGCGCACGGAGAATGAAACCCATGCCGCGGACATTGTGGATCATCGGCGGCTCGTTCGGCTCGTCCACCTTGCGCCGCAGCCGCCCCATGTGGACGTCGACCAGGTTGGTCTGGGGAACGAACTTGTAGTTCCACACCTCCTCCAGCAGCATGGCGCGTGTCAGCATCTGATCCTTGCGGCGCATCATGTATTCGAGCAGGCGGAATTCGCGCGGCAGGAGATCGATCGATCGCTCCCCGCGCCGGGCGGTGCGCTCGATCAGATCGAGCTCGAGCGGTCCGACGCGCAGCACCGTGTCGCGGCTCTCCACGGGCCGGCGCAGCAGCGCCTCGATCCGGGCCACCAGCTCGACGATGGCGAACGGCTTGGTCAGATAGTCGTCGCCGCCCGCGCGCAGCCCGCGCACCCGATCGTCGACCGCGCCGAGCGCGCTCAAGACCAGGACCGGGGTGCGAATTCCGTCCTGCCGCACGGCCTCGATGATGGTGAGGCCGTCCATTCCGGGCAGCATGCGGTCGACGATCATGGCCTCCGCCTCCCCCGAGCGTGCCTTGTCCAGGCCTTCGATGCCGGTGGCGGCCCAGTCGACCTCAAAGCCGCGATGGCCGAGCTCGGCGCGGATCTCGTCGGCCGTCTCCTTGTCGTCCTCGATGAGCAGCACTCTCGCCATCAGCCCGGTCCCGTGCGCCTCGTCTCCAGCCGTGCCGGCGGCGGCGCTGTATCCTGCACCAGTCACATGGAATGTTCCATTCATCGAATGTTCCGTTCATGGCGGCGCATGGCGCCGCCGGTATCAGTGCATCGCCCGCGCTTCCGGCCGCTCCAGGGCGGCGACCGGCCGCTCCAGGGCGGCAATGTGGTGCCGAACGGCCTTCTCCACCCGCTCGAAGGCCCGCACCTCGATCTGGCGCACCCGCTCGCGCGATACGCCGAATTCCTGCGCCAGCTCCTCGAGCCGCATCGGCGTCTCGGCGAGACGGCGGGCCTGGAAGATGCGCCGCTCGCGGCTGTCGAGCACCGTGAGGGCCTCGCTGAGAGCCTTGCGCCGGTTGTCGAGCTCCTCGGTCTCAGCCAGCACCCGCTCCGGGGTCGGCGTGTCGTCGACCAGCCAGTCCTGCCATTCGCCCGCATCGTCTTCCTCGCGGACCGGCGAGTTGAGCGACACGTCGCCACCGAGCCGCCGGTTCATGTCGACCACGTCCTGCTCGGTCACGCCCAGCCGCGTGGCGATGAGGGCGACCTGATCGGGACGCAGGTCGCCGTCCTCGAAGGCGGCAATCCTGCTCTTGGCCTTGCGCAGGTTGAAGAACAGCTTCTTCTGATTGGCGGTGGTGCCGATCTTCACCAGCGACCACGAGCGCAGAATGTAGTCCTGGATCGAGGCCTTGATCCACCACATCGCATAGGTGGCGAGACGGAATCCGCGCTCGGGCTCGAAGCGCTTGACCGCCTGCATCAATCCCACATTTCCTTCCGAGACGACCTCGGCGATCGGCAAGCCGTAGCCGCGATACCCCATGGCGATCTTGGCCACCAGGCGCAAATGGCTGGTGACGAGGCGATGCGCCGCAGCGCCGTCGCCATGCTCGCGCCAGCTCTTGGCCAGCATGTATTCCTCTTGCGGCTCCAGCATGGGAAACCGCCGGATCTGCCCGAGATAACGTGAGAGGCCGGATTCGTCCGCGAGAACCGGCAAGGCTGCGGCGTGGGTCATAGGTGCGCCCTCCAGGTTGCGCCCGTAGATCGCCGGGCGTTGGCAATGGTCGAAAAGTAGGGCCGACCGGATGCAGGCGCCATTAAATTGACTGTTAGAATTCGAGCCCATCGGCGCAGAAACCCCGGCAATCAGGCCGCGCGCGGCTTCGCTCGTCTAAATTCGAATTTAGTCTTCTTAACTCCAATTTAGTGGGGGCGGGCCGGTCGCCTGCCTATCCTCAGAGCGACGCGGTGCCGAGCGGCGCGCCGGCGTCGCAGAACAGGAACGCAGCCGCAAAGCCATCGAAAGGAGCAGCGTCATGACCCATCCTGCCGGAACTCTCGAAATCGACATGGAGCGCGCCACGATCCCGGGCACGTCGCTCGAGGTCTCGCGGGTTGCGCTCGGGACTTGGGCCATCGGCGGATGGATGTGGGGTGGAACCGACGAAGCTTCGTCCGTCGCCACCATCAGAGCCGCGTTGGATCACGGCATCAATCTCATCGACACGGCGCCGGTCTACGGGTTCGGCCGCTCCGAGGAGATCGTCGGCAAGGCGATCGCCGAGCGCGGGCTGCGCCAGAAGCTGCTCATTGCCAGCAAGGCCGGACTGGGCTGGAAGGACGGCCGCGTATTTCGCGATGCCAGCCGCGCACGCATCCTGCAGGAGATCGAGGACTCGCTGCGCCGGCTGCAAACCGATTATATCGATATCTATCAGGTTCACTGGCCCGACCCGACCGTTGCGGTCGAGGAAACCGCGGACGCGATGCTCACGCTGCTGCGGCAGGGAAAGATCCGCGCCATCGGGGTGAGCAATTTCTCGGCCGGTCAGATCGAGCGATTTCGCCGCGTGGCGCCGCTGCACGTGGTGCAGCCACCCTACAACATGTTCGAGCGCGCCATCGAGGCGGAGCTCCTGCCCTACTGCCGCACGCACGAGATCGCGACCTTGGGCTATGGTGCTCTCTGCCGCGGCCTCTTGTCGGGGCGGATGCGGCCGGATACGGTTTTCGAGGGCGATGATCTGCGCCGCAGCGACCCGAAATTCGTCGCGCCCCGGTTCGCGCAATACCTGGCCGCCGTGCAGCGGCTGGATCGGTTCGCGCAGGAGCGGTTCGGCAAGCGCGTCATTGCGCTGGCGGTGCGCTGGATGCTCGATCAAGGGATCACCACGGCGCTCTGGGGCGCCCGCCGTCCCGATCAGCTGCAGGCGGTCGACGCGGTGTCGGGCTGGCAGATCGATGCCGCCGCCAAGGCCGAGATCGATCGGATCCTGCGCGAGACGATCGCCGAGCCGGTCGGACCGGAATTCATGGCGCCGCCGGCGCGCAAGATCGCCGCGTGATGCTACCGCGGCCGGTACGTCCGCACAGGGAGGGCATGACATGACTGCTGAATGGGCACACATCGGGCCGGCCATGACGGCCGCATTCCTGGCCTCGCTGGTCGAGGCGGTGGAAGCGCTCACCATCGTGCTCGCCGTCGCCACCGTACGCGGCTGGCGGCCCGCGGGGCTCGGCGCCATCGCCGGCCTGGCGATGCTGGCCATCATCGTGGCAACACTCGGTCCGCTCCTCGATCAGGTCCCGCTCCATCTGCTGCAGCTCGCCATCGGCGTGCTGCTGCTGCTGTTCGGCCTGCGCTGGCTGCGAAAAGCGATCCTGCGCGCGGCGGGTATCATCGCGCTGCATGACGAGGCGGCGGCGTTCGCGACCGAAACCGCGCAGCTGCGCGCGCAGGAGAGCCGGGACGAGGCCCGGCTCGACTGGCTTGCCGGCCTGGCCAGCTTCAAGGCCGTGCTGCTCGAAGGTCTCGAGGTGGTGTTCATCGTCATCGCGGTCAGCGCCGGTCGCGGATTGTTGATTCCGGCGAGCGCCGGCGCGCTGGCGGCCTGCCTCCTGGTTGCCGGCATCGGCTTTGCGGTGCATCGCCCGCTGGCGCGGGTGCCTGAGAACGCGCTCAAGTTCGCGGTCGGCGTGATGCTGTCCGCATTCGGCATATTCTGGACCGGAGAAGGGCTCGGCGTGGCCTGGCCGGGAGCCGATCTGGCGATCGTCGCGTTTGCGGCGCTGTTCCTGCTGGTGGGGCTCGGCGCCGTGGCGCTGGCGCGCCGGCCGCGTGCGGAGGTGGTGTCATGAAGATGCTGGCAGCGGTGCTGCGCGAGTTGCTCGGGCTGTTCGTCGATGATGGCTCGCTCGCCTTGGCAATCTTGGCGGTCGTCGTTGTTGCCGCCGTTTCTGCCGCTTGGATTCCCGACGCATCGCTGTTGACGGGAGCCATCCTGTTGCTCGGCTGCATCGGGGTACTGCTTGCAAACCTGGCGTCAGCCGCCCGGCGCTGACGCGCGCGGCGCTGAGCGCGCGCGGAAGCGTGTCGCGGCGCTTGAGCAATGCTTATCATCATGCGGGAAACCGGATCACGACCCGCAGGCCCGGCTCGTTGTCGCGCAGCTCGATCGCGGCGTGATGAAGCTCGACGATGGCGGCGACCGTGCTGAGGCCGAGCCCGCTGCCGGGCGTCGTTCGACTGCGCTCCAGCCGGTAGAAGCGGCGGAGCACCTTGGCGCGCTCGTCAATCGGGATGCCCGCCCCGGAATCGGCCACCTCGGCGACGGCACCCGCGGGCTGCGGAGCTAGACGCAAGGTGATCGCAGTCGCGGCCGGGGTATGATGAAGAGCATTCTCAACGAGGTTCACGAAGAGCTGCGAGAGCAGCCCCCGGTCGCCGTCGACCTGCACACCATTCGCGATCTCGGTCCGCAGCACGCGTCCGCTCTCCTCGATCGCCGGCGCATAGGCATCGGCGACGGTGCGCAGCACCTCGGAGAGGTCGACCGGCCGGAAGGCCGAGCGTCTGGTGCCGGCCTCGATCTGCGCAATGCGCAACAATGCCGAAAATGTCTCGAGCAGCACATCCGCTTCCGTCACGGCGCTTTCGATCACGCGCTTGAGATCGGCGGCCGTGAGATCCCGCTTTTGGGCCTCCTCCAGATCCTGCCGCAGGCGCGAGAGCGGCGTGCGCAGATCGTGAGCGATGTCGTTCGAGACCTGGCGCAGATTCTCCATCAAGCCGGCGATGCGATCGAGCATGACGTTGAGGGTGGCCGACAGATGGTCGAGGTCGTCGCCCGAGCCGGTGCGCTCGATTCGCCGCGAAAGATCGCCGTCAATGATGGCATCGGCGGTGCGCGTGATCATGTCGACACGGCGCAGGAATGCCGCGCTCAAGAGCAGGCCGCCGCCGATGCCCAGCACCAGGACGATGCCGAGGGCGGAGCCCAGGATGCCGAGAAACGTCTCCTCCAGCTCGCCGACCTGCTCCAGATCCTCTCCGATCCCCAGCCGAAATCCGCCGTCGAGCTGGCGCACGAGCATTCGGATGGTTTCGTTCTCGACGCGCTGATCCCTGGCGTCCCGCACGCTGTCGAGCTCGACCCAGCCCAGGCGATCCGTGAGCGGGAGATCGCCTGCCAGGCGCTCACCCGCCATGTCGATCACGAAGTAGTCCAGATTGCCGTTGATGCGCGTGCGTTCCTGGACGGTGGCCACGAGGCGATCGATGCCGTTCTGGCGAAACTCCTGCTCCAGCTGGGTCATCTCGGCTTCGATGCGGCGCGTCAGCTGGTGCTCGAGGGCGGAGCGCGTGCTCCAGAACGCGGCAGCGCCCAGCAGCAGCACGCAGCCCCCGAACAGGATCGCGTAGAGCGCGGAGAGGCGAAAGCTTGCCGTGCGGACGAGCCTAGGCAGGGGCACGAAGCAAATATCCCGAGCCGCGCACCGTCTCCAGGAGCTCTGCATCGAACCCCCTGTCGATCTTGGAGCGGAGCCGGCTGATATGAGTCTCGACGATGTTGGTCCTGGGCTCGAAATGAAACTCCCATACATGCTCGAGCAGCATGGTGCGGGTCACGACCCGGCCGGCGTTGCGCATCAGGTATTCGAGCAGGCGAAACTCGCGCGCCTGCAGGTCGATCGCGCGGCCGGCGCGCCTGACCTTGCGGCCGATCAGGTCCATCTCGAGATCGGCGACCCGCAGGACGGTCGCCACCTGCGCAATCGGGGGCCGGCGCGCCAGCGCATTGACGCGCGCGTGGAGCTCGGCAAAGGCGAACGGCTTGACCAGATAGTCGTCGCCCACCGCCAGGCCTTCCACGCGCTCCTCGATGCCGCCCAAGGTGGTGAGAAAAAGCACCGGGGTGGTCACGCCGGCCGCCCGCGCCGTCTTGACGATCCCGAGCCCGTCGAGGCCGGGCAGCATGCGATCGACGATCATCACGTCGTAAACCTCGCCTGCCGCGAGAAAGAGTCCGTCACGGCCGTTGGCCGCGGAGTCGACCACGTGGCCGTGCTCCTCGAGCCCGCGCTTCACATAGGCGGCGGTCTTGGCATCGTCTTCGACCAGGAGAACTTTCATCAATGTGCTTGTTCCGGCACCAGGCAGAGCTGGCAGGTGCCGATATTACCGCGGCTCCCGGCTCCGGCGTGAGTCGAATTCGCCGCTGATGAAGGCGCCGCCGCTATACAAATTTGTATAGTGCAGGAAACAAGCTCCGAACGATCGCACCGCTACCTTCCCGTCACGGGTGGCAGGACCAAATCGACGGCAGGAGATGACGATGACGATAAGCAGGACCTTCATGGCGATCGCCGCTTGCGGCGCCATCGCGACCGGTGCGGCAACAGCCGTTTCTTCCCCGGCGTGGGCATTCTCGGGCGAGGAGCTCGCGACGGAAGCGAAAATCACCCTGGACCAGGCCCGCGCCATAGCCCTCAAGGCTTTCGCCGGCACGATCGAGGACGAGGAGCTGGAGAAGGAGAAGGGCGGCAGCGGCCTGCGCTATTCCTTCGATATCAAGAACGGCTCGGTCGTGCACGAAGTCGGCGTGGACGCCAAGACCGGGCGGATACTCGAGAACATCGTCGAGCGCGCCGGCCGTTAGCGATTCTGTACAGAGAGCCTGCCTCCTTTCAGCCTCATGGTGAGGGCGCGGGCTACGCCCGCGCGTCCTGAGGCTCTCGAAGGACGAACCATGGCCGCGCGTTCGGCACTGCATCCTTCGAGACGGCCGGCGAGAGCCGGCCTCCTCAGGATGATGGAGTGAATTCCCCACCCTTCCAAAATCCCGACGAGGACCCATCAATGCACGAGACAACGAACAAGGTCGCGCAAGTCACGCTGGCCTTCTGGATCATGAAGATTTGCGCCACCACGCTCGGCGAGACCGGCGGCGACCTCCTGTCCATGACGCTGAACCTGGGTTACGCGGTCAGCACCGCGATCTTCTTCGGCATCTTTCTGGTCACGCTGGTCGCGCAAGTAACATCAAGGTCCTATCACCCGCTCATGTACTGGGCCGTCATCATCTCCACCACCACGGCGGGGACGACGATGTCGGACTATTTGGACCGCACCGCCGGGTTCGGATATATCGGCGGCTCGGCGGTTCTGGTGGCGATATTGCTTGCCGTTCTCGGCGTATGGCGGCTCACGCTCGGCTCCGTATCGGTCAGCAGGAT
>DASYFD010000396.1:0-3277 GCA_036498625.1 Xanthobacteraceae bacterium | reverse complement strand
CGGCCGCTCCGCCGGATTGCCCTTCATCTCGGCGCTGTTCCCGGTGCCCAAGATCGCGCTGCTGCCGCTCTTGATCCTGTGGCTCGGCATCGGCGAGTCCGCCAAGGTGGTCACCATCGCGCTCGGCGTGTTCTTCCCGATAGCGATCAGCACCTATGCGGGCATCGACAACGTGCCGCGCAATCTCATCCGCATGGCGCAGAGCTTCAACGTCCCGCTGTCGGCCATCATCTGGAAGGTCGTCGTTCCGGGGATCATGCCGTCGATCCTGTCGGGATGCCGCATCAGCGCCTCGATCGCGCTCATCCTGGTGGTGTCGGCCGAGATGATCGGCGCCAATGTGGGCATCGGATCGTTCCTCCTCACCACCGGCAACCTGATGCAGACCGACCAGCTGATGGCCGGCATCGTGGCGATTGCCGTGCTCGGGCTCCTGATCGGCGCGTTGATCAGCTGGCTGGAGCGGGTGCTGCTGGCATGGCGGTGAGCGAATTTCTGGCTGGCGAAAAACACGCGCCACAGTGCTATGACGTTGCGCCAGAACAGCCAAAAGGTCGGAGGAACCCATGATCACGCCGCGCCGGGTCGGGCATGCCACGTTCGAGACGCCGGATCTCGACAAGGCGCTCGCCTACTACACCGAGGTCAATGGGCTGGTGCTCAACAGCCGCGACAAAGATCGCGCCTATCTGGCAAGCAAGACCGGCCTCCTGACGATCGCGCTCGAGAAGGGTCGCGATGCGGGATTGCGGCGGATCTCCTTCGAGGTCTCGCCCAAGGCGGATGTCGCCGACATGGCCAAGAAGCTCGCGGCCGACGGGATCAAGAGCGAGCTGCGCACCGATGCCGTTCCCGGCATCGGCAAGGTGCTGGCCTTCAACGACCCCAAGGGCACCACCATCGAGCTTTTTCAGGAATGGAGCTATCTCGGCGCCCATCACCAGTGTTTCGGCGCCGGCCCCCTCAAGCTCGGACACATCGCCTATGTGGTGGAGGATCCGCAGGCGATCGCGGACTTCTATTGCCGCGTGCTCGGCTTCCGGGTGTCGGACTGGATCGAGGATTTCTTCGTCTTTCTGCGCTGCAACCCCGACCACCACACGGTGAATTTCATCCGCGGCCCGAAGCCCAAGATGCATCACATCGCCTTCGAGATGAAGGATTTCGCCCATATGCAGCACGCCTGCGAGCTTCTGGGGGTGCGCAAGATCCCGATCAACTGGGGTCCGGTGCGGCATGGGCCCGGCCACAACGTCGCGATCTACCACCGCAATGCCGACGACCAGAACGTCGAATTCTATATCGAGCTGGATCAGATGAAGGACGAGGAGCTGGGTTATTTCGACCCCCGCCCCTGGCATCACGACACCCCGCAGCGCCCGAAAGTCTGGGACCGCAAAATCGCCCCCAACCTCTGGGGCCCGATGCCGATGCCCGACTTCATGCGCGACCGGCACGACTAGGGTTAAGGCAGAGCAGTCATGCAGACGGCGGGCCCCGCGCTGGCGGCGCACCCGCAAATAGACTATAGACTGACATAATACCGGGCGTCGGCGTTCACTCCCGCAAGAACCGCCCGAAAACGCTCGCTTCGTGATGGGAGGTAGATGCGCTCATGGCCGAAAAGCTTGTTGGTAAGGCCTCGGAATTCAAGGATGGCGACCGCCGGATCGTGTTCGTCGGCGATACCGAGATCGGCATCTTCAAGGACCGCGGCGAGTTCCACGCCTACAGCAATTATTGTCTGCACCAGGGCGGACCGGCCTGCGAGGGCATGATCATCGCTGCGGTGGAAGAGCGGATCATGCCGGACAAAACCTCCCGGGGCCTGTATTTCTCCGATACCGAAACGCACTTCGTGTGCCCGTGGCACGGCTACGAATACGACATCAAGACCGGCGAATGCGTTTCCGACCGCAAGCTCAAGCTGCGGCGTTACAAGGTGGTGCAAAAGGGAGACGAGGTCTATGTCGTCGCGTAAAGCCGCGACCGTCAAGGCCGTCCGCCGGCCCAAGCCGCCCGTGCCGGCTGCCGGCGCCGCGCGGCCGACACAGGCCGCTGCAGAAGCGCTCGCGGCCGACATTCAGCGCGCGCTCGCCGCCGGCGACCACGACGTGCTCACGCCCGAGGCGCTGCAGAAGCTGATGACCGCCGCCTGCCGGCTCTATTCGGCGCAGTCCGAAGCCGGCAGCCAGATGCTTCCCGTGGCCGAGGTGACGCCCACCGACATCATGATCACGGCGAGCGGCTTGATGCGGGCCGGCAATCTCGCCGTGTTCGAGCTTGGAATGTGGCAGAGCTGGACGGGCCGTTGAGGCAGGCGTCGCCACGCGAACGTTGCGTGCAGGAACCGCACAGGAGCTAGAAGATGGATCTCCAATCTGATCGCACCCGCCGCGTATCGGTCGAAGAGCTGAACACCAGCCGGCTGCTTGCGCATGCGGCCCAGCAGGCGCACCAGCGCAAGTTCGACGACATGATGATCGTCGACGTCGACGCGCATCACTACGAGAACGAGCACATCAAGGACATCCTGCCCTACATGGAGAACGACGTGCTGCGCCAGCTATCGATGGCGCAGACCATGAAGGGCGGGCGCGGCAACCTGATGCCGGTCCAGGTCGGCTACCAGGACATGGGCGGCCGGGTGACACGCTATCCGCTTCGCAACTCGGAGAAGACCGACCAGACCGGCCATATGCGCGACGTGGCGCTCGGCGAGCGCTGGATGGACGCCATGAGCGTCGACTATTCGTGCCTGTTTCCGACCGGCATGCTCAACATCGGGCTGCATCCCCAGAAGGAGATGGAGGTCGATCTGTGTTGGGCCTACAACCGCTGGGTCACCGAAAAGGTGCTGCCGGAGTCGAAGGGCCGCTTCTACACCATGCTGTCGCTGCCGATCTCCGATCCGGACGCGGCGCTGCGTCACGTCGAGACCTTCGGCGACCGCCCGGGCGTCGGCGGGTTCATGGTCACGACCGTGCGCACGATTCCCGTGCACGACAACTCGCTGATGAAGGTTTATCGGGCGATCGAGGAGCGCGGCCTGGTGCTGTCGTTCCACTCCGCCTTCCACTGGGGCGAAAGCGTGTTCAAGAGCTGCAACCGCTTCCTCGCGGTGCATGCGCTCGGTTTCTCGTTCTACAACATCCTGCACCTGACCAACTGGGTCACCAACGGGATCCCCGAGCGCTTCCCCAAGCTGCCGGTGATCTGGATCGAGTCCGGCCTCGCCTGGGTGCCGTTCCTGATGCAGCGGCTCGACCACGAGTTC
>DASYFD010000395.1:0-2115 GCA_036498625.1 Xanthobacteraceae bacterium | reverse complement strand
GCTGGCAAAAGATTGTGAAACCCGCAAGATTTTTTGCGTTGTCCCGGCTCTGGAAGTTGAAGGCCAAAAGCGTCTTCTTGTCACCAACGAAGGCCTTCACGAAAAAGGAGTTCTTGCTCGCAGTTACGAAGGACATGGAATCACCCGGTGAAGATCGCTCTAGTCCCGGCTATCCGAGGAGATTGCCGTACTTCAAGTGCTGCCCGATTCAGGCTCCGAGCAGTTGGGGACAAACCTCCATCGTCAATAGTCTGCCCGAACCTGTTCTACTACAAATTCTCGGACGAAGGTCATGTCGCCTTTGGGTCATCCTCGACCAACGCGGCCGCACGGGTTTGTTGGTGGCACCGGCCGCAGCATCCTCAGCCAGAGTTTTGCCATGCCTCGTCTAGAGCCGGCGGGCAAGGCTAGCTAGCCGCTCGTCAGCCCAAGCCGGGGCGAGTGGCGTCACCCTTTTCCATACGGTCTACGACCGCGCGGACTCCGGTAGCGGAGCCGCTGCACCGGTCTGTCCACTCGTCGAGCACGTTCTTGCAATACGCGCGGTCGGGGCAGAACTGACCGAATTCAGCAGTTCGAGAATGCGTGCCGGGCCGATTGGCGTCTCGGTGATGTGGACGCCGAACGCATCGAGCGCATGCTCGATCGCGCTGATGATCGCGGCCGCCGCGGGGATCACGCCGCATTCCCCCACCCCCTTCACGCCCAGCGGATTGAGAGGGGACGGCGAGACGTGGCTGATCAGCTCGATCGGCGGCAGCTCGGTCGCGCTCGGCAGCAGGTAATCGGCAAAATTGGTGCTGACAGGCTGCGCCGTCCGGTCATAGACCATCCGCTCGAACAGCGCATTGCCTATGCCATGCACGACACCGCCTGTGATCTGGCCCTCGACGATCATCGGGTTGATCTGCCGGCCGCAATCGCTGACTACCACATAGCGTAGGATGCGCACCGCGCCGGTTGCGGGATCCACCTCGACCTCCACCGCGTGCGCGGCGTTGCTGTAGGCAAGTCCGGTCGGCATGAAGTGGGCGGTCTGTTCCAGGCCAGGCTGTCCCGGCTCGAGCCCCTTGGGCAGCGCGTAGCCGGGGATGCCGGCGGCCTCGCGCGCGATGTCGCCGAGCTTGATCGACACGTTGCTGCACTTGACGCGCACGAGACCGCCGTCGAGCTCGAGATCCTTGGCCGGCGTTCCGAGCAGCTCGGCCGCGACCCTGAACGTAATCTCCCGCACGCCCTTGGCCGCAATGTGCACGGAGTTCCCGGCGTTGACGGCCTGCCGGCTGGCGAATCCGCCGTGACCCATTGGAACGTGGGCGGTGTCGCCGGCGATCACCTTTATGTCCGCGGGCGCGACGTTGAACTCATCGGCGGCAATCTGGGCCAACATGGTGGCGGTGCCCTGCCCCATGGCGGCGGCCCCGGTGGACACCGTGATGCGCCCCGACCGACCGATCCGCACGATGCCGGTCTCAAACGGCCCGCGCCCGGTGCCCTTGGTGCCGTTGGCGATGCCGATGCCGATATGGCGTCCCTCACTCAATGCCGCGGCCTTGCGGGCGGCAAAGCCGTCATAGTCGATCGCCTCGAGCACCATGGCCTGGCACTTAGGGAAGTCGCCGCTGTCGTAGCGCACCGGCGTTCCGGCTCGCGTCTTCATCGGCGTCGTGTAGGGCATCGCCGCCGCCGGGATCAGATTGCGCCGTCGGATTTCGGCCCGGTCGAGACCGATGCGGGCGGCAGCGGCATCGAGCAGCCGCTCGATTGCGAAGGTGCCCTGGGGATAACCGGCGCCCCGCACGGGCATAGTCGGCACCTTGTTGATCTCGACTGCGACCACCCGGAGCGAATAACTCGGCACCTTGTACGGACCGGGCAAGGCGGTCGCCGAATTGTAGGAGACATTCACCCCCTGCGGCGTGTAAGCGCCCTGATCGTTGAGCAGCGTGCCGCGCACGCCGAGGATCATCGCCTGACTGTCGAGCGCAATCTCGAGCTCCCACTCCTGGTCGCGCTCCTGGATCGAGGTCAGAAAATGCTCGCGGCGATCTTCGACCCATTTGACCGGGCGGCCGAGCAGGCGGGCGGCGAGCGGCACGACTACCTCCTCGGGAT
>DASYFD010000394.1:0-12528 GCA_036498625.1 Xanthobacteraceae bacterium | reverse complement strand
CTATGTTCTGCTCGGCGCCGTCGTCGTCTTCCCGTTCGCCATGTTGGCGATCCACGGCCCGTCCGGCTCGATCAAGTGGATCGACAATTACGGCATCCAGATCCTGATCTACATCATGCTGGGCTGGGGCCTGAACATCGTGGTCGGCCTCGCCGGCCTGCTCGACCTCGGCTATGCCGCCTTCTATGCGGTCGGCGCCTATTCCTATGCGCTGCTGGCGAAGACCTTTGGCTTGGCGTTCTGGGTGCTGCTGCCGCTCTCCGGCATCCTGGCCGCGTTCTGGGGCATCCTGCTCGGCTTTCCGGTGCTGCGCCTGCGCAGCGACTATCTCGCCATCGTGACGCTCGCATTCGGCGAGATCATCCGCCTGGTGCTGATCAACTGGGTGCCGGTGACCAACGGCTATGCCGGCGTCAGCGGCATCCCGCGCCCGACCTTCTTCGGCATTCCGTTCAATGCCAGCGACCAGGGCTTCGCGGCCGTGTTCGGTCTCGAGTTCACCCCAATGTACCGCACGTTGTTTCTGTATTACGTCATCCTGGCACTGGCGCTGTTCACCGCCTTCGTGACTTTGCGGCTGCGGCGGCTGCCGGTGGGGCGGGCCTGGGAGGCGTTGCGCGAGGACGAGATCGCCTGCCGGTCGCTCGGCATCAACACCACCAACACCAAGCTCACCGCCTTTGCGATGGGAGCCATGTTCGCCGGCTTCGCCGGATCGTTCTTCGCCGCGCGACAAGGTTTCATCTCGCCCGAATCCTTCACCTTCCTGGAATCGGCCACCATCGTCGCCATCGTGGTGCTGGGCGGCATGGGCAGCATGCTCGGCGTCGCCATCGCAGCCATCGTCATGATCGGCGGCACCGAGATCATGCGTGAGCTCGATTTCCTCAAGCAGATCTTCGGCGAGACCTTCGATCCGACCCAATACCGCATGCTGATCTTCGGCTTCTTCATGGTGCTGATCATGGTCTGGCGGCCGCGCGGCCTGATCGCGACGCGCCAGCCTTCCGTATTCCTGCAGGAGCGCAGGTCGATCTCCTCCGACTTCGTCAAGGAGGGACACGGATGAGCGCGCGCGAAATCGTGCTGCGCGTCGAGCATCTGACCATGCGCTTCGGCGGCCTGGTGGCGGTGGATGATCTCTCCTTCACGGCCGCCCGCGGCGAGATCACCGCGCTGATCGGACCCAACGGTGCCGGCAAGACCACCGTGTTCAACTGCATCACCAGCTTCTACAACGCGAGCGAGGGACGTATCGCGCTCATCCACGGCGACGGCGCGATGTGGGGGGAGCTCGATGCGGTGACGCAAGGCGGCACGCGGCGCCTGCTGCGGCCGGGCGGCGCCATCTACCTGCTCGAACGCATGCCGGAATACCTGGTGACGCAGCAGGCGCGCGTCGCCCGCACCTTCCAGAACATCCGCCTGTTTCCCGGCATGACCGTGCTGGAGAACCTGCTGGTGGCGCAGCACAACGCCCTGATGCTCGCCTCCGGCTTCACGCTGTTCGGTGTGCTCGGCCTGCCGTCCTATGCGGCGGCGGAGCGCGCCGCGATCGAGAAGGCGCGGCAATGGCTCGATCGCATCGGCCTGACCGAGCGGGCGGACGGGCCTGCCGGCGACCTGCCCTACGGGGCGCAGCGCCGGCTGGAGATCGCGCGCGCCATGTGCACCGATCCGGTGCTACTCTGCCTCGACGAGCCGGCCGCCGGCCTCAACCCGCGCGAAAGCGCCGAGCTCAACGACCTTCTCCTCGCCATCCGGAAGGACTTCGGCATCTCGATCCTGCTGATCGAGCACGACATGTCGGTGGTGATGCAGATTTCCGACCACATCGTCGTGCTCGACTACGGCGTCAAGATCGCCGACGGGGCGCCGCAACAGGTGCGCGACGACCCGAGGGTGGTGGCCGCCTATCTGGGGGTCGAGGGAGAGGAAGTCGCGCGGGTCGAGGCGGAGGTCGGGCTATGAGCGAGCCGCTGCTCGCGGTGCGCGGCGTCACCGCCTTCTATGGCCGCGTGATGGCGCTCAAGGGCGTCGATCTCGACGTCCACGACGGCGAGATCGTGACCCTGATCGGGGCCAACGGAGCCGGCAAGTCGACCCTGATGATGACCATCTGCGGCAATCCACGGGCGCGCGAGGGCTCGATCGTGTTCGACGGCCGCGACATCTCCAAGCTTCCCACCCACGAGATCGCGCGCCTCAAGATAGCGCAGGCGCCGGAGGGACGCCGCATCTTCGTGCGCATGTCGGTTCTGGAGAACCTGCAGATGGGCGCGGCGGTCGGCGACCCCGCCGATTTCGACGCCGATCTCGCCCGCATATTCAAGTTGTTTCCGCGTCTGCGCGAACGCATCGACCAGCGCGGCGGCACGCTCTCGGGCGGCGAGCAGCAGATGCTGGCGATCGCACGCGCGCTGATGAGCCGGCCGCGCCTCTTGCTGCTCGACGAGCCGTCGCTCGGCCTCGCCCCGCTCATCGCCCGGCAGATTTTCGATGTCATCCGCACCCTCAATGTCGAGGAGAAGCTCACCGTATTCCTGGTCGAGCAGAACGCGTTCCACGCCCTCAAGCTCGCGCATCGCGGCTATGTGATGGTCAACGGCCGCATCACGCTCTCCGGCAGCGGCCGCGAACTGCTGGAGCGCGACGAGATCAAGACTGCCTACCTGGAAGGCGGACGCCAAAAGATCGAGCCGACGACCGACCCGATGGCTGCGCCGAAGGTCGCGCCATGATCGACCTCATCGCGGAGCTCCTCTACGAAGAAGACTCCTTCGGGGTTTTCCTCCTGGTTTCCGTCCTGCTCGGCGGCGGGGCGGCCTGGCTCGCTGGCCGCTCCATCGCGGCGACCTGGCGGCCGTGGTGGCACGTCACCTTCTACATGCTAATCCTGGGGGTCGCGGTGCGCTTCCTGCACTTCGCCCTGTTCGATGCTACCTTGTTGTCGCTGCACTATTATTTGGTGGATACCGCGATCTGCCTGGGGCTCGGTTTTCTCGGCTTCCGGGCGGCGCGGGCGGCCCAGATGGCGACCCAATACCGCTGGATCAACAGCCGCACCGGCGCGTTCACCTGGGGCCGCCGAACCCACAAAGCATGACGCGGGCAAGCGGATTGTGGGTGACTTTTGTCGCGAAGGCGGCTTGAATTGGATCTTACGGATAGCCCGTGCCCGACGGTGGAGCCGCGGGATTTTGAGGGGAGACAAAAGCCATGAGAAAGATCACCACGCTCGGCCTGGCGCTGGGTTTTGCGGCTGCGTTCGCGGGCTCGGCCGCGGCGCAGATCAAGATGGGCGTCGTCGGTCCGATCACCGGGCCGAACGCCGCGTTCGGGGCCCAGCTCAAGAACGGGACCGAGCAGGCGGTCAACGACATCAACGCCGCCGGCGGCATCCTCGGCCAGAAGATCACGCTCGGCTACGGCGACGACGTTTCCGATCCCAAGCAGGGCGTCTCGGTCGCCAATAAATTCGTCGGCGACGGCGTCAAGTTCGTGGTCGGGCACTTCAATTCCGGCGTCACCATGCCGTCCTCGGAAGTCTACCAGGAGAACGGCATCCTGGAGATCACGCCCTCGGCCACCAACCCGAAGATCACCGAACGCATGATGTGGAACATCTTCCGCACCTGCGGACGCGACGATCAGCAAGGCGCGGTCGCCGGCGCCTATATCGTGCAGCACTTCAAGGGCAAGAAAGTCGCCATCGTTCACGACAAGACCACCTACGGCCAGGGCCTGGCCGACGAGACCAAGAAGTTCATGAACGGCAAGGGCGTCAAGGAAGTGCTCTACGAGGGCATCAATGTCGGCGACAAGGATTTCTCCGCGCTGGTCTCCAAGATCAAGGCGTCGGGCGCCGACCTCGTCTATTGGGGCGGGTTGTTCACCGAAGGCGGCCTGATCGTGCGCCAGATGCGCGACCAGGGCGTCAAGGCGCCGCTGATGGGCGGCGACGGGATCACCGACGACGAGTTCGCCTCGGTCGGCGGTCCGGGCGTGGAAGGCACGCTGATGACCTTCCCGGCCGACCCGCGCAACCGCCCGGAAGCCAAGGCGGTGGTGGAGAAGTTCCGCGCCAACAAGTTCGAGCCGCAGGCCTACACGCTCTACAGCTATGCGGCGGTGCAGATCATCAAGCAGGCGGCGGAAGCCGCCAAGTCGCTCGATCCCAAGAAGGTCTCCGACACCATGCATTCCGGTATGAAGTTCAAGACCGTGATCGGTGACATCTCCTACGACAAGAAGGGCGACATCACCCGGCTCGACTACGTGATGTATGTCTGGAAGAAGGACACCGCCGGCAAGATCACCTACGTCGAGATCAAGTAAGCGGCCAGCGCGCTGCACGAGAGCCCGCCCCGATATTCGGGGCGGGCTTTTTGATGGGCGATTTTTGGTTGTTGATGACTCGCCTCCCCATCCCCTTCTCCCCGCGAGCGGGGAGAAGGTCGGGATGAGGGGGCGCTCCCGCGAGTCTGAGCTTGTGGAAACGCCCCCTCACCGAGCCGAGATTGGGTTTTCCTCATTGCCGGGCCGCCCTCTCCCCGCTCGCGGGGCGAGGAGCGCAGTGCACACCTCAGCCGATCTGCCCGAGCGCCGGGAAGGCCTGCAGCATCCAATTGTTGAGCAGGGTGAAGAAGCCGAAAAAGAACACGATGCCGGTGAGCACCAGAACGCCGCCGGTAACCCGCTCGAAATGCACGAGGTGGTGGCGATAGCGGGCGAGGAACGCAGCGAACGGCTCGACCGCAAAGGCCGCGGCGATGAACGGCAGTCCGAGCCCGAGCGAATAGACCGCCAGCAGGCCGGCCCCCTTCGCGACCGTCGCATTGGACAACGCAACCGCGAGGATCGAGGCCAGGATGGGTCCAATGCAGGGCGTCCAGCCCAGCGCAAACGCGAATCCCATAGCATAGGCGCCCCACAGACCGACCGGCTTCTGCATCTCCATCCGGGCTTCCCGCTGCAGCAAGCGGATCGGGGTGATACCCAGGAAGTGGAGTCCCATGACGACGATGACCAATCCCGCAATCATATTGAAGGGATCGAGCCCGGCCGGCAAATGCTCTCCGGTCGCCGCATTGAAGGCATCAAACTGGCCGGCGAGCCGCGCCTGGAGGTGGCGAAGCCCGGACCCGACCGAGCTTGCGGCCGCTCCCAGCGAGACGAACACGGTGGAGAACCCGGCCACGAACAGCATCGCGGCGGCGATGGTTTCACGCCGAACCCGCGGCTTGGGCTCGGCGTCCGCCAGCCGCTCGAGCGAGGCGCCGGCGAGATAAACCAGATAGGGCGGCACCAGCGGCAAGACGCAGGGCGAAAGAAAGCTCACCAGCCCGGCCAGCAACGCGGCGACAATCGTGACATCGGCGACCATGGCCCTACATGCGACGGAGGCGGCTCCCAATGCAAGCCGCCCGCACCACCATCGCACCGATGTGATCAGAAAATGTTAGAGTGATTCCACGCAATTACGTCCCCCACTTGAGCCAAACGCAGAGGACCCCTCGTGGCCGCACGCAACCTCATCACCGATGTTCCCGGCGTCCTGGTCGGCCATGCGCAGGATGACCGCCTGGGCTCCGGCGTCACCGCCATCGTATTCGAGGAGCCGGCGGTCGCCAGCATCGATGTGCGCGGCGGCGGGCCCGGCACGCGCGAGACCGATCCGCTGGAGCCGGCCGCCACCGTCGATCGCATCGACGGGATCGCCTTGTCGGGCGGCTCGGCTTTCGGGCTCGAGGCCGGCGGCGGCATCCAGGCCTGGCTGCGCGAGCGCGGCCGCGGCTTTGCGGTGCGTACCGCGCGGGTGCCGATCGTGCCGGGCGCGATCCTGTTCGACCTGTTGGCCGGCGGCGACAAGAACTGGGGCCGCTTCGCCCCCTATCGGGATCTGGGCTATGCGGCCGCCGACAATGCCGCCGTCGAGTTCGCGCTCGGCAGCGTCGGAGCCGGTTTGGGAGCCACCACACTCGACCTCAAGGGCGGCATCGGCTCGGCCGCGGCGACGACGCCTGAAGGAATTGCGATCGGCGCGCTCGCGGCCGTCAATGCGGCCGGCTCGGTGGTGATCGGTGGCGGCCCCTGGTTCTGGGCGGCACCGTTCGAGCAGGACGCCGAATTCGGCGGGCTCGGCCTGCCGCCATCGATTTCGCCCGATGCGTTGCGCCACCGCACCAAGGGCAGCCAGCGCGAGAGCACCACCCTGGTGGTGGTGGCGACCGATGCGGTGCTGACCAAGGGGCAGGCGCGGCGGCTCGCCGTCATGGCGCAAACCGGCCTCGCCCGCTCGATCTATCCGGTACACACGCCGCTCGACGGCGATGTGGTGTTCGCGGCCGCGACCGGGCGCAAGCCGCTCGCCGACCCGCTGCTCGGCCTCGCCGCGCTCGGAACCTACGCCGCCAATGCGGTTGCCCGCGCGGTCGCGCGCGCCGTCTTTGCCGCCGCGGCGCTCCCTTTCGGGGCCGCCCCGGCGAGTTGGCGGGATCGCTTCGGTTACCAAATTACCAAGTAACTTCCTACCGTTGCGGGACGCTTCTTGACTTGCACGGGGATTGCTTTCTTAAGTGGGGGATCAGTCTCGATTTCAGTGGAAACAGGGGTGGGTAAGATGCGTTTTGCCGCCGCAGCCTGCGCACTTGCCATTGTGGTCTGTGTGGCCGTTTTTGGTGCCGTACTGGCGCAAAGGGCGACCACACCGGTGGTGAGCACCACGCCCACCGTCGCGGCTGCGCCGGCCGCAAAGCCCGCTGCCACTGGCGCAACCGCCAAGCCGACTGTCGTCGCAACGGTGCCGGCCGCAGCGCCCGCACCGGCGCCGCCCGCCGCGCAACCGGCCGCATCAGCCATGGCGCAAGCACCCGTCACCGCGCCGCCGGCGGCACCCGCCATGGCGCAGGCTCCAGCGCCGGTTCCGGTCGCAGCGCCGGTGCCCGTGCCCGCGCCGCCACCCGCGCCCACGCCGGTCAGCTGTCCCGGCCATCCCGACGCGCTCGGCATTTCGCGCGTGGTCGAGATCGACACCACCGGCGGGCCCGGCTTCGGCTTCGAGCACTTCAAGCAATACGACTTCCTGCAACCCGGCGAGGTGGTGCTCACTTTCGACGACGGACCCTGGCCGCACAACACGCAGGAGGTCCTCGCCGCGCTCGCCGCCAATTGCACCAAGGCGGTGTTCTTCCCGATCGGCGAGCACACCATGTGGGCGCCTGAGATCCTCAAGCAGGTGGACGCCGCCGGTCATACCATCGGCAGCCACACCTGGTCGCACAAGGATCTCTCGAAGCTGTCCATCCAGGATGCCAAGGACGAGATCGAGAAGGGCATCAGCGCGGTGGCCTGGGGGCTGGGTCATCCGGCCTCGCCGTTCTTCCGCTTCCCGGCGCTGCGGCATCCGCCCGAAGCCGTCACCTATCTGGGCCAGCGCAACATCGCGATCTTCTCGACCGACATGGATTCCTTCGATTTCAAGATCCATAAGCCCCAGCAGGTCATCTCCTCGGTGCTGACCAAGTTGAAGAAAAACGGCAAAGGCATTGTGCTGATGCATGATTTTCAGCGCGGCACCGCCGATGGTGCGGCCGAGCTGCTCAAGCAGCTCAAGACCAATGGCTACAAGATCGTGTTCATGAAGGCCAAGGCGCCGGTGCAGACGCTCGCCGCCTACGACGAGATGATCGTGAAGGAGCTCAAGCTGCCCACGGTCACCAACAAGCCGACGTCGGATGTGGTGCGCACGATCCAATAACCTTTGCGTTCAATGCGTGAAACGCTCCGCGCTGTAAGGCGCCGGATCGCAGAACGGGGTCGCGCCCGTCATCATCTCGGCCATGAGCCGGCCGGTGGCAGGGCCGAGCGTGAGGCCCCAATGACCATGGCCGTAGGCAAGCCAAAGACCGGCCTGCCCAGGCGCGCGGCCGATCACCGGCCTTGAATCCGCAAAGCACGGCCGGCATCCCATCCAGGGCGTGGCCTCGACCGGCTCGGCGAGGGCGAACAGCGCGCGCGCATCGGGCAGCAGGCGGTCGAATTGGACCGGCGTCGGCGGTGCCGCGCGCGCGGCGAATTCGGCACCGGTGGTGAGCCTGATCCCCTGCTCCATGGGCGCCAGGCAATAGCCGTTCTCGATATCGACCACCGGACGGGTCAGCGCGGCATTGCCGGCGGTCCGGAAATGCAGATGGTAGCCGCGCTTGATGCCGAGCGGGAGCCGGATGCCGAGCGGCTCCAGGATGTCGGGCGCGAACGGTCCGAGCGCCAGCACCACCTCGGGCGCGTCGATTGGGCCCGCCGCGGTGTCGACCCGCCAGCGTCCGTCGGCGCGGTGGAGCGAGCGCGCATTGCCGATCAGGATCACGCCGCGCAGGCGCTCCAGGTGCGCCGCATAGGCCCTGGTGACCGCCAGCGGATTGCTCACGCTCGCGGCATCCGGCCAATGCACGGCATGCCGAAAGACCGGCGCCAAGTGGGGCTCGAGCGCGCGCGCTCCGTCCGCATCAAGCCTTCGGTACGCAATCCCGAACGCGGCCGCGAGCTCGAGCTCGGGCGCAAGGGCCGCAAACGCCGCGTCGCTGCGGTAGAGCTTGAGCCAGCCCTCCCGGCGCAGATAGCCGGTGGCGCCGGCATCGGCCAGCAAGACCTCATGCTCGCCCAGCGCGCGGGCAAACAACGGACGAATGATATGCGCGGTCTCGACCAGCCGCTGCGGCCGCGAGGCGGCCCAGAAGGCCGCGAGCCAGGGCGCCACCCGCGGCAGCTGTCTCAGATGGTAGTTGGCCTCCGGGGCGCGCTTGAACGCAATGCGGGCGAGCGCTTTGAGGCTCGATGGAAACGCGGGCGGGAATACCGTGTTGCCCTCGATGATGCCGGCATTGCCATAGGAGGTCTCCTCGCCGGGAGGGCGCAGGTCGACCAGCGCCACGCCGAGGCCCCGTTTGGCGAGCTGCAGCGCCACGCAGGTGCCGACGATGCCGGCGCCGAGCACGATCGCATCGGTACGTGCCATGATGTTTCCCCTCAAGCCCACTATATAAGGGTAGGCCGCTCATTTGCTCGCGTGCCGGCATCGTGTTAGGCGGGCGTCGGATTGCAAGAGGGAATCGATGCCCCGCCCGCTTCTCATAGCGCCCTCGATACTGGCCGCCGATTTCGCCAGGCTTGGCGAGGAGGTGCGCGCGATCGATGCGGCCGGTGCCGACTGGATCCACGTAGACGTCATGGACGGCCATTTCGTGCCCAATATCAGCATCGGTCCCGACGTGGTGAAGGCGTTGCGCCCCCACACCAGGAAGCTGTTCGACGTGCATCTGATGATCGCGCCCTGCGATCCCTATCTCGAGGCTTTCGCCAAGGCCGGCGCCGATCTCATCACCGTGCATGTGGAGGCCGGACCCCATGTGCACCGCTCCCTGCAGGCGATCCGCGCGCTCGGCAAGAAAGCGGGCGTTACCCTCAACCCGGGCACGCCGGAAAGCGCCATCGAGCCGGTCATCGATCTGGTCGACCTGATCCTGGTGATGTCGGTCAATCCCGGCTTCGGCGGGCAGGCCTTCATCAAGGGCGCGGTCGAGAAGATCGCCCGGCTGCGGGCGCTGGCGGGCGGCCGGGCGATCGATATCGAGGTCGACGGCGGTGTCACGCCGGAGACCGCGCCGTTGGTGGCGCAGGCCGGCGCCAATGTGCTGGTGGCCGGCTCGGCCGTGTTCAAGGGTGGTACGCCCGAAGCCTACCGGAGCAACATCGCGGCGATCCGCCAGGCGGCGGGGCTGGCGCGGGGAGAGGCCGCATGATCCCGCGCTACACCAGGCCCGACATGGCGGCGATCTGGGATCCGCAGACGCGCTACCGCATCTGGTTCGAGATCGAGGCACATGCCGCCGATGCCATGGCCAAGCTCGGCATGATCCCGAAATCGGCCGCAAAGAAAATCCGCGACCGCGGCCGCGACGCCAAATTCGACGTCGATCGCATCGATGCGATCGAGCGCGAGGTCAAGCACGATGTCATCGCGTTTCTCACCCACCTGGCCGAGATCGTGGGCCCCGAGGCGCGCTTCGTGCACCAGGGCATGACTTCCTCGGACGTGCTCGACACCTGCTTCAACGTGCAGCTCCGGCGCGCCGCCGATCTCCTGATCGCCGATCTCGACCGGCTCCTGGCCGCGCTCAAGCGCCGCGCCTTGGAGCACAAGCGCACCCCCACCATCGGCCGCTCCCATGGCATCCATGCCGAGCCCACCACCTTCGGGCTCAAGCTCGCCTTTGCGTATGCGGAATTCGCCCGCGCGCGCGACCGCATGGTCGCGGCCCGCGAAGAAATCTCGACCTGCGCCCTCTCGGGCGCGGTCGGCACCTTTGCGCAGGTCGATCCCCGCATCGAGGCCCATGTGGCCAAGGCGATGGGGCTCCGGGTCGAGCCGGTCTCGACCCAGATCATCCCGCGCGACCGCCATGCCATGTATTTCGCGGTGCTGGGGGTCGTCGCCTCCTCGGCCGAGCGGCTGGCGACCGAGATCCGGCACCTGCAGCGCACGGAAGTGCTGGAAGCCGAGGAATTCTTCTCGGAGGGCCAGAAGGGCTCCTCCTCCATGCCGCACAAGCGCAATCCGGTGCTGTCGGAGAACGTCACCGGGCTTGCCCGCATGGTGCGCGCCTATGTGACGCCGGCGCTCGAGAACGTGGCGCTCTGGCACGAGCGCGACATCTCGCACTCCTCGGTCGAGCGCATGATCGGACCCGATGCCACCGCCACCCTCGATTTCGCGCTGGCGCGGCTCGCCGGCATCATCGAGAAGCTGGTGGTCTATCCCCTCACCATGCAGAAGAACCTGGATCGCCTCGGCGGCCTCGTGCATTCCCAGCGCGTGCTCATCGCGCTCACCCAGAAGGGCGTCGCGCGCGAGGACGCCTACCGCCTGGTGCAGCGCAACGCCATGAAGGTGTGGGGCGGCGACAGCGATTTCCTGTCGCTGCTCAAGGCCGACAAGGACGTGCGCAAGCATCTCAGCGAAGCCGAGCTCAAGGCCAATTTCGATCTCGCCTATCACTTCAAGCACGTCGACACGATCTTCGCCCGCGTGTTCGGCAAGGGAGCGTGACAGAGCCAGAATCTACCGGGGTCGTACCGACATGGGCATCACGACGCTGTCATCGAGCTCGACATTCATGATGAAGTTCATTTTTCCAATTTTTTGGATTACTATATTCGGCGGCTTCACCTTCGCGGCATGGACAGCGCGCTTAGTCGACAACCAAGGCGTCCCTCTAGCCAAAATGAAATATAATTTGTTGTTTGGTTTGATAATGGGCTCGTTACTTATTTTGTTGTCCATTGCAAGATTGAAAAGAATTCGCGTAGACGGCCATTCGATCTACATATCGAACTATCGCAAGGAAATTTCAATCCCGCTCGGCGCAATCGTCGATATCACGGAATATTGGTGGTTCAACCCTACACTGATAAACATCCACTTCCGATCCGAGACCGAGTTTGGGAATAAGATTACGTTCACGCCACAGCAGCGGCGGCCATTTTTGACGTGGGGGCCCCATCCGACGGTCGTCGAATTGCGGCGCCTGGCAAACATATGAGAGACGCTCCGCTGGTCCGCAAAACCATGACGACACTCGCCAAGCCTGTCCACGTTCGCTCCCGAAATTCTTGCTCCCTATGAACACCCCGCCTTCCATCCTCCTCTTCGATTCCGGCCTGGGCGGGCTCACGGTTTATCGCGAGGTCGTGGGCGCGCTCCCGCATGCGCGCTATCTCTATGTCGCCGACGACGCGTTCTTTCCCTATGGGGGCCGTCCCGAAGCGGCGCTGATCGACCATCTGCTCGACCTGATGGGCGGCCTGATCGCGACCCATGCGCCCGATCTCGTGATCATCGCCTGCAACACCGCCTCGACCCTGGTGTTGCCGCAACTGCGCGCGCGCTTCCAGGTCCCCTTCATCGGCACGGTGCCGGCGATCAAGCCGGCTTGCGCCGTGTCGGTCAGCAAGCGGGTCTCGGTGCTGGGCACGCAGGCCACCATCGCGCGCGAATACACCAAGGCGCTGATCCGCGACTTCGCCAACGGCACCGATGTCACGCTGGTCGGCTCGGCGGAGCTCGCCCCGCTCGCCGAGGCGAAGCTGCGCGGCGAGAGCGTGGACGATACGTCGATCGCGGCCGAGCTCGCGCCTTGCTTCGTGGACGCCGGCGGCCGGCGCACCGATACGGTGGTGCTGGCCTGCACGCATTATCCGCTGCTGCTCGATGCGCTCACCCGGCTGGCGCCCTGGCCGGTGCGTTTCATCGATCCGGCCCCCGCCATCGCGCGGCGGGCCCTGGAGCTTGTGGGGACGCCGCCCAGCCAACCAGCGCCCAGCCCGGCACGCTTCCTGTTCACCAGCGGCCGCCCACCCTCGCCCGCCCTGTCGGCTTCGCTGGCCGGTTTCGGGCTCGGCGAGGTTGTCGCCCGGGAGGTTTGACACTCCTGCGCTTTCCGCCTAGAAACCGGCCACGCAAGCCCGCCA
>DASYFD010000393.1:0-8346 GCA_036498625.1 Xanthobacteraceae bacterium | reverse complement strand
TTCTTCGAGGCCTGGGGCCCGACCGACGAGGCGACGGTGGCGGGACGCAAGCGGCTGTCGTCGATCCTGTTCGCGTGAGGTAATCTCGATCGTGCAATCCGGCGGCGGCGGATTGGGAGAGCCACGATGCCGATGAACGCTCGCTATCTCGGACCCGGCGACCTTCCGGAGGTCATTGCGGTGTTTCCGCTGGCGGGCGCGCTCCTGCTGCCGCGCGGACAATTGCCGCTCAATATTTTCGAGCCGCGCTACCTGATGATGGTCGACGATGCGTTCACATCAGGCCGTCGCCTGATCGGCATGATCCAGCCGGACCCGACCCATCCGTCTCCCGAGGACAAGCCCACTCTCTACAAGATCGGCTGCGTGGGCCGCATCACCCAACTGACCGAGACCGGCGACGGCCGCTACCTGATCCAGCTCATCGGCATCGCCCGCTTCCATATCGAGGCCGAGCTCGACGTCGCCACGCCGTACCGGCAATGCCGCGTGAGCTACTTGCCGTTCGTGAACGATTTCATCGGCCACAAGGGCGAGGACGAGGTCGACCGCGAGAGCCTGCTGACCGCGCTGTCGCATTTTCTCAAGGCCAATGATCTCAAGGCCGATTGGGACGGCATCGAGAACGCGCCCAACGAAGCGCTGGTCAATGCCCTTGCCATGATGTCGCCGTATGGGGCGGCCGAGAAGCAGGCTCTCCTGGAGGCGCCTGATCTCAAGACCCGCGCCGAGATCCTGGTGGCGGTCACCGAGATCGAGCTCGCCAAGGGCGGGGCCCAGGGCGAGACCCCGTTGCAATGAGCCTGCGAGCCGCCCTTGCGGCCCTCCACCCGGACATGTAGACCGCGACCAAGCTGCGCCCCCTGAAAAATCCCTTGCCGAACTGGAGCTTTGCATGACCACCGCACCATCCGATCGTCCCGCCGGCAGCATCGATCCCAAGCTGCTCGAGATCCTGGTCTGCCCGTTGACCAAGGGACCGCTCGAGTACGATGCGAGCAAGCAGGAATTGATCTCGCGCTCCGCCAAGCTCGCCTATCCGATCCGCGACGGCATTCCGATCATGCTGCCCGAGGAAGCGCGGCCGCTCGACTGAGCGCTCTCTCCTCTGCACGCCACCGCCAGGGAGCCGACCCATGTTGAAAATCTGGGGCCGAAAAAACTCGGCCAATGTCCAGAAGGCGATGTGGGGGATCGGCGAGCTTGGCCTCGCCTATGAGCGCATCGACATCGCGGGCGCCTTCGGCAAGAACCGTGAGCCGGCCTATCTGGCGCTCAACCCGAACGGGCTGGTGCCGACGCTCGAGGACGGCGTGTTTGTGCTGTGGGAAGCGAACTCGATCGTGCGCTATCTGGCCGGGCTGCACGGCAAGGGCACCTTGGAGCCGGCCGATCCGAAGCAACGGGCGCTCGCGAGCCAATGGAAGGACTGGCAATTGTCGGTGCTCGGTCCCGCCATCCATGCCACGTTCTGGGGGCTGGTGCGCACGCCGCCGGAGAAGCGCGATCTCGCCGCCATCGAGACCTCGAAGTCCAAGACCACCGAGGCAATCAAGATGCTCGATGCCCAGCTGGGCAAGACCGCCTATGTGGCTGGCGATGCATTCTCCATGGGCGACATTCCGGTCGGCGTCTTCAGCTACCGATTCCACACCCTGGTGACCGACCGCCCGCCGCTGCCGAATTTCGAGCGCTGGTACGCCACCATCGCGGCCCGCCCGGCATTCCGCGATCATATCCTGTCGATGCCGCTTGATTGATCGGTTTTGTTGGGAGCCCTGATTGTCATGGCCGGGCTCGTCCCGGCCATCTCGCTCAGGTTGGCACGGCCGTGCGTTCCCTGCTGAGATTGTCGGGACATTAGGGCGTTTACGCCCGCCTTCGCGGGCTATGCCCGACAATAACAAGTAACAGCCATTGCCGTGGCGAACGCCGCTTAGCCGTTCGTTAAGGTTAATGGAGCATGATCGAAAGGAGTTGAGCCGTAGCGTTCAGACCGGAATGTAGCGATGCGTTTGCGTCTCGGTGTCCTGCCGGCGATCAGCCTGGCAATCGTTTGTCTTTCCCCCGCGGCCTACGCTGACGAAGTCGAGCACGTTCGCTTGCGCGGCTCGAGCGTCTACACCTCGCCGACCTATCCGATCGCCTCGTCAGGGCCGTTGTATCAGGAGCCGGCGCCACCGCCCTATCCGGGCGCTGCCGTACCATCACGACCGATCGTGCCCACCGGGCCGGCCGCGCAACTGCACGATTTCACCTTCGAGTTCGGCACCCGCATCTGGTACAGCACCGGCAGGCTGGCGAAGGATTTGTATGACGATCCGCGCTCGAGCCAGGATCTGCTTTCCCGCCTGACCTATTCGGGCCTCACCAACGGCAGCTTCGAAGGCTTCGGCCGCGTCGACACCTCGTTCAGCTCCTTCTTCCGGGGCTATGCGGGCTTCAGCGGCCTTAGCCACGGCGCTCTCAACGACGAGGACTTTCTGCCCGCGAGCTTCGGCGGTTATTCCAACACCTTGAGCCAGCAGCAGGGCGGCAAGCTGGCGTATGGCAGCATCGACTTCGGCCAGATCGTGGTGAAGAGCGAGCGCATGCGCGTGAGCCTGTTCGCGGGCTACGGCTATCTCAACGAAAGCGCCAATGCGTTCGGCTGCGGTCAGCTGGCCGGCAATCCCGGCATCTGCGTTCCGACCATCGGCTCCAACGTCCTGGGCATCACGGAGGAATCCAGCTGGCAGTTCGCGCGCTTGGGCATCCTCGCCGAGTTCAAGGTGCTGGACCGGCTCAAGCTGAGCGCCGAGGTCGCCTGGCTGCCCTACGAGCAGATCAGCGCGCAGGACACCCACTGGCTGCGGCTGGGGGCAGGTCCGGGCGACATCGCGGGTCCGATCCCGGAAAACGGCGGCGGCACCGGCGTCCAGCTCGAGGCCATCATGTCGTATGCGGTCACCGACAAGGTCACGGTCGGGCTCGGCGGACGTTATTGGTATCTGCAGACTCGCGGCAGCGCCGACTTCGAGAACGTCATCGTCGGCTTTTCGCAGCCGGGGCCGCAGCCGCTCAATTTCACCACCACGCGCTACGGCGGTTTCGCGCAAGGCGCCTACAAGTTCGGCCCGCTCTAGGGTGTTTGCTTGTTGTATGCGCAGCGCCTCTCCCCGCGGTGGTCCCTGCCTTCGCAAGGACGACAAGGATGCAGGCCGCCCTACAATGCCTCGCCTTTGAGCAGCTTCGGCACCTCGCCGACCAGGCCGGCGGCCTCGCGGATGAAAAGTTGCTTGAGCACGGGCAGGCGGTCCACCACACCGAGGCCGACGTCGCGCAGCAAGCGCAGCACATCGGAACGGTTGGAGAAGAGCCGGTTGAGCCCGTCGGTCGCCACCCCCATCGCCATGGTGTCGAAGCGCCGCCAGCGCTGGTAGCGCGCGAGCGTCGCTGCGCTGCCGGGATCAAGCCCGAGCCGCGCCGCGTCCACGATGGTCTCGGCCAGCGCCGCCACATCCTTGAGCCCCATGTTGAGCCCCTGCCCGGCAATCGGATGGATTACGTGGGCGGCGTCGCCGATGAGCGCCAGCCGCTCGCCGATGAAAGTGCGCGCGATCCACAATCCGATCGGATAGGCGCGGCGCGGGCCCACCGCCTCGATGGCGCCGAGATGCAGGCCGAAGCGGCGCTCGAGCTCAGCATGAAATTCATCCGCCGGCAGCGCCAGGATGCGCGCGGCCTCGGCCGCATGCTCGGTCCACACGATCGAGGAACGGCAATGCTTAAGCGGCAGGATCGCGAACGGGCCGGCGGGAAGAAAATGCTCCTCGGCGCGGCCGCCATGGTCGCGGTCATGGGCGACCGTGGTCACGATGGCGGATTGCCCATAGTCCCAGCCGCGGATCGGGATGCCGGCGCGCGTGCGGATGCCGGAGCGCGCGCCATCGGCCGCCACCAGCAACCGCGCCCGCAGGCGTTCGCCGCCGACGAGCGTGACATCCAGATCGCGTCCGCCGGATGACGGCGCGGCTTCGGCAATCGCGGCCGCCCGCAGCACGACTCCGGTCCCGCGCGCCTTATCGAGCAGCGCGGCGTGCAGCGGACCGTTCTCCACCATATGGGCGAACGGCTGGCCCGGCTCCGCATCGCCGTCGAACGTCAGGAACACCGGCCGCACCGCATCGGTGAGCCGGCTGTCGGTGACCACCATGTCGAGGATGGGTTGCGCCTCGCCGGCGATCCGGTCCCAGACTCCGATCGCCTGCAACAGCCGCTCCGCCGCCGCCACGATGGCGGAGGCGCGCGGATCGCCCGGCGTCTGGTCGAGCGCCGGGTCCGCGACGGTGACCCGGAAGCCTTCGCCCAGGCCTTGGTGCAGCGCCACCGCAAGCGCGAGCCCGGCCACGCCTGCGCCCCCGATGAGCACGTCGATGGGATCGCCCGCCGCAAGGTCGCGCCCCTCAGCCATGGCCAAATCCGTCTCCCGATCCAGGTCCTGGGCTATATCCTCGAACGCCGCCATCATAGCAGCCGCGCGCTTGACTTCGACCCCGCCGCGCGCGTCATTGGCCGATGTCCTCCGCGGTGCAAGATCTCCTCTCCGTCCTCGATCTCGAGCAGCTCGAGGTCAATCTGTTTCGCGGCCGCTCGCCGCAGGACGCCTGGCAGCGGGTGTTCGGCGGGCAAGTCGTGGGGCAGGCCCTGGTGGCGGCGTGCCGCACCGTCGATGTGGCGGCGCGCCCGCCGCATTCCCTGCACGCCTATTTTCTCCTGCCCGGCGATCCCAAGGTGCCGATCATCTACGAGGTGGACCGCATCCGCGACGGCAAGAGCTTCGTCACCCGGCGGGTCATCGCCATCCAGCATGGCCAGGCCATCTTCTCCATGGCGGTATCGTTCCATGGCGACGAGCCGGGCCTGAGCCACCAGGCCAAGATGCCGGATGTGCCCAAGCCGGACGAGTTGCCGAGCGAGAACGAGGTCAAGGAACGGATAATGCCGCTGATGCCGGATCCGGTGCGGCGCTATTACGAGCGGGCGCGGCCGATCGAGCTGCGGGTGGTGGAGTTCGACCGCTATCTGGGCAAGGCGATCGAAGGCGGCCGCTTTCATGTGTGGATCCGGGCGAGCGGTCCGCTGCCCGCCGACCCCGCGATCCACCAATGCGTGCTCGCCTATGCGTCCGACATGACGCTGCTCGATTCGGCCCTCATCCCGCACGGGCGCAGCGTGTTCGACAGGAGCATCATGGCGGCGAGCCTCGATCACGCGCTCTGGTTCCATCGCCCGTGCCGCGCCGACGAATGGCTGCTGTACGCGCAGGACAGTCCCAACCTCGCGGGCGCGCGCGGATTTTCCCGCGGCCTCATCTTTGCGAGCGACGGCACGCTGGTGGCGTCGGTGGCGCAGGAGGGCCTGTTGCGGGAGCGCCGCACCGACGTTTGAATCTGTTGCTTCGGCGTCCGCGCTCCGTCAATCTGCAGCCCTTATCCAAACCAGCGGGGGCGAACGTGGACAATGCATCGCAACGCCATCGCGGCCGGCGCGGGGCGGCCTTGGGGCTGGCTTGCGCACTCGTTTCCATCACGGCCTGGCTGGCGCCACTGCCGGGGAGCGCGCAAGCGCCCGCCGGCTGCGGCACCGGCGCCGCGGAAAGCTGGATTGCGGCCTGCAGCACCATCATCGATAATCCGCGCGAGAGCCGCCAGAACCGGCTGCGGGCGCTGAAGTTTCGCGGCCTCGCGCACTATCAGGGCGGCGACATCGCGAACGCCGCCGCCGATTTCGCCGCCACCACCACGCTCGCTCCCGACGACCCGGAGGGCTGGATCAACCTCGGCATGACGCGCCAGATCCGCGGCGATCTGGACGGTGCGATCGCGAATTACGACAAGGCGATCGCGCTCGATCCGGCATCCTGGGTGGCGCATATCAATCGCGGCAATGCGTTGCGCTTGAAGACCGATCCGACAGGCGCCATCGCGGAATACGATATCGCGCTCCGCCTCAAGCCCGACCTCAATGCGGCGCTGCGCGGGCGCGCCATGGCGCGCCAGATGCAAGGCGATCTGCGCGGCGCCGTCACGGACGCGAGCGCGGCGCTGCGGATCGATCCGCACGATGCCGAGGCGATGCTCACGCGCGGCACCGCCTTCCGGCTGCTCGGCGATGCCGACAAGGCGCTGGCCGATTACGAGGAGGCGACCCGGGCGGCGCCCGATCAGGCGGGTGCCTGGCTCGATCGCGGCGCTCTCCTCATGGAGCGGGGCAGCCTCGCTGCCGCCATCGAGAGCTTCGACAAAACCATCGCGCTCAATCCCAGGAGCATAGAGGCCTACAACAATCGCGGCGCCGCGCAGAGCCAGAACGGCGATTTCGCGCGCGCGGCCGCCGATCTCGATATGGCCTCGCAGCTCGGCCCCAGCCATGAGGGCGTCTACGGCAATCGCGGCTTCGTGCGCCTCGCGCTCGGCGACTTCGCGGGCGCGGCCGCCGATTTCAGCACGCTCGCGAGCCGCAATCCCGCCGATCCCTACCGGGTGCTCTGGCGGCATTTGGCCAGGGTGCGGGCCGGCGTCGCGGACGACGCGTTTGCCGGCGAGGCCACCGCCCTCGGTTCGGGCCCTTGGCCGGGACCGCTGCTCGCCCTCTTTGCCGGAGCGCTCGATCGCGCCGCCGTCATGGGCATGGGGACGCAGGTCGAGCCCGCCGAGCAGGCTGAGCGGCAATGCGAGATCCGATTCTATGTCGCCGAATATGCGCTGGCAAAGAACGACCCTGCGGCGGCGGCTCCATTACTGCGCGAGGCCGTCGCCTCCTGCCCGGTCGGCTTGCTCGAACGCGCCGGCGCCATCGGCGAGCTCAAGCGTCTGCAGCCGTGACGGCCGCGGGGGATTGCGTATCGGGGTGCATCGCGCCTAGGCTACCGGATCACAACCCGGTGGAAGCGCAATGAAGCTGGTCACGGCCATCATCAAGCCATTCAAGCTCGACGAGGTGCGCGACGCGCTCTCCGGCATCGGGGCGCAAGGCATGACGGTGACCGAGGTCAAAGGCTTCGGGCGTCAGAAGGGCCATACCGAAATCTACCGGGGCGCGGAATATGTGGTGAACATGCTGCCCAAGATCCGGATCGACATTGCGGTCGATACCGACCAGGTCCCCAAGGTGATCGCAGCCATACTGGGTGCGGCCAAGACCGGGCAGATCGGCGATGGCAAGGTTTTCGTCAGCCCGATCGAACACGCGGTGCGCATCCGCACGGGCGAGACCGACCGGGATGCGATCTGACCCAGGGGCCGGCCGCCAGCGTCAAATCCCAGGTCGTTTTTGACCAATTCGCGTCCGAGGCGTGGCATTTCGACGGCCTTGCACCCGCTGGATTTTACGCTTTGCTTACGCGGTGAGCAATCGACTAAAATTTAGTCACAACGATCAAAAACCGTGCAGATCGCGCTGGCTCGGGTCGGGCGGCCGCCTCCGGCTCCGCTTCGAGCGCCGCAGCCCTTTAAGAAGTCCTTCATTTCCAAGACTTTGAGCCCTCCTCGCGGACTTGGCACGCGGCTTGAATTCCCAGCCTCACGGCATTGCCGGCAGGAGCCGAATTTCCTGCGGCGAGGCTCTGTTGAGACCGCCTGAACCTGCACCCCGCAGGCCGGGCCCAAAGCGGGGATCCAACCGATGAAGATCGTCATGGCCATCATCAAGCCATTCAAGCTCGACGAGGTCCGAGACGCTCTGACTGCGACCGGCGTGCACGGGATGACCGTCACGGAGGTCAAAGGTTACGGGCGCCAGAAGGGCCACACCGAAATCTACCGCGGCGCCGAATACGCGGTGAGCTTCCTGCCGAAGATCAAGATCGAGATCGCGGTCGCGACCGACCAGGTCGGCAGAACCATCGACGCCATCACGGCGGCGGCGAAGACCGGACAGATCGGAGACGGCAAGATTTTCGTCCTCGACCTCGAAAGCGCGGTGCGCATCCGCACCGGCGAAACCGACGCTGCGGCCATCTGAACCCGCACCTTACCGTCTACGGACAGGAGCTAAATCATGACGTTCAAGAAGCCTACACGTGCGGGGTTGCTGGCTCTCCTATTTGGAGTCCTGCTCGGCATCTGCCTCACCGTGTCCTCCTACACACCAATTCACGCGCAGGAAGCGGCGCCTGCCGCCGATGCCGGGCCGGCGGTGGAGACGCTGGCGTGCGATTCGAAAGTCCAGAAGGAATGCTCGCCCAATTCCGGCGACACCGCCTGGATGCTCACCTCGATGGCCATCGTGCTGATGATGACCATTCCGGGCCTCGCCTTGTTCTACGGCGGCATGGTGCGCAAGAAGAACGTGGGCGACACCGTG
>DASYFD010000392.1:0-6476 GCA_036498625.1 Xanthobacteraceae bacterium | reverse complement strand
GCGCGCGGAGCCTTGGTCCGATCATCGAAGAACGGCGTGGGCCGGCCGAGCCCGCGCACCCACCACCCGAGCAGCTTTGACGCGCGGCGGGCGAAAAGCCCGACCGTCGGCGGACCGGGCGCGTCCGGCGGGAGCGGCCCGACCGCGGAGCGTTGGTAGATGCGGCAGAGCGGCGGGCCGAGCACCGCGTCCCGGGAACGGTTGTCGGCCGGGTGGTCCATGAAGGAATGAACCATGCCGATGACCGGGAAGCCCGGGCGGGCAGGGGTGTTGGCAATCGGTGTCCGGCAACATTCGCTGTACCAGCGCAAGACCTTCTCGGAGAGGCGCAGGCAACGCAGCGCCTCGGTGCCCGCGGTGAGCGTCATGCGCCCGGGCGGCATATGGAAGATGTCGGTTCCGCCGGCGGAATCGAGCACGTCTGCCCGATCGAGAAAACGGGCGAATGCCTGGCAGTCCTTGCAATAGCAGACGAAACGGAAGCCGCCGGATGGCGAGACGTTGCTGGCAATGCCGCGCAGGCGGCCGCATCGGCACCGAAGCGGAAGGTGGAAGGGCATGCGTGGCTCAGGGTTGCTCGCCCGCAGCCGTGAACCCGCCGGCAGCGGCAGGGTGCGGCAGCGACCAGCCGAAGTACACCTCGGCGTCCACCAGCTTGCCTTTGCGAACCGTCAGGATCTCGGTATTGCGGAAGCTATTGCCACCGGCGTTCCGGCCCTCGTAGGTCACGAACACGCGCTCGCCTTGCTGCACGAGATGGACGAATGTGAAGTCGGCCGTGCTCTCGCTGTTGGGCCAGCAACGCTCGAAGTACGTGTTCCGATCGATGCGATTATCGAGCGGGCTGGTGAAGTGGAAATCCTCGGCGATCAGCCGCTCAATGGCTGAACGGTCTTTGTCCACGTAGGCCCGGTAACACGCCTTCGCGACCGAGACCGGATCGTCTTGTCCTGCGCGATGATCGGCGGGGTCGGCCATGGCGGCTCCGGGTGGATGGCTGAGGGGCGGCAACTGTCGCTGCGCCCTGAGCGGCGTCTTTAGCGCGTGACCCGAGTCGAAATTGGGGCAGATTACCTTGATGAGTCCGCTCTCGACACGGTCGAAATCAAGGATTTGAAGGTCGGCCCACGTGGAGTGCTCCTCCCGCTCCCAAACAGGCACATGGCGAGCACTCACTGTTGACGCCACCTTGCAAATCAGATTATTCGTGAAATTGAAAATGAGCTGGTGTGCCCGGACGAGAGGCCGCGCCGAGCGTTTGTTTGGTCGTGGCCCGTCGAAGACGGGCGTAAACGCCCTGGTGGTGGACGCCGGCCGCGAGGCAGCAACAGGGCGGCTTGTTCGTCGCTTGATATTCGTTGCTATTTGGCGCGGATCGCGGCGCAGCGCCTGTCTTTACACGCGAGATTCCCCGGGCTTGTAAATCTGTTGTTCTTTACAAGGGCCCCCTTTGATTTTGCAGGAGAATTTCGGCGTGAACGGATCGGGCAACGCGCTATTGTGTTGCGCCTCGAGCCACGACAGCGGCGCGTCCGCATTTTCACTTTTCACCGAGCCCCCTCCGCAATGGCCTTCTTTCGCAACCGCGCGGTCAACCGCGCCAACCTGCACTATGGCATCCAGGCCTTCGCCGAGACGGGCGGCGGCGCCTTCGTGTTCGTCTATCTGCTGCGGGCAGGGGTCTCCGTCGCGGCGACGCTCACCGTATTGGCGGCGCTCTTGGCCGGCCGCTTCGTCATGCGCCCGGCGGTTCTGCCGTTCGCGCTGCGCTTCGGCCTCAAGCCTGCGCTCATCTTCGGCACGCTCGCGACCGCCGCCACATACCCGATCCTGGCCCTGGTCCATGGCGTAGACCTGCCATTGGCTGCCTTCACCCTCGTCGCCTCGCTCGCCGGGGTCTTCTACTGGACCTGCTTTCACGCCTACTTCGCCGTCATCGGCGATGCCGAGCATCGCGGCCACCAGATCGGGGCGCGCGAGGCGCTGGCCACGCTGCTCGGGATCGTCGCCCCGCTGATCGGCGGCTGGGCGCTGGTCGCGGCCGGTCCTGGTCCCACATTCGCGGCCGTGGGACTGATCTATGCGCTCGCCGTCTTGCCGCTGATCGGCGCGCCCGACGTGGCGGTGGCCGCGGCGGTGCCAGGCGCTTTTCGCGCCGCGCGCCTAGGCTCGACGCTCTTCCTGGCGGATGGAGCCTTCGCGGCGGGCTATCATTACGTCTGGCAGATCGCCCTGTTCATCTCATTGGGAGAGAGCTTCGCGGCCTATGGGGGCGCCATGGCGCTCGCGGCTCTGGTCGGCGCCGCATGCGGGCTTGTGCTCGGCCGCCATATCGACGCCGGATACGGCCGCCGCTCGGTCCTCGTCGCCTATGCGGTGGCGGTGGTCGTCCTGCTGCTGCGGGCCGCGAGCGTTGGCTCGCCCTGGCTTGCCGTCAGCGCCAACGCGGCCGGAGCCTTCTCCTCCGCGCTGCTGATACCGGCGTTGATGACGGCGCTCTACAACCTGGCCAAGGCGTCGCCATGCCCTTTGCGCTTCCACATCGTGACCGAGGGCGCCTGGGACATCGGCTGCGGCGGCACCTGCCTGATCGCGGCGGGGTTCGCCTTCGCAGGCCTTCCGCTCTCGGCGGCGATCCTGCTCGCGGTGCCGGCCGCAGGCGCCGCCGCGGCGCTGCTCTGCCGCTATTACGACCGTATTGCCGCGCCGGCGGCAATCAGCGCGCCGCGCGAAACGGATTGACGATGCGCAGGCCGGGCGTCGAGCGTCATCCCGTGCTGCATCTCTTCCGATAACGGCAGGTCGCGCTCCGCCCCGTCGCCGTCGCCACTTGAGTATTTCGATTTAAGCGTCGATGATCGCGAGCCAGACGCTCGACCGCACGGCTTCCCGCCATCAAGGGATCGGGCCGGTCAAGCGACGCGGATCAAGGATGATCGCGCGGCGAACCGCAGGAGGCCGCCTTGAACAGGAATTTCCTCTATGTGATGGCCGGATTGGTGCTCGGAGTCATTCTCGGCATCACCAGCTACTACTCGCTTCCGGATCCATCGACCGCGGCCGATGTCGCCAAATACATGTCGATGATCAGCTCCATCTTTCTGCGGCTGATCAAGATGATCATCGGCCCCCTGGTGTTCTCGACGCTGGTGGTCGGCATCGGCCACATGGGCGATGCGGCGACGGTCGGGCGCGTCGGCGCCAAGACCATGGGCTGGTTCGTGTGCGCCTCGATCGTCTCGCTGCTGCTCGGCCTGTTCATGGTGGATCTCCTGCAGCCGGGCGTCGGCATCGCCATCGCGGATCAGAGCAGCACGACCGCCAATCTCGCCACCTCCGCCTTCAGCATCGAGAATTTCATCGATCATGTGGTGCCGACCTCGATCTTCAAGGCTCTCGCCGACGGCGAGATCCTGCAGATCGTGGTGTTCTCGATCTTCGCCGGCGTCGCCCTGGTGGCGCTGGGGGAGCGCGGCCATCCGCTGCTCGAGTTCGCCGACAACGTCTCGCACGTGATGCTGATCATCACCGGCTATGTGATGAAGCTCGCGCCCATCGCGGTGTGCGCCTCGGTGGCTTCGGTCATCACCAAGTCGGGGCCGGGCATCCTGCTGAACTTCGCCAAATTCCTCGGCGGTTTCTACCTCACCCTCGCCCTGCTGTGGGCCATCCTGCTGTTCGTCGGCTATCTTACGCTCGGCGCGCGCATGGCCGATCTCGTGCGGCGAATGTACGAGCCTTTCCTGCTCGCGTTCTCGACGGCGAGCTCGGAGGCTTCCTATCCGAAGATACTCGAGCAGCTCGAGAAGTTTGGCGTGTCGAAGAAGATCGCGAGCTTCGTCCTGCCGCTTGGCTATTCCTTCAACCTTGACGGCACCATGGCGTATTGCACCTTCGCCTCCATGTTCATCGCGCAGGCCTACAACGTGGACATGCCGCTCAGCAAGCAGCTCGCCATGGCGGCGGTGCTCATGCTCACCTCGAAGGGCGTCGCGGGCGTGCCGCGCGCCTCCCTGGTCGTCATCCTCGCGACGCTGAAGCAATTCGGCATCCCGGAAGCCGGTCTCCTGCTGATCCTGGGCATTGACCAGTTTTTGGACATGGGGCGCAGCGCCACCAACGTCATCGGCAATTCGCTGGCGGCTTCGGCCGTCGCCAAGTTCGAGAAGGAGCTCGGCCCGGCGCAGGACGATCCCGCGGGAGCAGTGGTGCCGCGACCGGTCCCGGCCTAGCAAGCTGAAAAATGAACGGACCGGATGCGCGCCGTCGCGCTCATCCGGATGCTCGCGAAGGAGGCCTACTTGAACAAGACCATGGCGCTCGCCATCGCATTCGCGGCCGGTATCGCGCTGCCAGCATTGCGCGCTGGCGCGGAGGATCTGGGCGGGGCTGATCGCACCGCTCCGCCCCCGGCGAGTGAGGACAGCATGCCCGCCGTCCTGTCCGGAACGCTGAAGAAGGTGCGCGACAGCGGTGCCGTCGTCATCGGCTATCGCGAAGCCTCGTTTCCCTTCTCCTTCGTCCGGCAGGGCGGGTCGCGGCCGCTCGGTTATTCCATCGATCTGTGCCTCGGGATCGTCGACGAGATCGTGCGTGAGCTGGGCGGCAATCCGACCCGCGCCTTGTTTGCGCCTGTGACGGCCGACAGCCGCATAGAAGCGGTGACGTCCGGCAAGGTCGATCTCGAATGCGGCTCGACGACGAGCAATACCGAACGCCAGCAGAGCGTGGCGTTCTCGCCGATCATCTACGTCGCCGGCACCAAGCTTCTGGTCAGGCGTTCCTCCGGCATCAGCTCCTTCCGGGACCTCGGCGGCAAGACGCTGGTCGTCACCTCCGGCACGACCAACCAAGCCGCGATGAACCAGCTCAATGACAAATACAAGCTCGGCATCGCCGTCGTCTCGGCGCGCGACCACGACGAGAGCTACGCCATGCTGGCGGACGCCAAGGCCGACGCCTTTGCGACCGACGATGTGCTGCTCTACGGCTTCATCGTCGCCAGGAAGGCGGAAGCCGCCATGGCGGTGGTGGGCGATTTCATCACCTACGAGCCGTACGGCATCATGTTCCGCCGGGACGATCCCTTGATGGCGGCGGCGGTGACCCGCGCCTTCCTGACCATGGGGCGAAGTCGAGTGCTCGCCGACACGTATCGCAGATGGTTTCTGCAACCCGGCCCGAACGGCGAATCGCTCAGCCTGCCCATGAGCGCCCAGCTCAGCGAGGTGTTCCGGGGCCTGGGCGCGGAGGAATAGTCGCGGGGGTCGCGACCCGCATCAGCGCACGAGATTGGAGTTGGCGCTTCCGGAGTTTTCAATCGGCCGCCGCCGGCGGCGGCTCCGCGAGCGGCGGCTGTGGCAGAATCGCAAACCGCGAATCTGTGCGTGTGACGAAGTCGATCTGCCAAATCTGGTCGTACACCGAATCGTCCCATGTGCCGGGTGCCGCGGTCTGGCCGAAGCCGTCCCGCGCCAGGGCCGGGATCTTCTCATGATGCCAGCAGATCACAACGGTCTTGCCCGCGAGCTTGTCCAGACCTTGCAGCACATGCGCGGCGAGCGCGGCGTATTCCTTGTCCGCGAAGCCGTTGTGAATGCTGAGGCCGAGCGCGGTGGCGAGCGGCGCGATGGTCTCAAAGGGCCGGTTGCTCGCCCTGGACGGCGCCGTCGCATAGAGCTTCGCGATGGTGGGATAAAGCGCCGGCAATTGGGCCGCCAGCATAGCCGCGCGGGCACGGCCCTGGTCGCTCAAATGCGGGTCGGTGTTGTCCGCGGACTTTTCGCCATGGCGGATCAACAGGATGCAAGCCATGTCTGCCGTTTCCGCCATTGCCGTCTCCGCTTCGTGACCGCGTGCGATCCGCCGCTCAAGGCCGCTCCCCCTTCGTCGGAAGATTTTCGGAACCGCGCAGCTCCGAAATGCGCGATGGGCTGATCGCCGGCGTCGCGGACTGATCGTCGGCAGAGAGCTTAGCGGCCAGGTGCGGCTGCCCGTTGGAGGCGAAAAAATGCTCGAGATGCTTCGAGATTTGTGTGCGCATGAAGCGCTTGGCTTGCTCGGGATCCTGAATGTCCTTCGTGCGCAGCGGGTTGCGCTGCTCCGGATGCGGGTCCAGATGAACCGTGCCGTCGAGAATTTCGCGCTGCATCATGTCCAGCGCCTGCGGCTGCACCGACACGGTGAGGTCCGGCGTATCGGTCCGCCAGACGTGCGAGCCGTCGTCGACCAGGTACTTGGCCGTCAGCTTGGCGGCATTTTCATCCCGCTTGGTGAGAAATCCGCCGGGCAACTGCAAGGCATCGATGACCGAGCCGGGAATCGTCGAGTGGCTGTACACGGTCGAGTCGACGGCGGGCTTGAACCAGGGAGAGACCAGTATCGCGGGGACTCGAAGGCCGAGCCGCTTGAAGTCGAACGGAACCAGAAACGGCTGGTCCGTGCGTCCTGGAATATCGTCCGGGGATACGGTCGCG
>DASYFD010000391.1:0-13283 GCA_036498625.1 Xanthobacteraceae bacterium | reverse complement strand
GCTTCGTCGCTGCCCTTGAGCGCCGTGATCTGCTTGACATCGATGCTCGCGAGCGCGTTGCGCAAGCTCGGGCTGCCGGCGGGGCCGAGCGACTGGTCCCCGTAGAGCGGCTGGAAGCATCCGCCGGCGCATGCCGCGATTCCCAGGGCCGCGGCCAAGCGGGCGAGCCGGCTACCGGATTTTACTCGATCAGACCACCACATTGACGATCCTATGCGGCACCACGATCACCTTCTTGGGCGGCTTGCCGTCGAGGGCAAGTTTTACCGCATCGAGCGCCAGAACGGCAGCCTCAATCTCCGGATTTGTCGCATCCCGCCCAACCGTGACCTCCGCCCGCTTCCTACCATTGATTTGGACCGGAAGTGTGACCGTGTTCTCCTTGAGCAGGTCGGGCTCGAGCACCGGCCAGGTTTCGGCTGCCATCAGGGTGCTGTAGCCCAGCACCCGCCAGCACTCCTCGGCCAGATGCGGCATCATGGGATGGAACAGCCGTACCATGATGCCGGCGGCTTCCCGAACCGCCCAGCGGTAGTCGGCCAGTGGCGGAGCCTCGACTTCCGAAAGCGAGGTCTGGAATGCGTTGGCGAACTCGTGGATGTGGGCCACGCAGACGTTGAAGCGCAGGCGCTCGATATCCTCCGAGACGCGGGCGAGCGCCCGGTGCGCGGCCTTGCGCAGGGCCAGTGCAGGCGGGCTGAACGCGCCCGGGCGCGCCATGTCGGCGGGCGCCGCCACCAGGGCGGCATCGGCGATCAGGCGCCACAGCCGCTGCACGAAGCGCCATGCCCCCTGTACCCCCTTGTCGCTCCAGATCACGTCGCCCTCGGGCGGGGAGTCCGACAGCACGAACCAGCGTGCCACGTCCGCCCCATAGGTCCCCATGATGTCGTCGGGATCGACCGTGTTGCGCTTGGATTTCGACATCTTCTCGATGGCGCCGATCTCGATCGGCTCGCCGCTGTCGGTCAGCTTGGCGACGCGTTGCTCCCCCTTGGTCTCGATCGTGACCTCCGATGGCAGCACGTATTCGCCGTTCGGCCGGCGATAGGTCTCGTGCACCACCATGCCCTGGGTGAACAGTCCGGCGAACGGCTCGTCGAGCCCCGCATGGCCGGTGGCCTTCATGGCGCGGGTGAAGAAGCGGCTGTACAGCAGATGCAGGATCGCATGCTCGATGCCGCCGATATACTGATCGACCGGCAACCAGGCATCGACGGCAGCCCGCTCGGTCGGCGCGGTGGTGATCCAGGGATCGGTGAAGCGCGCGAAATACCAGGACGAGTCGACGAACGTGTCCATGGTGTCGGTCTCGCGCCGAGCCGGCTTGCCGCAACTCGGGCAGGTCACGTGCTTCCAGGTCGGATGCCGGTCGAGCGGGTTGCCGGGCCGATCGAACTCTACGTCGTCAGGCAGCTGGACCGGCAGGTCCGCCGCCGGTACCGGCACGATGCCGCAGGCGTCGCAATGGATGACCGGAATCGGGCAGCCCCAATAGCGTTGCCGCGAGATGCCCCAGTCGCGCAGCCGGAAATTGACCTGGCGCACCGCGACCGGGCGGTTGCCGCGGGTCTCTGCCTCCAGCCGCCGCGCCACCTCCTGTTTGGCTTCCTCAATTGTCATCCCGTCGAGAAAGCGCGAATTGAACATCCGGCCGTCGCCGTCATAGGGGGTGTCGGTCACCACGAAGGTGCCTGCATCGGCGCCGGGCGGCAACACCACGGGGGTGTTGCCGAGCCCATAGGCATTGGCGAAATCGAGATCGCGCTGGTCGTGCGCCGGGCAGCCGAAAATGGCGCCGGTGCCGTAGTCCATCAGGATGAAATTCGCCACATAGACCGGCAGCTTCCAGCCGGAATCGAAGGGATGAATGGCCTTCATCCCGGTGTCGAAACCTTTCTTCTCGGCCTTGTCGATGAGCTCTTGGGCGGTGCCGGTGTGTCGGCACTCGGCGATGAAGGCGGCGAGCGCCGGGTTCTTCGCGGCTGCGGCCGCGGCGAGCGGATGATCCGGTGCTAGCGCCAGGAACTTCGCCCCGAACAGCGTGTCAGGCCGGGTGGTGAAGACATCGAGCTCGCTCTCACGATTCGGCGTGGTGGCGGGATCGAGTCCGAAGCGGACCAGGAGGCCCTCGGAGCGCCCGATCCAGTTGCGCTGCATCAGCCGCACCTTGTCGGGCCAGCGCTCCAGCCGGTCGATGGAATCGAGCAGGTCCTGGGCGAAGTCGGTGATCTTGAAGAACCATTGGGTGAGCTCGCGCTGCTCCACCAGCGCGCCCGAGCGCCAGCCGCGGCCCTCGATCACCTGCTCGTTGGCGAGCACGGTCTGGTCGACCGGATCCCAGTTCACCTTCGACTTCCGGCGCTCCACCAGGCCGTCGCGCCAGAAGTCGAGGAACATCCTCTGCTGATGCTTGTAGTAGCCGGGGTCGCAGGTGGCGATCTCGCGCTTCCAATCGAGCGACAGGCCCATCGACTTGAGCTGCGCCTTCATGGCCGCGATGTTTTGATAGGTCCAGGTCTTGGGATGGACCTTGTTCGCCATGGCGGCGTTCTCGGCCGGCATGCCGAACGCATCCAAACCCTTGGGATGCAGCACGTTGAAACCCATGGCGCGCTTGTAGCGCGCCACCACGTCGCCCATGGTGTAGTTGCGCACATGCCCCATATGGATGCGGCCCGAAGGATACGGGAACATTTCCAGCACGTAGTATTTGGGGCCGGGCACGCCGTTGCGGGTGGCGAAGATGTCCTGGTCGTCCCAGATCTTCTGCCAACGGGTCTCGGTGTCGCGGGCGTTGTAGCGCTCGGTGGTCATCGTCAAGGATCCGGCTGCCAGGATGTGGGCCGAGTTAGGACACGAAAGCCGCGGACGGGTCAACGCCCGGCCGGCGCCGCAACGGCCGGCATGCTATTGGGGGGTTACTTGGCGGTGGTGAAATGACGGCGATGCAATACACACAAGCTCAGGCTGGCGCGCCAGCCCGGCTCAAGGGCGTCCTTCAGGAGGTCGCGGAGGCTTGCGCCAAGGCCCGCCGCGATCCGGCCGAGGTGACCCTGGTGGCGATATCCAAGACCTTCGGCGCGGAAGCGATCGCACCGGTGCTGGCGGCCGGTCAGCAGGTCTTCGGCGAGAACCGGGTGCAGGAGGCGATGGCGAAGTGGCCGGCCTTGAAGGCGGATTATCCGGCGACCGCGCTGCATCTCGTCGGGCCGCTCCAATCCAACAAGGCCAGGGAGGCGGTGGCCCTGTTCGAGGCCATTCATTCGGTCGATCGGCCTTCGCTGTGTGAGGCGCTCGCCCGCGAGATCGCCCGGCAGGGCCGCTCGCCGCTCCTGTTCGCCGAGATCAACACCGGCAGCGAGGCGCAGAAGTCGGGCGTGCTGCCGCAAGATGCCGACAGTTTCCTGGGGCGTTGCCGTGAAACCTATGGGCTCACGATCGCCGGGCTGATGTGCCTGCCCCCCTTGGGCGAGCCGCCCGCTCCCCATTTCGGGCTCACCGCTATGATCGCGCGCCGCAATGGCCTGCGGCTCCTCTCCATGGGCATGAGCGCCGATTTTGCGGTGGCGATTGCATTCGGGGCCACTCATGTGCGGGTCGGCACCGCCATTTTCGGGGAGCGGGGCTAGCCGGCTACGCGATGTGGATGCGCGTTCCTGGCCCCAGCCGGCCGATGAGGCGCCGCAGATCCTTGGCATCGAGCGCCACGCAGCCAGCCGTGCCGGAACGGTCGGGCCTCGCCACGTGCACGAACACCGCGCTGCCGCGCCCGGCGACCCGGGGGCGCGTGTTGTGGGAGAGCTCGATCACCAGGTCGTACAGGCGATCGTCGCGCCAGAGCCGGTCGCCTGGTTCATTGGCCGACCGCCGGAACGGGCGGTTGTAGCGCCGGTCGGTTCGATCCTCGCACCATGCCAGGGCCGCATCGATGCGCCGTACCGGCAGGGCGGTGCGGGGTCGGGGCAGCCGATCGGCCCGCCACCACAGGCGGATGAGCCGAAACCGCCCGCGCGGCGTCGCGCCGTCGCCCTCGCGCTTGTCGGCCGCAATGCCGGCGCGTCCGAGCACCACCTTGATGGCATGCCGGCCGGCCAGCAATACTCCGCGGCTCCGCCCGGCCGCTCCCCGGCGCACCCGAATGAGAGAAAAGACCAATTGCCGCATCAGCTTACATAACGCGTCCGTGGCCCCGGCGCGATTCATCTAAGCGCCAAGTCCTGCTTGCTCTTTTGGCCCCGAATGTTCTACTTCGCCGGATGGTGGATGCTCCAGGCCCGTTTTGATGTCGAATACCCGCAAGATTCTGATCGTGGACGACGACGCGGAGCTGCGCGACGCGTTGGTCGAGCAGCTGGCGCTGCATGAGGAATTCGAATCGATTGCGGTCGAGACCGGCGCCAAAGGCGTGCAATCCGCCAAGGCCGGCCAGATCGATCTCGTCATCATGGATGTCGGGCTGCCCGATGTGGACGGCCGCGAGGCGGTCCGCATCCTGCGCAAGAACGGCTTCAAGGCGCCAATCATCATGCTGACCGGCCACGACACCGATTCGGACACCATCCTGGGGCTGGAATCCGGTGCCAACGATTATGTGGCCAAGCCCTTTAGGTTCGCCGTGCTGCTGGCGCGGATCCGCGCCCAGCTGCGCCAGCACGAGGCGAGCGAGGACGCCGTGTTCAATATCGGCCCCTACACGTTCCGCCCGAGCTCCAAGCTCCTGCTTAACTCCAAGGGCAACAAGGTTCGTCTCACCGAGAAGGAGACCGCGATCCTGCGCTATCTCTACCGCGCCGGCCAGCGGCCGGTATCGCGCGAGATGCTCCTGCAAGAGGTGTGGGGCTACAATTCCGGCGTGACCACGCACACGCTCGAGACCCATATCTACCGGCTGCGGCAAAAAGTCGAAAGGGATGCCGCCAGCCCCGCAATTCTGGTTACCGAATCCGGCGGCTACAAACTTGTGCCGTGAATTCGTCCGTTCATGACCATCGAGGACGACATCGTTTTTTTTGAACGCGTCCCAACGCTCGGACTGTTGGGGCGCGACGCGTTGCGCATCCTGGCGATCGGCGCCGAGAGCCGCTACGTGCACGGCGGCGAGGTGCTGTTCGGCGCCGGCGAGGAGGCCGACGCGGGCTTCGTGATCCAGGAGGGATCCTTCAGCCTGTCGTTGGGCCATGCCGACGCCGGCGAGCCGCTGGTGGTGGGACGCGGCGCCCTCATCGGCGAGCTGGCTCTGATCACCGAGACCAAGCGGCCGGCGACCGCGACCGCGCTCGAGCCCTCCATCGTGCTGCGCATCCCGCGCAGCCTTTTTCTCAAGATGCTGGACGGTTATCCGGGCGCCGCCGAGAAGCTGCGCGATATTCTGGCGACCAGAACCGATCAATCCACGGCTGACATTTATGCGGTGCTCGGGATTCTGGACGGGCAAGGTCGGAAATAGCTGCCCGCACGCGGCCGGTTGAGAAACGGTGTCTGGCGGGCGCCCGACGCACTGGTCTGCCGCATCGCGCCTTGCACGCCCTCCGTGCTTGCAACAGTTTTGATCCTGCCGGTGACAGCGACCTCCTGTGCCATCATGGGCCTTGCGGCATCCGCAGGACGGATCAGAATGCGCTGGCCTCCGTTGCGGCATCCGGGAACCGATGCGCGGCTCGGGGCACGATGAGAGGGAGGACAAAAAATGACACTCTACCGAAGCTCGATCGGCGCCATCGCGCTCGTGGGCGCTCTTTGCGTCACGATGGCCCCCGCCTTCGCGTGGGACGACTCGAAATACCCCGACTTCAGCGGGCAGTGGCGTCCGATCGGCGGGCCGGGGCGGTTCGCCCGCGACCAGAAGGCGCCGCTCACGCCGGAGTACCAGGCGATCTTCGACGCCACCAAGGGTGAAGGCGGGCAGGGCACCAGCAACATGACCTATCTGTGCTTCTCCCCCGGCATGCCGCGCGCCGTCAATGGCTATGGCGAGATGGAGTTCGTCATCGCGCCGACCACGTTCCACATCCTGGTCGACCACATCTACGACAACCGCCGGATCTTCACGGACGGGCGCTCCTGGCCGGAAGATCTGGAGCCGACCTTGCTGGGCTATTCAATCGGCCATTGGGTCGACACCGACGGGGACGGCAAATACGACCTGCTCGAGGTCGAGACCCGCGGCTTCCGCGGACCGCGTGCCTTCGACGCCACCGGTCTTCCGCTGCATCACGACAATCAGACGATCATCAAGGAAAAGTTCTACGTCGACAGCAAGGATCCCACCATCGTTCATGACGAGGTCACCGTGATCGACCATGCGCTCACGCAGCCATGGACGGTCGTGAAGAACTACCGGCGCGACCCCTCACCGCGTCCGCACTGGACCGAGGAGAACTGTCCCGAGACCAACAATCACGTGCGTTTCGGCAACAGCGACTACATGGTCAGCGCCGATGGCTTCCTGATGCCAACCGCCAAGGGCCAGAAGGCCCCGGATATGAAATATTTCAAATAGGCCCGCAATCGCGGGATCGGAGCCGCTGATCGATCGGCTGCAGACGTCGGCTCGATCAGCCCATGGGATCGCGCACAGGAGCTGCGGGCTCGGCCATGCCGAGCGCCGGTGCGCGCCATGGCCTTCATAAGGCGACTGCTCTATCGTGGATGCTCTTGCGTCCGTCAATCTACAGGGAGGACAACATGAAACCGTCACGCTTCGCTGCCGCCGCTGCCGGAACGCTGCTCATCGCCTTGCTCGGATCGCCGTCCATCGCCGACGTCGTTTCCGACTGGAGCACGGCGGTTGCGCCGCCGGCGCCGGAGCTCAAGGAGGTCACGGTCGATCCGGCGACGACCGCGCTTTTGTTTCTCGATATCATGAAAGGTGGTTGCAGCGCCCGCCCGCGCTGCATCGCCGCGGTACCGAACATGAAGCGGCTGCACGACGCCGCGCGCGCCCATAACATGGTGGTCTGGTACAGCCTGGTCGGCTCCAACGGCAAGGCGACGCCCGACGACATAATGGATCCCGCGCTCAAGCCCCGCGCCGGTGAGTGGTACCGCCAGGGCGGGCCGGACAAGTTCCTGGGCTCCACGCTCGAGGCCACTCTCAAGCAAGCCGACATCAAGACCGTGATCGTGTGCGGCAACTCGTTCCAAGGCGCGACTGTCGGAACCGCGTCGGGCGCAGCGCAGCGTGGCTACAAGGTGATCGTCCCGGTCGACTGCTCGGCCGGCGAGGATGTCTACAACGAGCAATATGCCACGTATCACCTGGTCAAGGGCGGCCCCGTGGTCGTCACCAGCCAGGTCACCTTGACGCGCAGCACGATGATCAAGTTCTAAGCCGCAGGTCTCGCGGGCCGGATTGCGGCCATGGTCTCGATCGAAAGGATCGCCGCCATGGCCGCCGTACCGGCGGCGAATGCCAGCAAGCCGACATAGCCGACCAAAACGCATCTACCGGAGACCGAGCCATCTGATGGCGCGGCAGCGCGTATGAATATGCCGCGAGCCTTCGCGTGTTTCGCAACTTCGTCTCGCAATGGGGGCTGTTGGCTCTTCTGCGCCTCGAGCGATGATTGAGCATTCCGGCGCCGGCGATTGCTCTATAGCTCGAAGGTCGCCGTCACCGGCACGTGGTCGGAGGGACGCAGGCTGCCGCGCAGCCGCTTGCGGATCTGCAGGTCGGTGACCCGGTCGGCGAGGCTCGGCGCGACCCAGATGTGATCGAGCCGGCGGCCCTTGTCGGCGGTCTCCCAATCGGCCGCCCGGTAGCTCCACCAGGTGTAGAGCTTGGCGGGTTCCGGCACGCGCATCCGCATGGCGTCGATCCAGCCGCCGGTTTGTTGCAGCGAGAGGAGCTTCTCGCATTCGATCGGGGTATGCGAGACCACGCGCGACATCTGCTTGTGGCTCCAGACATCGTGCTCGAGCGGCGCTACATTGAGATCGCCGACCAGAATGGCGTGTTCGCCCGCGCCGGGCCGCAGCTGCGGCCGCGCGCGCATCTCGTCGAGGAACGCGAGCTTGTGGGCGAATTTCGCATTGATCGCGGGGTCCGGAATGTCGCCGCCGGCCGGGACGTAGAAATTATGCAAGGTCACCGGGTCGCGCAGCCCGGCCCGCTCGCCCAGCACGGCCGCGACATGACGGCAATCGGTCTTGCCGCAATAGTCCTGCGCCAGGAAGGAATCGAACGGCAGGCGCGAGAGCACCGCGACGCCGTGATAGCCCTTCTGGCCGTTGAGGGCGGCATGCTGGTAGCCGAGCCGGTTGAAGCGCTTGAACGGAAACCGGTCGTCCGGGCACTTGGTCTCTTGCAGGCAGAGGACGTCGGGGCGGACCGCCTTGATGAACTTGGCCACCAGATCGATGCGCAGCCGCACCGAATTGATGTTCCAGGTGGAGACGGTGAGGCGCATGGGGTGTGAGACGGTGGCTGTAGCCCGGATGAAGCGATAACGCAATCCTGGGCCGCCGCTCCCGCGTTTCGCTATCGATCCATCCGGGCTACGGAGCCGGCCGCGTCGCTACTGCACGTAATGCGTATAGTCGAACTTGAACATGTTCGGATCCGGCCGCTTGGAGGAGTCGAGATTGGAGACCGCGATCGTGGTGTCGAAGCCCTGGACGTCGGTGACGGTCCATTGCTTGAGCTTGAAGTCCTTGGGATCGAACATCATCAGCAGCTTGTTGGTGCCGATGAAGGCCTGCTTCTCTTCGATCAGCACGCTCACGTAGGTGTCGTCGGCCGTAACCCCGACCACGTTGGTGTCCTGCAGCAGGTCGATCTTGTCGGCGAGCAGGAAACGCAGCGGTGTCTGCGACAGCGGATAGAGATCCTGGGTGTTCAGCTTGCGATCGGCCACCACCACTTGCGTGCCGTCGGCGATGATCTCGATCGGGCTCGGCGGATCGTATTCGAAGCGCACCTTGCCGGGTTTCTGAATGAAGAGATGGCCGGTGGCGCGCCGGCCGTCGGGGCTGATCTGGACGAAATTGCCGCTCAGCACCTGCACGCTGGTCAGGTAGGTGCTGACCCGGTTGACCAGCGCGCGCTGCTTGGCATCGAACGTCGAAGGATCGGTCGCCGGACGGTTGGACTTTCCGCTGAACGGATTGATCGCATCCAGGAGGGATCCGATGCCGGATGTCGCGGGCGCCGCCGGGGTGGCGGCTTGGGCTGCCGGAGCCGGTGGTGTGGATCGGTCCTTCGGGGCCGGCGCCGGCGTCGGCAACGGAATGGTTTCCGCACAGACTGCGGCGGCGCCAGCGAGCCACCCGGACAGCAATACCGCAATCCATACCGCCTGGCGCATGCCCGCCATGTCGTTCTCCGCCTGCTTTCGCTTTTGCCCGTGTGAACCTTTGCGGTTCCCCGTCCGGACCGCTACCCGGCGCTTATGGCCATATAACGGCTTTCGCCCCCTGGATCCCAGCCGACGGATCCCGCCGCTTCCTTATACCGCTACTCGCCCTCACCGCCCATCAGGATTTCGCGCTTGCCGGCATGATTGGGCTGGCCGATGACGCCTTCGTGCTCCATCCGCTCCATCAGGGAGGCGGCCCGGTTGTAGCCGATCTGCAGCCGCCGCTGAATATAGCTGGTCGACGCCTTCCGATCGCGCACCACGATCTGCACCGCCTGCTGGTAGAGATCGGTGGCGTCGCCGGCGCCCATGCCGGTCGAGTCGAACACCGCGCCGTCCTCGTCGTCGTCCCCGCCGGCGGTGACCTCCTCGAGATATTGCGGGGTGCCCTGCGCCTTCAGGTGGCGCACGATCTTTTCCACCTCCTCGTCGGAGACGAAAGGTCCATGCACGCGACTGATGCGCCCGCCGCCCGCCATGTAGAGCATGTCGCCTTGGCCCAGCAGCTGCTCGGCGCCCTGCTCGCCGAGAATGGTGCGGCTGTCGATCTTGGAGGTGACCTGGAACGAGATGCGGGTCGGGAAATTCGCCTTGATGGTGCCGGTGATGACGTCGACCGAGGGCCGTTGCGTGGCCAGGATCACGTGCAGGCCGGCCGCGCGCGCCATCTGGGCGAGCCGCTGCACCGCGCCTTCGATGTCCTTGCCGGCCACCATCATCAGGTCGGCCATCTCGTCCACGATCACCACGATATGGGGGAGCGTCTCGAGCTCGAGCTGCTCGTCCTCGTAGATCGCCTCGCCGGTCTCCTTGTCGTAGCCGGTGTGGACCGTGCGGGTGAGTGCCTCGCCCTTGGCGCCGGCATCCACCACGCGGGCATTGTAGCCGTCGATGTTGCGCACGCCGAGCTTGGACATCTTCTTGTAGCGCTCCTCCATCTCGCGCACCGCCCATTTGAGCGCGACCACCGCCTTCTTGGGATCGGTCACCACCGGGGTGAGGAGATGCGGGATGCCGTCATAGACCGACAACTCGAGCATTTTCGGGTCCACCATGATGAGCCGGCATTGCTCGGGGCGCAGCCGATACAAGAGGCTCAGGATCATGGTGTTGATGGCGACCGACTTGCCCGAGCCGGTGGTGCCGGCGATCAGCAGATGCGGCATGCGGGCGAGATCGACGATCACCTCCTCGCCCCCGATGGTCTTGCCGAGGCAGAGCGGCAGCCGCGCGCTCGAATCCTGATAGTTGTCGCTGGCCAGCAGCTCGCGGAAATAGACCTTCTCGCGCACCGGATTGGGCAGCTCGATGCCGATGGCGTTGCGGCCCGCCACCACGGCGACGCGGGCCGAGAGCGCGCTCATGGAACGCGCGATGTCGTCCGACAGCCCGATCACCCGCGATGACTTGATGCCCGGCGCCGGCTCGAGCTCGTAGAGCGTGACCACCGGGCCCGGCCGCGCATTGATGATCTCGCCGCGCACGCCGAAATCGCTGAGCACGCTTTCGAGCGCAGTGGCATTGGCCTCGATGACCTCGGCGCTCATGGTGGTGCGCTCCGACGCCTTGGGGGCGGTCAGGAGATTGAGCGAAGGCAGCGCGTAGCCGCCCTTCTGTCGCGACGCTTTGGCGGCCATCCGCGGCTTGCGTCGCGCGGCGACCGGCTCGTCTTCCTCTTCCTCCTCCGCCTCCTCGATCTCCTCGTCCTCGATCTCGGGTGCGAGCGTGGCGCGGCTGTGCTCGTCCAACCGCGGCTCGGTCCGGGTGCGTGCCGCCCGCTTCACCGGCACTACGCCGGAGCGGCGCCGCACCAGCCAGCGGGTGAGCCGCCACTTGAGGCTGAGCAGCCCATGCACGATGAAGCCGAGCGAGACCGAAGCGCGCGGCTCGGCGCGCTCCTTGGCGGCCACCGGCTCCTCGTCTTCGTCCTCCGCCTCGTCGGCGCGTTCGTGCCAGCCGATCCCGCAGGCGAGCGCGAGCGCCAGAAAGGCTCCGCCGCCCGCCAGCGATGCGATCAGGATGCGGTCCCATCCGGGCGGCTGCCCGTGCGCGGCCAGCAGGGCGCCGCGCAGCAAGCCGTCGCCGATGACCCCGCCGAGGCCGGCCGGCAGCGGCCAGGCATGGCTCGCCGGCACGCAGGACGCAAAGGTGGACGCCAGCAGTACCCCGATGACCCAGACCGCGATGCGCAACCATTCCCGGCGGAGCGCCCGATGGCTGGCGAGACGCCAGCCCCAGACCGCGATCGGCAGCACCAGCGCGAGCGCGCCCAGTCCCAGGAGCTGCATCATCAGGTCGGCCGTGATGGCGCCGGGCAGACCGAGCAGATTGCGCACCGGATTGACGGTGGCGTGGCTCAGGCTCGGATCCTGCACCGACCAGCTGCCGAGCGCGGCCCCCAGCAGTATCGCGGCTAACACCAGCGTGACGCCGGCGATCTCGCGCAGGCGGCGGCGCAGCATGTCGCGCAGGCTGTCGGACAGAAAGGAAAGGCTGTCGAAACTCTGGTTGACCGCCGGCATGGCTCCGCCCCTCAACCAAGCGCCGCGACGAGGCGATGCAGCGCCTCGGCGGTGGTGTCGTGATCATGCACCATGGCGACCCGGATGAAGCCTTCGCCCGGATTGCTCCCGTCGGCTTGCGGCTGGGCTAGGTAGCGGCCCGGAACCACGCGCAGGCCCGCCTGCCGCCACAGGTGCAATGTGGCGGCCTCGTCGCTGCCCTGCGCCGAGACGTCGAGCCAGAGAAAGAATCCGCCGGCAGGACGCCGATAGCCGTAGCGGTTGCCGATGACCTGGTCGGCGAGATCGAATTTCCGGCTGTAGAGCCGCCGGTTGGCCTCCACATGGGTCTCGTCCGCATAGGCCGCGATGGCCACCCGCTGCGCCGGCACCGGGACCTGCGGGGCCGCGACATTGCGCAGATCGAGGAACCGGGCCAGGAAGCCGCGGTCGCCGGCCGCGAAGCCGACCCGCAGTCCCGGCAGGTTCGAGCGCTTGGACAGGGACTGGAACACGACCACGTTGGCAAAGTCGGGACCGGCGGTCTCGAGGATCCCGGCCGGCGCCTGCTCGGAATAGATTTCGGAATAACACTCGTCGCAAAACACCAGAAAGCCGAAGCGCCGGGCGAGAGCGGCGAGGCGGCCCAGATAGGCTGGTGTCGCGACCGCCCCCTGGGGATTGGCCGGGGACGCGATATAGAACGCGACCGTGCGGGCCAGCAGGCTGTCGGGGAGCGCATCGAGATCGGGAAGAAATCCGCTCGCCGCAGTCGCCGGCAGGTACACCGGCTCGCAATCGGCTGCCACGGCGCCGGCCGCATAGGCGGCGTAGAACGGATTGGGCATCAGGATGGCGGGGCGGCCGGCTCGGTCGCTGATCCAGTTGCGGGCCGCCAGCGCGGCAAGAAAAAGCCCTTCACGCGTCCCGTTGAGCACCAGCACCTCCGCGTCGGGGTCCACCGGCCGCGGCAGCGCGAATCGGTGGCCCAGCCAGTCGGCGGCGGCGCGGCAGAACGGCTCGATGCCCTTGTTCATCGGATAGCGGCCGAATTCCTCGATATGGGCGGCGAACACCGGGCCGACGAAACCCGGTACCGGATGCTGCGGCTCGCCCACCGCCAGGCTGATGGCGGGCTTGCCGGGCGCAGCATCGCCCAACAGCTCGCGCAGCCGCACGGATGGCGAGCGGCTGGTGATGCCCCGGACAGGCGCTGGAGGCGGCTCGCGTTCGGTGGTCATGAACATCGGCTAAGCGGCACAAACCCACCGCATGATCGGTTCGCTACCATAGCGGCGGCGAGGTTAAGACCCGTTTAACCATCGCGGGCCGGAATCCGCAAAGTGCGGGCCCCGAAAAAAGAAGAGGCCCCGGCGTGAGCCGAGGCCTCTCGACGGAAAGGGCGGTGCCGGGTTCCGCCCCA
>DASYFD010000390.1:0-10693 GCA_036498625.1 Xanthobacteraceae bacterium | reverse complement strand
AATCCTGCTCGCGGCCTTGAGCGCAGCGCCGGGGCGCGCGCAGGATTGGCCGAGCCGGCCGCTCACCATGGTGGTGCCGTTTGCGGCCGGCGGACCCTCCGATGTGCTGGCGCGCATCCTCGACCACCGCCTGTCGGAGCTGCTTGGCCAGCAGGTGATCATCGAGAACCAGGGCGGCGCCGGCGGCACCACCGGCTCGGTCCACGTCGCCAAGGCGGCGCCGGACGGCTACCAGATCGTGATGGGCACGCAGGGCACCCACGCACAAAATCAAGCGCTGTACCGCAACCCGCCCTATCATCCGGTCGCCGACTTCGCGCCCGTCGGGCTGATCGTGGTGACGCCGCTGGTGCTGATCGCGCGCAAGGACTTGCCGGCAGGCAACTTCAAGGAGTTCGCCGACTACTTCAGGCAAAACCACGGCATGATGCAGTTCGGGTCCGCCGGCGCCGGCTCGGGCACGCATCTGGGCTGCGTCCTGCTCAATGCCGCGCTCGGCGCCACCGTCACCCACGTGCCCTATCGCGGCTCCGGGCTCGCGATGGCGGACCTGCAAGCCGGCCGCATCGACTACATGTGCGACGTGGCCTCCACCGCATTGCCGCAGATCGCCGCCAGGACCGTCAAGGCGATCGCTGTACTCAATCGCGAACGGACGCCGGCGCTGCCCGATGTGCCCTCGGCACATGAACAGGGGCTGAACGATTTCGAGGCCCCGGGCTGGTTTGCGTTCTTCGCTCCCCAGCGGACACCCGCGGCGATCATCCGCCGTCTCAACACCGCGCTCGGCGACACTTTGGACACGCCGCTGGTGCGCGAGCGCCTGGAAGGACTCGGCATGGGCATCCCGCCGGCCGAGCACCGCAGCCCGGAGTATCTGGGCCAATTCGTCACCGGCGAGATCGAGAAATGGAGGGGCCCCATCCGGGCCGCCAATGTCAGTTTGGATTGAGCGTGCCGATGCGTCACCATGACGGCTGAACCCGACAGTGGCCCACCACGACCAATATCCGAGCGTCATATCAACCGTGGAGAATCTCCCGTGTCGCACTGTTCCCTCATCGCCGCATGTGCCCAAGGCGCAAGCGGGCAAAAGCCGTGGGCCGCGGTATTCGCCGCAGTCCGCAAACCGGCCCGCATCGCCGCGCTGGCAATCATGGTCGGCGCCGGGGCGCTGCTCGGCTCGGCTGCCGGCAGCAGCACCGCCTCCGCACAGCAGGGTTCCCCCGCGATCCTGATCGACGGCAACGCCGTGGTCACCGGGTTTTCGGGCACGCAGCCGCCCCTGCCGCTGCCTCCCGGCACCGTCGATCAAGCCATGATCGACCTCAACGGCCCGGCCGCCCGTATCATGGATCTGCAGACGCCCGGCGCACCGCCGCAGGCGCAGTTGCTGACGGCGCCGAAGCCGTTCACCGTGACGGCAGGCCAGGTCGGCCAGGTGTTCGCGGTCGCGCTCGACAATGCCACGCCGCCGAACATCTATCTGGCGGCAACCTCCTCCTACGGACTGCCGATCGTGGTGCCGGGGCCAAACGGCGCACCGATGCGCGCCATGCAGGGCGGACCGAATGCGAGCTTCATGCCTGGCCTGTTCGGGCCGGCGGCGGGCGGCGGGCCGGGCTCGATCTGGCGGGTCGACGGCGTGACCGGCGCGGTGCGCCTGTTCGCCAACGTCACCCTCGCGGGCGTGGCCAATTCCGGACCCGCGCTCGGCGGGCTCGCCTTCGATGCGGCCTCCAGCACGCTGTTCGCGGCCGACCGGGAGACCGGCATGATCCATCGGTTCGATCTCGAAGGCAGGGAACGCGGCCGCTACGATCACGGCACGCAAGGCCGCATGGCAGCCGGCTTGCCGGCGGTGGCGTACGATCCGGCGACGCGCCTGGATATCGGCAATCCGCAATTCCAGCCCGACAATCCGATGACCTGGGGCTACGCGCCGCCCGAGCGGCAGATCTTCGGCCTCGCGGTGCAGGCCGGACGGCTCTACTACGCGGTCGCCGACGGGCTGCAGATCTGGTCGGTTGCGATCTCGGCGGACGGAACGTTCGGTGCGCAGCCGCGCATCGAAATCCAGGTTTCCCCCTGGGACGGCGGCAGCGAGATCTCCAAGATCACGTTCGACAACCCGGGCCGCATGTACCTCGCCGAGCGCACCGCGCCGACCGGGGCCTACGATTTCGGCGCGCTCGCCAAGCCCGGCGTCGGCCGCGTGCTGCGCTATCGCAGCGCAACGCCGCCGAACGGCGGCGCGGCCGCCTGGCAGCCCGATCCCGAGGAATACGCGATCGGCTTCGCCGCGGATCTGCGCAACAGCAATGGCGGTGTCGCCATCGGCTACGGCTACGATCCAAACGGCCGGATCGACCGGGCCGCCTGCAGCGCCTTCCTGTGGAGCACCGGCGAGCAATTGCGCAACCCCGTCGATCCAACGCTCGCGACGCGGCTGGCGGCGAGCGGTCCGCTGCTCGTGAACGGCCTGCAGGGCAATGCGCTGGCGCTCGTGCGTCCCGCCAATGTACCGCCGCTGCAGACCTATTTCGTGGATTACGACGACAGCTTCAGCGACGATGCCGCACGCGGCCATATCGGCGACGTTGCGATCTGGCGCATCTGCGGCCAGGCGACGCTCGCCCCGCCGCCGGTGGTGGTGCCGTTCGGGCTGATCGGCGGCGGCGGCTTCTGCGGCCGCGGCGAGTGGCGGCTGCGCGACGGCAGCTGCTGCCCGCGCGAATTCGTGCGGGACGGCCGCTGCTTCCCCCCGCCGAATTTCTGCCCGCCCGGCACCATCAGGCTGCCCGACGGCACCTGCTGCGATCGCCAATATGTGCGCGATGGCAAATGCTATCCGCCCAACAGCTGCCCGCCCGGCACCATCAGGCTGTCTGACGGCACCTGCTGCGATCGCCAATACGTGCGCGACGGCAAATGCGTCCCGCCCAACAGCTGCCCGACCGGTCAGATCAAGCTGCCGGACGGCGAGTGCTGCGATCGCCGCTACGTGAAGGACGGCAAGTGCATGCCGCCCAACACCTGCCCGCGCGGCCAGATCAAGCTGCCCAACGGACAGTGCTGCGACCGTCAGAACGTGCGTGACGGCCAGTGCATGCCGCCGCCGGTAAACGACTGCCCGCGCGGCCAGATCAAGGCGTCGGACGGCAAGTGCTGCCCGCGCCAGAACCTGCACAACGGCGTCTGCGGCGAGATCCTCAAGGACATCCAATCCCCGTTGCGACGGCTGAAGGTGCACGAGCCGCGTGAGCCGCGTGAGCCGCGGGAACCGGACCATCCGATCAGGTTCCACCAGCGGATACCCTCCGGAGTCATCATGCAACCGCACACCCCGACGACGATCCCGCACGGGACGATCTCCCTGCCGCAGACCGGCAAGGGCAGAGGCCAAATCGTGCGCTGATGCCGAACGGCGGGCGGCGTTGCCGGAGAACCGGCAGCACCGCCCGCCGCCGGAAAAAATCTCGCAACGGGCGGAGCCGAAGTCCGGCTTCGCCCGTTGCCTATTGGTGAAGAGCAAGGCGTGTAGGATGGGTTGAGCTCATCAGGGCGTTACGCCCGTCTTCGCGGGCTATGCGAAACCCATCGGCGGTATTTGATGGGTTTCGCAAGAGCTCAACCCATCCTACATGCAGGCAATCATCTCGGGACGGCATGTGATGACCGACGACGACCTGGAGACCATCCGAACGGCGGTTGGGCTGCTCGAGAACGCGAGCCTGGCGGCCCGGCTGACCAGCATCATCGGCAAGCCGATCGAACTCATCGGCCTGGCGCTTCCCGAGGGCGCCTCGAAGATCATCGTCGCCGCCACCACCAAGGGCCTGAACGCCGCCCTGAAAGTGGCGCTCAGCACGATGGAGAACCGGCCGGAAGCCGCCTCGCGGCTGTTGCACAAGGCCTTGGCGACCGCTTCGGGCGCGATCGGCGGCAGCCTCGGCCTGGTGACGGCGCCGCTCGAGATCCCGATCTCGACCATCATCATGTTGCGCTCGATCGCCGATATCGCGCGCAGCGAAGGCGAGAACCTCGCCGACCCGGATGCGGCTCTCTCCTGCGTGCAGGTATTTGCCCTAGGGTCCAGGACCGCCGCGGTCGACAGCGCCGAAGGCGGCTATTTCGTGGTTCGCGGCATGTTGGCGAAATCGATAACGGAAGCGGCACGCTTCATTACGGAACGCGGCATCATCGAGGAAGGCGCTCCCATCCTGGTTCGCTTCATCGCGCAAGTCGCATCCCGCTTCGGCGTGGTAGTCACCCAGAAGCTCGCCGCGCAAGCTCTGCCGGTCGTGGGCGCGCTCGGCGGAGCGGCCGTGAACTACGCCTTTCTCGACCATTTCCAGGACGTCGCCCGCGGCCACTTCGCAATTCGCCGGCTCGAGCGCGCCTACGGCAAGGAGGCGGTGCGGGCGCAATACGAGCAGCTCCGCGAAGAAGCCCTGGCATCCCGCACGCCGGCCGAGGCTTCGCCCCCCGCAACCGGCAGGTATGATCCCGCTGACGAGAAGGGGGATACTCGGAGATAGCATGTGTGGAATTAGGCGGGCGATTCAGTCCAGGCACCAACGATCAGGAGTGCCCGGGCGCTCCTCAAACGCCCGCCTTATTGTATCACCTCGTCGGCGCGCGTCAGCACCGCCGGCGGAATCTCGAGATTGAGCGTACGCGCAGTGGTGATGTTGATCGTGAGCTTGAACTTGATCGAGTTCACCACCGGCAGCGTGGCCGGCTTCTCGCCCTTGAGAATGCGGCCAACATAGACGCCGACCTGATGATAGCCTTCGGTGATGCTGATGCCGTAGCTCATCAGCCCGCCGGCCGCCACATAGGCGCGCGAGGAGTAGATCGTCGGCACCGCATAGCGCTCCGCCAAGCTGATGATCTTGCTGCGCCATTCGAGAAAGAACGGATCGTTGCCGACCAGCAGCACATCGGCGTGCTGCTGCACGAGCGTCTCGAACGGCCGGTCGAAGCCACTTTCCGGGCTCACATTGAGGACGAGGGTCCGCATTCCGAGCGCGCGGGCGGCGGCCTCGACCCTGGCCTGGGTTCCCGAATTCGGATTGCCGGGATTGACGAATACCGCGACGGTGGCGGCCTTGGGCATTAGCTGGCGCACCAGATCCAGCTGACTTTGGCCGAGCGCGGCGGCATTGAGGCTCACGCCTGTCAGGTTGCGGCCCGGTTGGTCGAGCTTGTCGACCAGACCGGCGGTAATCGGGTCGCCGCCGATCTCGAACACGATTGGAATGGCGGACGTGGCCCGCTGGGCGGCGAGCGCGCAGGCGGTGCTGCCGGTCGCCGCTATCACGCTCACCTGCTGGCGGATCAGATCGGCAGCCAGCCGCGGCAGTTGCGAATCCTGGAATTCCGCCCAGCGAAATACCGTCGACACGTTCTGGCGATCGATAAAGCCGACCTCGGCCAGACCCTGGCGAAACGCCGCCGCGCGCTGGAGCGAGGGATCGGGCGACGTGCTGTTGAGGAAGCCGACGACCGGCACGACCGGCTGTTGCGCGCGTGCCGCGAGCGGCCACGCGGCTGCCGCACCGCCGAGCAGACTGATGAATTCGCGCCGCCTCATGTGGATCTCCCGCATACCATTTAGCGCCGAAACCATGCCGGGCGCGCCGCGAGCCTACCACACCGCACCGCCGCGATGGGGAGTTTCGGAACCGAAATGCAACCGGCCGCGCGGGCGGCGGCCATTATGGTCCGAATCTTTTGCCCCTGGACTCTCGACAAGTCGTCGTTTCTCGATTCCAATGAAAGTGATTCGGGGAGATGCGGCACATCCTTCCGGACGAAGATTTGGTGGGGACGATCCGAAACGGAGGCCTTCAATGGCGCGCGCCGAGGCAGCGAGCGCGTCTATACGGTCCGATTCGATCAAGGGACTGGCCCAATCGATCGCCAAACCGGCATATCGGCGTCTGTTGACCGCCGAGCCGGCGCTGCGACGCGCGGTCCCGGCATTGATCATCGCATTTCTGCTCACGATTTGCGTCGGCACCGTAGTCCAAATCCTCGATCATCGCCGGCAGGCGGTTTTCGACATCGCCAAGCAAATCGAAGCCTGCGCCGATGTCCTGGCCGAGCGGATCGACCAGAGCCTGAGTGACGACTCCAAGGCGCGCATCCAAGCCGAGCTCGAGCACGCGATTCCGTCCTGGGCGCGCTCCCCCGGCCGCCGCCTGCTGGTGACCAATCAGGATGGCGTCATCATCGCCGGCGTCTCGCATGCTCTCATCAACGATTCCGGCCGGCTGGTGATCACGCCGGTACCGCTGGATGCCGATACGTTGGGGCAGCGCCTGCTCGATGTGCTGGGCCACGCGCAATCGCTGACCACATTCGCGGCGGCCGCCGGCATGGCGGAACTGACCCTTGCCGACGCCACGCCGGCGTTTGCCACCGTGCGCAATTTCACCGCCTGGGGCGGCCAGCTCGCGGTGGTGGACCGGCGCGACGACGCGCTCGCGGCCTGGCGCTCCGACATGGCGCTGACCATCACGCTGTCGGCCACCACCGGCTTCGTCGTCCTGATCCTCGGTTTCGCCTTCCACTGGCAGGCGATCCGCGCGCGCGAGGCCGACCTGATCTACGATACGGTGCGCTCGCGCATCGACACCGCGCTCAACCGGGGACGCTGCGGGTTGTGGGACTGGGATTTGGCCCGTGGCCATATTTTCTGGTCGCATTCGATGTTCGCCATACTCGGCCTGCCCGCCAAGGACGATCTGTTGAGCTTCGGCGAGGTGATGGCGCGCGTCCACCCCGACGATCTGCAGCTCTATGAGCTCGCCAGCCAGCTGGCCGAAGCCAAGGCCACATCGGTCGATCACGACTTCCGCATGTGCGACGCCAACGGCAAGTGGATCTGGCTGCGGGCGCGCTGCGAGCTCGTGCACCAGGCCGGCGAGCCGGCACCGCACCTGATCGGGATCGCGGTCGACGTCACCGAGCAGAAGACGCTGGTCGAGAAGACCGCCGAGGCGGACTTGCGGCTGCGCGACGCCATCGAGACGATCCCGGAAGCCTTCGTGGTCTGGGACGCGCAGAATCGCCTGGTCCTTTGCAACTCGAATTTCCAGGACCTGCACAACCTGCCGCGCACCGCGCTCGAGGCCGGGGCATCCTACGAGTCGGTGATCGCGGCGGGGCGCAAGCCGACGCTGCGCTCCCAGGTCGCCAGCGAAGGCCAGATCCCCGGCGCCCGCACCTTCGAGGCCCGTCTCGACGACGGCCGCTGGCTGCACATCAGCGAACGGCGCACCAAGGACGGCGGCTATGTGTCGGTCGGCACCGACATCACCACCATCAAGCGGCACGAAGAAAAGCTGATGGACAGCGAGAGGCGCCTGATCGCGACGGTCTCCGATCTGCAACGCTCGCAACAGGCGCTGGAACGGCAGACCCAGGAGCTCGCCGACCTGGCGGAGAAATACGCCGAGGAAAAGACCCGCGCCGAGGAGGCCAACCAGGCCAAATCCAAGTTCCTGGCCAACATGAGCCACGAGCTGCGCACCCCGCTCAATGCGATCATCGGATTTTCCGAGATGATGGGTGCCGGCATATTCGGCCCGCTCGGACCCGACAAATATCGCGAATACTGCTCCGACATCCACCAAAGCGGCCACTATCTGCTCGACGTCATCAACGACATCCTCGACATGTCGAAGATCGAGGCCGGGCGCATCCGCCTGGAGCAGGAAGAGATCGCGCTCGAAGCCTTCCTCAACGATGCCATGCGGGTGGTGTCCACACGCGCCGACGACAAGCGGCTCGATCTCGTCGCCGACATCACTCAAGGCGTGCGCATGCGGGCCGATCACCGCCTGCTCAAGCAGATCGTGCTCAATCTCCTCTCCAACTCGGTCAAGTTCACCCCGGAGGGCGGCCGTGTTGTCATTCGCGGACGGGCGACCGGCAGCACCGTCTCGATCGCGATCGCGGATTCCGGGATCGGCATTCCACGCGACGCCCTCGCCAAGCTTGGGCGCCCGTTCGAGCAGGTGGAAAGCCAGCTCACCAAGAGCCATCAGGGCTCGGGCCTCGGGCTCGCCATCGCCAAATCGCTGACCGAGCTGCACGGCGGGACCATGCGCATCCGCTCGCAGCTCGGCCGCGGCACCATCGTGTTGCTGCGGCTCCCGAGCGAGGGGGTAACGAACGATGCCGAGCCGGAGCGGGCGGGCGACGCAATGGCACCGTTTCCGCGCAGCAATCCCCGCCGTTCCGATGGGCGGCTGCTGACGAGGGGTTTGCGCGCGGTCGGATAGAGCATTTTCAGGAAAAGTGGAATCCGGTTTTCCGTCCGAAAATGCGACAATGCAAAAATGCGCGAAGCGCCGCGAGCGCGGCTGCGCCCTCAGGGCGCCCGGCCCAGAATGCGCACGAAGCATTGGCGCACCTTGGCCTCGGTCTCCGCCACGAAGGCATCGAGCGTGATCCAATCCGGCACGTCGGCGGCGCGCGCCAGCAATCCGACCAGGCCCTGATCGGCAGCCTTGGGATCGAACGGCCCGGGAAGGCATAATCGCAAGAGCTGCGTCAGATCGTGATAGAGGCGCACCGCGCCGCGCAGCACCTCGGCATCCTGCGTCGCCAGCAGGCCCAGACGCCAAGCCTTGTCGAGCGCATGCGCGGTCGAGGTATCGAGAATCTCGGGGCTCTCGGCGGCGTGCAGCAACTGCAGAAATTGCACGATGAACTCGATGTCGACGAGCCCGCCGGCGGCAAATTTGAGATCCCAGCGGTCGGCATCGCCCTTCTCCTGCGCGATCGCCGCGCGCATCTCGATCACGTCGGCGGCGAGCGCATCGCGGTCGCGCGGCCGGCACAGCACGCCGCGGATGACGCTTTCCACGCGGGCCTCGAAGGCCGGCGACGCAGCCACCACGCGCGCGCGCGTCAGCGCCATATGCTCCCAGGTCCAGGCTTCGCTGTCCTGATAGATTGCAAAGGCGGCGAGCTGGGTGGCGAGCGGCCCGGAGCGCCCCGACGGCCGCAGCCGCATGTCGACCCGGTAAAGCACTCCGTGATTGGTCTGCGCAGTGAGCGCACTGATCAGGCGCTGCACCAGGCGGGCGAAATATTGGGCGCCATGCAGAACGCGCGGCCCACCGGAATCCGGCTGCGCCGGATCGAAGTCGTAGACCACGATCAGGTCGAGGTCGGAGGTCGCGGTCATCTCGCGACCGCCAAGCTTGCCGAGCGCCAGGATGGCGGTCTCCTGTCCGGGCACGCTGCCGTGCAGCCGCCGGAAATTTTCCTCGACCGCGCCCGCGAGCGAGCGAATGAGCAGATCGGCCAGCCGGGCGAAAGCCTCGCCGGCCTGCTCCGCCGATACGGTCCCGGACAGCACGCGGGTGCCGATCAGGAACATGTGCTCCTGGGCGAAGATGCGGATGCGGTCGAGAAAATCCTCGTGCGAGGACGCCTGATCGAGCGAGCGGGCGAGCCCGGCGGCGAGCTCTGCTTCCTGCGGAAGCGCACCGAAGAAGCTCGGATCGATCACCGCATCCATCACTTCCGGAAACTGCGCCAGGCCGTCCGCCAGCCGCGGCGCGGTTCGCAGCACCAGCACGATCAGGGAAATGAGGTCGGGGTTCTGCCGCAGCAGCGAGTAGAGGCGGCCGCCCCCCTGCAGGGCGGAAATGAACCGGTCGAAGGCGAGCACGGCGGCGTCCGCATCGGGGGAGCGGGCGAATTGCTGCAGCAGCTGCGGAATGAGCTCGGCAAGCTGCGCGCGGGCGAAGCTGCCGCGCAACGAGGGGGTGCTGCCGGAGAGCCAGCGCCGCAGGCGGCCTGACACCTCGGCTGGCTGCCGGAAACCCATCTCGGCGAGCCGGTCGAGGGTCGCGCGGTCGTCGCCGGCGGGCGGGAACAGCAACCTGCCCGGCTGCAGCCCGCTCTGCGGCGCATTCTCGAACAGGGCGGCATAGTTGCGCTGGACGTTGCGCAAATGCGCCAGCAGCGCATCCGCAAAGGCGTCGCGGCCCGGAAAGCCGACGAAACGGGCAAAGGATTCGAGGCTCGCGCCGTCAGACGGCAAGGTCTGGGTCTGCTCGTCCGCCACCATCTGCAACCGGTTCTCAACCAGGCGCAGGAAGCGGTAGGCCGCATCCAGCTCATCGCGCGCGCGCGCGTCGATCCAGCCGCCTGCGGCCAGGACGTCCAGCGCCGCCAGGGTCTGCGGCTGGCGCAACTCCGGATGCCGGCCGCCCAGAATGAGCTGCTGGGTCTGCACGAAGAACTCGATCTCGCGGATGCCGCCGCGCCCGAGCTTGATGTTGTGCCCCTCGACATTGATCTCGCCATGACCCCGATAGGCATGGATCTGGCGCTTCATGTCGTGGATGTCGGTGACCGCGGCGAAATCGATGTATTTCCGCCAGATGAAGGGCACGAGCGCCGCGAGCAGGGCTTGCCCGGCCGCGATGTCGCCGGCGCAGGGCCGCGCCTTGATCAGCGCCGCCCGCTCCCAGTTCTGCCCGATGCTTTCGTAGTAGTGCAGCGCGGCCGCGGTCGATACCGCGATCTGGGTCGAAGCCGGATCGGGCCGCAGCCGCAGATCGGTGCGGAACACGTAGCCGTCGGCGGTGCGCTCGGCCAGCAGTTTCACCAGCCGCCGCGTCATGCGCACGTAGAACGGCGCCAGCTCGGTTCCGGGCAC
>DASYFD010000389.1:0-8843 GCA_036498625.1 Xanthobacteraceae bacterium | reverse complement strand
TATCGAAGGGCTATGCGTCGTTCGACTACCACATCTCCGACTACCGGGCCGCCGACCTGGTCAAGCTGCAGATCCTGGTCAATGCCGAGCCGGTCGATGCGCTCTCGATGCTGGTGCACCGGGCGCGCGCGGACTATCGCGGCCGCGGCATGGTGGAGAAGCTCAAGGAGCTGATCCCGCCGCACATGTTCCAGATCCCGATCCAGGCCGCCATCGGCGGCAAGGTGATCGCACGCGAGACCGTGCGCGCCTTCCGCAAGGACGTCACCGCCAAGTGCTATGGCGGCGACGTGAGCCGCAAGCGCAAGCTTCTGGACAAGCAGAAGGAAGGCAAGAAGCGCATGCGCCAGTTCGGCAAGGTGGACATTCCGCAGGAAGCGTTCATCGCGGCGTTGAAGGTGGACGTGTGAGGCACGCTACGCGGTAGGGTGGGCAAAGGCGGCCGCGGGAGTTTGTTTGATGCACCACGCGGGGTCCGGCGTGCCCACGCGGAGCCGCTCAATATGCCGAGAGACTTCGCGTGGGCACGGCGCGAGAGCGCCTTTGCCCACCCTGCGCGCTGCGGCCGGCCGCTACACCGCCGGCAGCGCCGCCACCGCCTCTACCTCGAGCAGCGCGCCCTCGCGGGTGAGCAGCGGCACCTGCACGGTGGTGCTCGCCGGCGGCGCGTTCTTGTTGACGTATTGCTGCTTGATCTCGGACCAGATCGGCTGGTGCTTGCGCAGATCCAGCATGTAGACGTTGAGCTTGACCACATTGTCGAAGGTCGCGCCGACCGCTGCCAGCGCGGCTTTGAGGTTCTCCAGGATCAGGATCGATTGCGCCCTGATGTCGGCGGGAAGATCGCCGTTGCGGTCGCGGCCCTGCTCGCCCGATGTGTAGATCAGCCGGCCCGGGCCCACGATCTCCACCACATGGGTGTAGGTAGCGGTCTTGTAGATCGCGTCGGGCTGCACAAAACGTACATTTGGCGCCGGCTTCCCGCCCCCAGTTTGCGCCGAAGCGGCGGAGATCAGTCCGGCGCTCGCGGCCGCCGAGACCGCGCTGGTCATGACCGAGCGGCGCGAGAGCGCCGCGTCTTTCGAACCCTTGCGTTGCTTTGTGCTCATGGCTTCCTCCTGCAATTTGCCGCGATCCCCATGCTACACACGATCGAATGCCGGCGCGACCGCCGGTTTCGGTGACGATTGCGATGGTGACGCCCGCTGATCTCGACCTGTTGACCATCGGCCATTCCAACCTGCCGGCCGATCGCTTCATGGCGCTGGTGCAACAGGCCGGCGTTACGGCGATCGCGGACGTACGCTCTGTTCCGTTCTCGCGGCGCTTCCCTTGGTTCTCCGGTCCCAAGCTGTCGGCTCGTCTGCAGGGCGCGGACATCGCGTATCTGCCGTTCGGCGATGCCTTGGGGGGCCGGCCGCACGATCCGGCACTTTATTGCGAGGGCGTCGCCGACTACGAGAGAATGGCGGCAACGCCGCAGTTTCGCACCGGTCTCGACCACGTTGCTGCGGCGATGGGGCGCTTTCGGGTGTGCCTGATGTGCGCCGAACGAGAGCCGCTCGATTGCCACCGTTGCCTGCTGGTTGGACGCGCGCTGGCGGCGCGCGGATCGCGGTTGGGACATGTTCTGGCCGACGGGACGATCGAGCCGCATGCCGCCACCGAGGAGCGGCTGCTCGGGCGCGCGGGCTTGTCGGACGACCTGTTCGAGGACCGCGCCACCCAATTGGCGCAGGCCTATCGGGATCGCGCCCGCAAAGTCGCGGCGCATCTTAAAGCATGACCGCGCCGCCTGAATTTTAATTCGACACCCGATCGGTGCGGCGTAAACTCGGCGGCGGGGGCGATCTTCGATTCGGAATGTGCACATGACGTCACGGATTGAAGCGCGGCTGCGGTCCCGCGATGGCGCCGCCCGGATGATCGCGCCGCTCGCATGGGCAACCGCGCTGCTGGCCGCCCAGCTTGCGGGCGCGCAAATGGCTGGCGCCCAAGATCTCGGCACCCTCAATCCCCAGCCGCTGCCCCCGCTTGCCAAGCCCGACGATCCCAACAATCCGGCCAAGGAGCTGTTCGGCCGCAAGACTGTGCCGGCGCAGCTCAAGCCGGAGGTGGTCGGATTCTATGCCAAGGGCTGTCTCGCCGGCGGGCAGGCGCTGCCGATCAACGGCCCTACCTGGCAGGTCATGCGGCTCTCGCGCAACCGCAATTGGGGGCATCCTACTCTGGTGCAGTTCATCGAGCGCCTCTCGCAGAAAGGCGCCAAGGCGGGCTGGCACGGGCTCCTGGTCGGCGACATGTCGCAGCCTCGCGGCGGCCCGATGCTCACCGGCCATGCCAGCCATCAGGTCGGGCTCGATGCCGATATCTGGCTGCGCCCGATGCCGGACCGCGTGCTGACGCCGCAGGAGCGCGAAGAGATGTCGGCCACCATGGTGGTGGCGGACAGCCGCAAGGACGTCGATCCCAAAGTGTGGACCCCGGCGCATGTCGCCATCATCAAGGCGGCGGCGGAGGACCCGGTGGTCGAGCGCGTGTTCGTCAATGCCGCGATCAAGAAGACCCTCTGCCAGGCAACCGGGACCGATCGGGCCTGGCTGCAGAAGGTGCGGCCCTATTGGGAGCACGACTATCATTTCCACGTCCGCATCAAATGTCCGGACGACAGCCCCACCTGCAAGCATCAGGACCCGGTTCCGGCCGGCGACGGCTGCGGCAAAGACCTGGACTGGTGGTTCACCGATGCGGTGCTGCATCCCAAGCCCTCGCCGGAGCCCGAGAAACCGCGCCCCCCGATCAAGATGGCCGACCTGCCGCCGTTCTGCCGGCAGGTGCTGACGGCGCCGTAGGAACATTTTCAGGAAAAGTGGAAAGCGGTTTTCCGGCCTAAAATGCGACAATGCAAGAATGCCATCAGCTGGGCGCGCCAAAGAGCGGGGCCTCGATCAGGGCGAGGCCGGCCGTAACCAGGAGCCCGCAACCCGCCACCACCGCCGCATAGGGCAGCGCCCTCCCGGCCGGCACCCGCAGCAGGACCGGCAACCCGGCCCACAACAGATAGACCCCTTGCAGGCCGAGGATGATGAGAAAGCTCAAGCCGGGCACCATGAGGAAAATGCCGGCAAGCCAGACCGGGATGGCGGAATAGACCGCAAGCTTGAGGGCGGCGGCGAAATCCTTCTGGCCCCCGAATCTCGGCGCCAGCAGGTCGATGATCAGCGCCACCCCATACACGATCGCGAGACCGCACAGATAGGTGACCAGCGCGCCGGCGAGGCTCGACCAGATCGGCGCATACCAGCCGACCAGGGACGCGCCAACGCAACGCGCCAGGGCTGGAATCAAGGCGAGCGTCGCCACATAGCGGACGAACAGCGCCGAAGCTGCGCTTTTCTCCTTCGCGATCACCGGCCATTCGAGGCTGGGCGTCAGCAGGATCGACCTGATGCGGTTGAGCATGTCCATCGCGACTCCCCCGCCGCACATTCGCGCAACAGTGCGAGGCGATCAACCGCTGAACAACCAGACTCCCCTTTTCCGGGAAATGCTTTATTGTACTGGTTGCGACCCGCGGCGCGCCGTAAGCGCGTCCTGCCGGCCCGGAACGATGCTTCCGGAGCGGTCGCATCGCGAAATCCGAACTCGTCGACTATCGGCGTGCGCTCATGCGGGTCCAAGCGCCACATGGTCCAAGCGTCATGGCTGCCCGATTAACCCAGGATCAAGCCCAACGGGTGCCGGTTGCTCGACCTTTCCCCCGATGAATGGATCGCGATCCGGCTGTCGCTGCGGATCGCCATCGTGGCGACCCTGGTGGCGCTGCCGTTCGGCATCGCCATGGCCTGGCTGCTGGCGCGCAAGTCGTTCTGGGGCAAGACCCTGCTCGATGGTCTGGTGCATCTGCCGCTGGTGCTGCCGCCGGTAGTAACCGGCTATCTGCTGCTCATCTCGTTCGGCCGGCGCGGGCCCATCGGCATCTTCCTGGCCGAGCAGCTCGGCATCGTGCTCTCGTTCCGCTGGACCGGCGCGGCGCTGGCCTGCGGCATCATGGGATTTCCGCTCCTGGTGCGCCCGATCCGGCTTGCGATCGAAGCCATCGACCAGCGCCTGGAGGAGGCCGCCGCGACGCTCGGGGCAAACCGCGTCTGGGTCTTCCTGACGGTGACCCTGCCGCTCGCGCTGCCCGGGCTCATCGCCGGCGTCGTGCTCTGCTTCGCCAAGGCGCTGGGCGAGTTCGGCGCCACCATCACCTTCGTCGCCAACATTCCGGGCGAGACGCAGACCATCTCGGCCGCCATCTACACCTTCACCCAGGTGCCCAACGGCGATGCGGCGGCCGGCCGCCTGGTGCTGGTGGCGATCGCGATCTCGCTCGCCGCGCTGGTGGCGGCGGAATGGCTTTCGCAGCGCGCCGGCATGCGCTTCCACGGGGAATAGCATGCTGGCCGTCGATGTCGAAAAGCGGCTGGGCGACTTCTTCCTGAGCGCGCGCTTTGAAACCGGCAGCGGCGTGACCGCCGTGTTCGGCCCCTCCGGCGCCGGCAAGACCACGCTGGTCAACATGATCTCCGGGCTGGTCGCCCCCGACCGCGGCCGCATCGCCATCGACGAGACGGTGCTGTTCGATTCCGAAAGGCGCATCAACCTGCCCCCGCATCGCCGGCGCATCGGCTACGTGTTCCAGGAAGGCCGGCTGTTCCCCCATCTCAGCGTCAAGCAGAACCTCGACTATGGGCGCCGGATGTGCGGCCTGCCGCCGGATGCAGCGCAGATGGCACGCATCGTCGGCCTGCTCGACATCGGCAGCCTCATCGAGCGGCGGCCCGGGAAGCTCTCGGGCGGCGAGCGCCAGCGCATCGCCATCGGCCGCGCTTTGTTGATGCGCCCTCGCCTGCTCTTGCTGGACGAGCCGCTCGCTTCGCTCGACATCGCCCGCAAGCGCGAAATCCTGCCCTATCTCGAGCGCCTGCGCGACCACGTCGGGGTGCCGATGGTGTATGTCAGCCATCAGGCCGCCGAGCTGCGGCGGATCGCAAGCTCGGTGGTGCGGCTTGCGGCCGGACGGGTCGAGGCTGCCGGCGGCCCTGAGCTGCTCGACGCGGCGGATGCGGACGCGGTGCTGTAGGGCGCGGCGTCAATGATCGCGGAACGGATGGAGACGGCGCGCCAGCGCCTTGAGCCGATCGAGCAGGCGCGTCGCCGAGGTCGCGGTTTCCTCCGGCAGCCGCAACCCGACCGCGCTGACGCGATCGTGCGCGACCGCGTGCACCACCAGCACGATGGTGTCGAGCGGCACGGCATCGCCCGGCTTTGGCGCGCGCCCGAGCGCCTTGCCGAAATGATCCGCCAGCGAGATCGCCGCATCCTCGGGCGCAATCGCAAGCCCGTAGATTTCCGCCAGCGCTCCCAGCGTCACCTCCGCCGACACGAAAAAATCCCCGAGCATGTGCGGATCCGGCGCGATCGGCGGCGGCATGTTGACGAAGAAGCGATCGAGCGCCTGTGCCTTCTCGGGCGGCGCCAGCAGATAAAGATAGTCGCCCTGGCGCACCGGCTCGGCCTCGGCCGGGGTCAGGATCTGCTCGTCGCGCACCACCAGGGTCGGCCGCGCCCATGACGGAAGCAGGCGCCGCCGCAGATAGGGACTGTTGGCACCAAGCGGGTAGCCGACGATCTCCTGCGCCAGCTGTCCGGGCAGATCGAGCTCGACCCGGCGCGGCAAGGTGTCGTGGCGCGGCAGCGCGATGTGCAGGCGCCGCGCCGCGAAGGCGATGGACCAGCCCTGCACCAGGAGCGAGACCAGCACCACCACGAAGCCGACATCGAAAAACAGCTGTGCTTGCGGCAATCCCACCATCAGGGGAATCGAGGCCAGGAATATGCCGACCGCGCCGCGCAATCCGACCCAGGAGATGAACAATTTCTCGCGCCAGGAGAACCTGAACGGCGCCAGGCAAAGGAACACGGCGGCCGGCCGGGCGACCAGCATCAGCGTCACTGCGACCGCGAGCGCCGGCAGCGCGTGCTCGGCCAGCCGGTCGGGCCAGGCCAAGAGGCCGAGCAGCACGAACATCACGATCTGGGCGAGCCAAGTCACCGCATCAAGAAACACCACCACGGTGTTGTGGGCGCGCGTCGGCCGATTGCCCACCACCAGGCCGGCCAGATAGACCGCGAGAAACCCCGAGGCATGCACGAACGAGGCGAGCCCGAAGATCACCAGCGCGCCGGTGGCCACGAACGGCGCATGCAGGCCCTGCGCCAGCCCGAGCCGGTTGAGCGCATACACCACCGTGCGGCCGCCGAAGATGCCCAGGATGCTGCCCAGGAGGACGTCCTGGGCGAGCGTGGCCAGCACGTGCTGCCACGACTCCACGCCCAGGAGGAGGAACTCGACCAGCACGATGGTGAGGAAGACCGCGAACGGATCGTTGCTGCCGGATTCGACCTCGAGGGTGGCGCCCACGCGCGGGCGCAGGCGCAAGCCCCGGGCATGAACGAGGAAGAACACGGCAGCGGCGTCGGTCGAGGCCACCACGGCGCCGACCAGCAGCGCCTCGAGCCAGCCGAGATCGAGCACGTATTTGGCGGCCGGCGCGGTCAGCGCCGCGGTGAGCAGGACCCCGATGGTGGCGAGCACCAGCGAAGGCGCGAGCACGCTGCGGAAGGTTGCAAAGCGCGTGCGCAAGCCCCCGTCGAACAGGATGAGGGCGAGCGCGATCGAGCCCACCAGATAGGTGGTGTGAACGTCGTCGAATCGCAGCCCGCCCGGTCCCGCCTCGCCGGCCAGCATGCCCAGGATCAGGAACACCAGCAGGAGCGGCGCCCCGAACCGCATGGCGACCAGGCTCGACAGAATGCCGGCCAGCACCAGGAGCGCGCCCAGCAAAATGCCGATACTGACGGTGTCGAGAGAAGCCATCGGGCTCACTGATTTCCTACTGCGGCGCCGCCGGCACGTTGGCATGCGCCGCCCATGCAAACAATCGTTGCGCGCGCGCTGTTTTCGTAGGGTGGGTAACGCGCCGAGATCGCGCGTCGAGGTTGGGCACGGCGCACCGGCGCATTGCCCACGCGTACGGACGTGCAATCGCGTGGGCAAGATTGCGCGGCGCCTCGCTTAGTCCTCATCACAGTGCCGGGCAATTTTGCCCACCCTAGCCCGCGCCGTTTCGGCTAAACGGGCGTATGCGATTTACCGCACCGCTCGTTCCCGCAACGCTGCTGCGGCGCTACAAGCGCTTTCTGGCGGACGTGGCGCTGCCGTCGGGCGAGACGGTGACGGCCCATTGCGCCAATCCGGGCTCCATGATCGGGCTCGCGGCGCCGGGTGCGCCGGTGTGGCTGTCGCGCTCCGACAATCCCAAGCGCAAGCTCGCCCACAGCTGGGAGCTGGTCGAGGTCGATCTCGGCAGCGGGACTGAGCTGGTCGGCATCAATACGACAAATCCGAATGCGCTCGCGGCCGAGGCCATCGCGGCCGGCCTCGTTCCGGAGCTGGCCGGCTATGGCGGCGTCCGCCGCGAGGTGAAATACGGCAGGAATTCGCGGGTGGATTTCCTGCTGGAGGAAGGAGGCCGCCCACCCTGCTACCTGGAGGTCAAGAACGTTCATCTGATGCGCCAGCGCGGCCTCGCCGAATTCCCCGATGCGGTGACCAAGCGCGGCGCCAAGCATCTGGTGGAGCTCGGCGACATGGCGGCGGCGGGCGCCCGCGCTGTCATGCTGTTCCTGGTCCAGATCGCCTCGGCCGAGCGCTTTGCGCTCGCGCGCGACATCGATCCCGCCTATGGGGCGCAATTCGACCTGGCGCGCGCCCGGGGGGTGGAGGCGCTGGCGCGCCGCTGCCGGCTCTCCCGCGACCATATCGAGGTTGCCGAGGCCATTGCGATCATTGACTAAACGCCCGCGCAATGTGCTTGCGCCGGCCGCCTTCTTGCTTACATTGCAGCCAAGATGGGGGGTCGGCGGCGCGGGCCGCCGTTCTTTCAGCCGCTGCTTTCTCGAGCGAGATACCCGGACGCATGAGCTATGTGGACGCGGCCCTGGCGCCGCAACGCAAGACTGGCCAGATCAAGCTGCACGGCCCCGCTGCCTTCGCGGGCATGCGCAAGGCCGGCCGCCTGGTGGCCGAATGCCTCGACATGCTCACCGAGCACGTGAAGCCCGGGGTGACCACCGAGCGGATCGACAACCTGGTGTTCGCGTTCGCCATGGACCGCCAGGCGGTGCCGGCGACCCTGATGTACCGCGGCTATCGCAAGTCGACCTGCACGTCGGTCAATCACGTGGTCTGCCACGGCATCCCGGGCGACAAGCCGCTCAAGGACGGCGACATCGTCAATGTGGACGTGACCCTGATCCTCGACGGCTGGCATGGCGATTCAAGCCGCATGTTCGCGGTCGGCTCGGTCCCGCGCCGGGCCGAGCGCCTGATCGAGGTCACCTATGAGGCCATGATGCGCGGCATCGCCGTGATCCGGCCCGGCGCCACCTCGGGCGACATCGGTTTTGCCATCCAGAGCTTCGTCGAGGCCCAGCACATGAGCGTGGTGCGGGATTTCTGCGGGCACGGGCTCGGCCGGCTGTTTCACGACGAGCCCAACATCGTGCATGTGGGCCGCCAGGGCGAAGGCATCGTGCTCAAGCCCGGCATGTTCTTCACCGTCGAGCCCATGATCAATCTCGGCCGGCCGCATGTGAAGGTGCTGTCCGACGGCTGGACCGCGGTGACCCGCGACCGCTCGCTGTCGGCCCAGTTCGAGCACACCGTGGCGGTGACCGACACCGGGGTCGAGATCTTCACCCTGTCGCCGCAAGGGCTCGACCAGCCCCGCAGC
>DASYFD010000388.1:0-6250 GCA_036498625.1 Xanthobacteraceae bacterium | reverse complement strand
GCGAGATGCTTCTGGAAATCGAGCGGCGGCGCGTGCGCTGCGGCCTTCTTGTCGGTGACGTCGAGCATCGCCAATCCTCGTGCGAGTTGGCCGACAAAGTACGACTTGTGGCGATATCGACGCAATGCTTAAGGTGTGGCCCGCAAGCAGGCCGGCCGCCACTCGATTTTCAGGAGCACTTGGCCGCGCTCGAGGCCGACGGCCTGCTGGTGCGCATCGACCGGCCGATCAACAAAGACACCGAGCTGCATGCGCTGGTGCGCTGGCAGTTTCAGGGCGGGCTCGACGAGGACCAGCGCCGCGCGTTCCTGTTCACCAACGTCACCGACGCGAGCGGCCGCAAATACGACATGCCGGTGGTGGTCGGCGCGCTCGCGGCCTCGCCGCGCATCTATTCGGTCGGGATGGGACGCCCGGTCGAGGAGATCGAGACCGCCTGGACCAACGCGATCGCGCATCCGATCCCGCCGGTCCGCGCCGCCTCGCCGCCCTGCCAGGAGGTGGTGATCACCGGCGACGACTTGCGCGGCGCCGGCAAGGGTCTCGCCGCGCTGCCGGTGCCGATCTCGACACCGGGCTTCGATGCCGCGCCCTATCTCACCGCGACGCTGTGCATCACCCGCGATCCGGAGACCGGCATCCGCAACATGGGGACCTACCGGGCCGGGCTGAAAGCGACCGACCGGCTCGGGGTGCGCATGGCGGCGCGGCTCGGCGGCGCCGGCGGCTATCAGCACTGGCGCAAATACCACAAGCGCAAGGAGCCGATGCCCTGCGCCATCGTGATCGGCTGCGCCCCGGTGGTGATGTTCACCGGCCCCATGAAGCTCGCGCTCGATCTCGACGAGATGGCGGTCGCGGGCGGGCTCGCGGGCGCGCCGATCCGGATCGCCAAGGCGGTCACCGTCGATCTCGATGTGCCGGCCGACGCCGAGATCGTGATCGAGGGATTGATCGATCCGGATCTGCTCGAGCCCGAGGGTCCGTTCGGCGAAAGCCACGGCCATGTGGCGCTCGAGGACTTCAACATGTCCATGCAGGTGACCGCCATCACCCGCAAGCGCGCGCCGGTGTTCGTCTCCATCGTGAGCCAGGTGACGCCGAGCGAATCGAGCGTGCTCAAGAAGGTCGCCTACGAGCCCTTGTTCCTCGCCCATCTGCGCGACCAGCTGGCGATCCGGGGCATCCGCCGGGTGGTGATGCACGAGCCGCTCACCAACCTGCGCAAGGTGATCTTCCTGCAGTTCGCCCACGGCGCGGTGCGCAGCGAAATCTGGCGCGGCCTGCACGGCGCCGCCACGCTCTTGGCCGACTGCGGCAAGATCTGCATTGCGGTGAGCCAGGACATCGATCCGGAGAACGCCGACGCGATCTTCTGGTCGCTCGCCTACCGGTCGAACCCAGGCGAGGATCTGCATGTGGCGCCCTACCGGGCGAGCGGGCATGGGCCGAAATCCGGCCGCGGCACCGAGGATTCCACTCTTCTGATCGATGCCACCCTCAAGCACCCGGCCCCGCCGCTGGCGCTGCCGGCGCGCGAATTCATGGAGCGGGCGCGCGTGATCTGGGACGAGCTGCATCTGCCCACGCTGTCGCCGCGGCCACCCTGGCACGGCTATTCGCTGGGCGACTGGTCGGACGCTTGGGACGTCTTCGCGCGCCGTGCGGTGGCAGGCGAATGGGAGAAGAGCGGCCTGGAGACCTTCGCGCGCCGCCGCGGCGGCGTGACGCCGGAGACGCCGGTGCGCGAGGTGGAGGACAAGTAGGCGGGTGCGAAAAATCGCCGAGGTGGTATACTGGGGACATGAAAAGAGATCAGACAAAACAAGAATTGTCCCTTGAGGATCGCGAGGCGCTTGAGCGCAGCGCAGAGGACGTACGCCTCGGTCGATTTGCAGCCGACGAAGACGTCAAACGGATTTTTGACCGTTACAAGCGAAAATGCACGCGGGCCACGGTATGAAGAGATTTTTGCAATTTGCTGCTCCTTCCCTAGCAGGGATAGCGGCTGCTGCTCTCCTCTGCCTCCCCACCCACGCTGCCGACAAGGTCAAGGTCAGCTATCCGACCATGACCTCGTCCTACATCTTCTTCTTCAGCGCCATCCAGAAGGGCTACTACAAGGACGAGGGGCTCGATCTCGATGTGGTGGAGGCCGCCGGCGGGGTGGCGACGCCGGCACTGGTGTCGGGGGACGTGCAGTTCAGCACGTCCGGCTCGTCCGCCATCAGCGCCATCATGAAGGGCGCCAGGCTCAAGGTGCTGGCGGTCGGCGAGGATCGGCCGAGCTGGCAGATCTGGACCACCAAGCCCGAGATCAAGACCTTCCAGGATCTGAAGGGCCTGCAGGTCGGCGTGCTCAGCCGCGGCGATACCGGCGAGGTCGCGATCCGCTATGTGCTCAAGAAGCTCGGCCTGCCGGCCGACTTCGTCTCCTATACGCCCATGGGCTCCTCGCTCGGCACCCGCATGGCGGTGGTGCGGGCGGGCTCGCTGCCGGCCGCTGTGCTGCAACCGGCCGAGGTCGAGACCCTGCGGGCAGCCGGCGGTCTCGCCAATGCCCGCATGATCATGGATTTGGCGCAGGAGGTGCGCTCCACCTTCAACGGCCTCGCGACCTCCGACGACATGATCAAGAACCACGCCGACACGGTCCTGCGTTTCGTGCGCGCCACCCGCAAGGGCATGCTCTATGCGCGCGACAACCGCGAGGGTGCCATCGACGTGTTCGTGAAGGTGATGAAGGCTCAGCCCGACGCCGCCGCCCACGGCTACGACGAGCTGCGCAAGGTGATGGCCGAGGACGGCGCCATCGCGCCCGACGCGCAGAAGAACGAGCTCGCCTTGCGGGCCGACATGCTCAGCATGCAGCCGAGCCAAATTCCGCCGACCACCGCGGTGTTCGACTTCAGCGTTCTCGAGAAGGTGAATGCCGAGCTGAAGGCGTCGGGCTGGAAGCCGGGGCCGTAGCCTGGATGGAGCGAAGCGCAATCCGGGACCGCCGTCCCGCATTGTGCTGCGCTTCATGCGGGCTACACATCCCGGACGCGGTGCAGCGCGAAAGCGCCGCACCGCTGATCCGGGATCGTCAAGGACACCGGCGTATGGAACGCTCACGCACGATCGAACGATCAGGCATGTCGCACCTATCAAATACCAAGATCAGTCGAACGCGCGGCTTGGCCTGCCCGGCGTCTCGATGCCGTTTGCTTCGCAATTTGTCGATCCATTCGTGGATCAAGGTTCTTCTCCTGTCGATGGCGCAGGTCATGACACTTGCACCCCGAACAATGGCTCTCGCCGACGATCAGACCGCGAGAGAGTTCTTGGCCGGGTGCGATCGCCTCGACCCCGTCTGCCGCAGCGAATTCGTGGCCGGATTGCAGGCCGTATACGTGGGCGGGCTGGCGTGTCCGTCGCGCATTGACGTCAATACCCCGATCATGCCTTGGCTCGACTACATGCATCATCGCGTCACTGAATCCCCGAGCCTTGCCAATGGCGACAAAAATAGCCTCCAATTGGAGGCGTTCATGCACCTTTGGCCTTGTCCGAAAAAATAACGCCACGGGCTCAGCTTTACTGCGCACCGCGCCCCGGACGAGCGGGGCCTTCCCTACACCACCACCGTCAACCGCTTGGCCGCCCGGGTGACGCCGGTGTAGAGCCAGCGCTCGCGGCTGTCCGGAAACGCGAACGACTCGTCGAACAGCACCACGTCGTCCCATTGCGAGCCCTGCGACTTGTGGACCGTGAGCACGTAGCCGAAATCGAACTCGTCATGGCGCTTGCGCTGCTCCCATTCGAGCTGCTCGATCGCGCCGGTGAAGCATTCCGGCCGTACCGACACCTTGACGGTGCGGGCGTTGAGATCCTCGTCGGGCCGCAATCGCATGCCGATGATCGCCCGGCGGGTTTTCGGCTTCTCCCTGATCACCCAGAGGCCGCCGTTGAACAAGCCCTTGCGCCGGTTGTTGCGCAGGCAGACCAGCTTGTCGCCCAGCATGGGCAGCGCCTCGGTGAAGCCGCGGCGCTCGCGCATGCGCGCATTATAGGCCCGGCGCGTGGCGTTGCGGCCGACCAGGACCTGATCGGCATCCAATACGCGCTGCGGGTCGAGGGCGTCGCGCCGCACCACCTGCGAGGCGCCGTACTCGCCGGGCACCAGCCGCTGGCCGGAGCGGATCTCCATGGAGAGCCGCACGATCGGATCGTTGATCGCCTGCCGATGGACCTCGGTCAGCATGACGTCGGGCTGCGCATCGGTGAAGAAGCCGCCGCCCTGGATCGGCGGCAGCTGCGCCGGATCGCCCAGCACCAGGAGCGGCACGTGAAACGACATCAGGTCGCGCCCGAGCTCGGCATCCACCATGGAGCATTCGTCGATCACGATCAGCTTGGCTTCGGAAGCCGGCGCGTCGTCCCACAGCTCGAAGGTCGGGGTTTCGGACTCCCGCTCGAGCGGCCGGTAGATGAGGCTGTGGATGGTGGAGGCGCCCTCGCAGCCCTTGCGGCGCATCACCAGCGCGGCCTTGCCGGTGAAGGCCGCGAACTGGACCTTGCCGTCGACGTTCTCGGCCAGGTGCTTGGCGAGCGTGGTCTTGCCGGTGCCCGCATAGCCGAACAGGCGGAACAGCGGCGGCGTGCCGCCCTTGCCGGGCTTGGCCTTGAGCCAGGCCGCGACCGCGCTCAGCGCGGCATCCTGCTGGGGCGAGAACGCGGGCATGGGCGGGATCAGGCCGCCGCCGGGGCGTCGACCGGAAAATAATCGGCGAGCCAATCCTGCACGATGCGGCGCACCCGGGTGTTGCTTTCGGCGAACATGAAATGGTCCGTGTCGGCGAAAAGATGCAGCTCGCTCGGCTGGCCGGCCTGCCGGAACAGACCGATCGATTGCTCGACCGGCGTGACCGAGTCGGACGCGCTGTGCAAGAGCAGCAGCGGTCGCGGCGCGATCTTGTTGACCACGTCCTCGGCGCGGAAATCGTACATGCTCTGCGCGGTCTCGGCCGGGAACATCTGGATCGAGCCCGGCACCACATGGGTGCGCATATGCTCCGGGATCGGCACGATCTCGTAGCGCGGCACCATCAGGGATTTGCCGGTGCGCTCAAGGTGGCGCTTGCCTTCCTCCAGCATGGCGGTGAACCTGGCGAAGGCTTCCGGGGTCGGATGCTGGCCGCGGAATTTCCGCTCCCCATGCCCCCAGCCGGAAGCCGAGACGACCGCCGCGATGCGCGGATCGACCCCGCCCGCATAGACGGCGACCGCCGCCCCGAAACTCGAGCCCAGAACCGCGATGCGCGCCGGATTCACTTGTGGATGCTGTGCCAGCAGGCTGAGCGCCTGGCTCACGGCCGCCACCTGCTCGAGGCAGATGAGCCGGCCCTTCTCGCCTTCGCTCTCGCCGCAGCCCGGCATGTCGAAGCGCAGCGTCACATAGCCGAGTTCGTTCAGCATCGCGCAGGGCTTGAGTACATTGCCGGCATTCATGTTGCTGCCGAAGCCGTGCAACACCATGAAGGCCGGCCGCCGCGCGGTCGCGGGGACGCCGTCCGGAACCTGCACCACGCCGGCGAGCGTGAGGCCGTCAGCTTTGAAATTGACGCGTTGCTCGGACATCGGTTCAGGCGCCGCTCATCGTCTCGGAGGTTTGCAGTTGCTGCTTGAGCATGTGCCAAATATCGTTGCGGTAGGCAATGAAGGCGGGGCTGCGCTTGAGCGCCTCGTCGTCGGTCCAGCGCGGCCGCGGCAGATCGATCGCAAGATCGGCGATCACGCGCCCGGGCTGGGTTCCCATCATCACCACGCGGTCCGACAGGAAGACGGCTTCGTCCACGCTGTGGGTGACGAACAGCACCGTCTTGCGCTCGGTGGACTTTTCGAGCCCGGCCGGCGCGGCGCCGGGGCGATCCGAATCCCACAGCTTCATCAGCTCGATCTGCATCATCTCGCGGATCTGTGGGTCGAGTGCGCCGAACGGCTCGTCCATGAACAGGTAGGACGGATCGATGGCAAGCGCGCGGGCCAAGCCCACGCGCTGCTTCATGCCGCCGGAGAGCTGGTGCGGATAGAAGCCGGCGAATTTGTCCAGGCCGACTTGCGCCAGTCTCTGCGCGGAAATCTCGTGCCGCCGCGACGCCGCGACGCCCAGCACCTCGAGCGGCATCTCCACATTGCTGCGGGCGGTGCGCCAGGGCAGCAGGTTGAATTCCTGGAACACCATGGCGCGATCGGCCGAGGGGCCGGT
>DASYFD010000387.1:0-3296 GCA_036498625.1 Xanthobacteraceae bacterium | reverse complement strand
AGCAACTCCAAGTATGACAAACAAGAAGACGACCCAACGTCAAGGCTTCAAGACCAGCGAGTTCATCGTCTATCCGGCCCATGGGGTCGGCCAGATCGTGGCCATCGAGGAGCAGGAAGTGGCGGGCGCCAAGCTCGAGCTGTTCGTCATCAATTTCGTCAAGGATAAGATGACGTTGCGGGTGCCGACTGCCAAGATCGTCTCGGTCGGAATGCGCAAGCTCGCCGAGCCGCCGATCGTCAAGCGCGCGCTCGAGACCCTCAAGGGTCGGGCTCGCGTCAAGCGCACCATGTGGTCGCGCCGGGCGCAGGAATACGAGGCCAAGATCAATTCCGGCGACATCGTGGCGATCGCGGAGGTCGTGCGCGACCTGTATCGCTCGGAGTCGCAGCCGGAGCAGTCCTATAGCGAGCGCCAGCTCTACGAGGCAGCCCTCGACCGGCTGTCGCGCGAGATCGCGGCGGTCCAGCGCATTACCGAAACCGAAGCCGTCAAGGAGATCGAAGCGGCGCTCGCCAAGGGCCCGCGCCGCGGCCCGGCCAAGCCTGAGGACGAGGCGGTGGTCGAGGACGAGGCGGCCTGACGCGTCGCAAGCAGCTTCTGCTACCATTTTACCGCAACGGAAGGCCCGGCCGATCGGCCGGGCCTTTTGCGTCCGCACTGCCCGATTCGCTGCAAAAAACCCCGTGCCGGTCAAGACCCAGCCATGCCCCGGAAGTGCCCCAACATGATTATGGTTAGGTCATAATTAAACTCCGTTTGCGATGAATGTGACGGATGCGCAAATCAAAGGTCGGGGTGTCGGGAATGGGGTGGCAGTCTCAGCGCGCGAGCAAGCGTGTATTGGCGGGTTTGGCCGTTTTGAGCGCGGGTGGCACCGCGGGCCTGCTGGCCGGTTTCGGTCCCGAGACGGCGCAGACCTCGGAGCCTTCGCCCGCCGAGGTGGTGGCGCTGCGGTTTCCGGGTGGTCCGAGCGGGGTCGCCTCCAGCCGCATCGCGGCGCCGCCGGCCGCCGCCGGATATGCCTTGGCGAGCGTGGAGCAGGACTCCCAGGTGTCCAGCCTGTTGTTCAGCCCGTTCCCGATCTATTCGCCGGTTGCCTCCGCCTCTGATTCGCCAACTCCCCCATCATCGGCTCCGGTGGCGGCTGCGGCTCCAGTGGCGGCTGCGGCCCCGGTGGCGGCTGTGGCCCCGGTTGCCTCCCGTCCCTCGCTGCCCGCGCAATTGGTCAGCGCCGGCCCCCAGATTCCCGTGCAAGCGCTTGCCTATGCGGCGCCCGATATGGAACGGGCGGCGGCGCGACCTGAAAGTCCCAGTGCCGCCCCGCCATCGGCCAAGCGGGTGACCCCGCCGCCCCGTGCGGCGAGCCTAAGCCCTGCCAGCCAAAATCCCGCGAGCGCGAGCAATGCGGTGCTCAACAGCGCCCAGATCGCGAGCATCAGGGAACGGCTCAAGCTCACGTCCTATCAAAGCCAGCTGTGGCCGCCGGTCGAATCCGCGCTGCGCGATATCTCCTATCAGGGCCATGCAGACGGCCGGAAGGTGGCTTCCAACACGCTCGCCAGCGTGCATGGCGCCACCATCGACCCCAACAGTGCTTCGGTGCAGCGATTGAAGTCCGCCGCCTTTCCGTTGCTCATCAGCCTGAGCGAGGACCAGAAGGACGAAATCCGCAGCATGGTGCGGCTGATGGGGCTCGAGAGCCTGGCGTCGCAGTTCTGATTTCCGCGCGCCCCTTACTGCTTGGGAATTGGGCCGAGCGCCTGCGCAATCGTGGCGATCTGAGCGCGCTGCTGATCGATGGCGGCGGCGAATTCGGCGGGCCCGCCCGGGTTGGCGACCTGGGCGCTGCCGGCCAACCGCTCCGCAATCGTTGGATCGGCCGCGACCGCGACCACATCGGCGCTGATGCGCTGGCGCAGCTCGTTCGAGATGCCGCGCGGCCCGAACAGCCCCACCAGGCCCTCCACCTCGAGCGCCGGAAAGCCGCTTTCGTTGGCGGTCGGGATGCCGGGCAGGAGCGTGGTGCGGTCGTGGCCGTTCACTGCCAGCACCTTGATGCGGCCCGCCTGCACGTGCGGCTGCAGGATGGCGTAGGACGACATCATCACCTGCAGGCGGCCCTCGGACAGATCGGTCGCGGCCTGCACGATGTCGCGGTACGGGACCTTGGCGATGCTCAGCCCGGCGGTCTTGACGAAATAATCGAAGGTGAACTCGGTGATGCCCGACACCACGGCGGCATTGAGCTTGCCGGACTCGGCGCGCGCAAGCTTCACGAATTCCGCCAGCGAGCCGATCTTGAGCGAGGTCGGCACCCCGATGGCGAGGATCGTGTTGGACACCCGCGCGATCGGCACCAGGTCCTCCGGCACATAGGGCAGCTTGGTGTATTGCAGCGGATGCACCGTGAACGAGCCGGCCGGCGTGAACAGCAAGGTGTGGTCGTCGGCCGCGTTGACGAAGGCCTGGATCGCCACTAGGCCGTCGGCGCCCGGGCGGTTCTCGACCACGACCGGCTTGCCCCAGCGCGCCGGCAGGCGATCGGCCAAGAGGCGCGCCCCGATATCGACGCCGGAGCCCGGACCCAGCGTCACGATGAAGCGCACCGGCCGCTGCGGCCATGCGGGCGCCTGCGCCTGCGCGGATGTCGCCGGCAGGGCGAGACTCGCGGCAAGACCTGCAATGAGCCCGGCGACCAGCGCCACTGTCCGGAATTTCATCGGCATCGTTTCCTCACTTTTGCTGCGTCGTCGGCTCGATCTTTCAATCGGTGCCGCTACTGCGCCTCGGCCTTGGCGGCCTCCGGGCGGACTTCCTCATAGCCGTTCTCGGAAATGTCGAAATTGTTGCCGTCCGGGTCGATCGCCCGGAATTCCGCATAGTGGCGGTCGCCCGGTCGCCGCTCCGGCGGCCGATAGCCGAGCTCCTCGCAACGCTCGACCACCGCCTCGTTGTCGTCGACCACGAAGCCGAAATGATTGAACCCGGAAGGCTTGCCGTCCATCTTGTTGGTGTGGATCGACAGGTTCATGTAACCGTCCGTGAGCGAGATGCCGCCGTTCTTGGCGCGATGCACGATCTTCAGCCCCATCACGTCGACATAGAACTTTGCCAGCCGCTCGACGTCGGTGCTGTGGAATACGATGTGACGAATCTTGGCCATGGTTCCTCCTGAGTGTGGGCGCGCGGGACCGCCCGCGGGAACCGCCCTGGCGTGCCGCGACCGGCGGCGCTATCGTTGCTGACGGATGCTCGCAGCAAACAGGTTTCCGAACAAGTCCCGGAGCAGGCCC
>DASYFD010000386.1:0-8090 GCA_036498625.1 Xanthobacteraceae bacterium | reverse complement strand
GCGCGACGGAATTCTCGAGCCCTACGTTCCCGAGGACGTCGCCAAGTTCTATCCGGAGGAGCACAAGGATCCGGACGGCATGTTCGCCAGCTTCCGGGTCTGGCTCAGCGTCATGGGCTACAACACCGATCTGGTGAAGGCCGCCGAGGCGCCCAAGAGCTTCGCCGATCTGCTCGACCCGAGATGGAAGGGCAAGATGGTCAAGGCCCATCCGGGCTATAGCGGCACCATCATGACGTCGACCTTCCAGATGGCGCGCGATATCGGCTGGGACTATTTCGAGAAGCTCGCCAAGCAGAACGTCATGCAGGTGCAGTCCTCCGCCGACCCGCCCAAGAAGCTCGAGCTCGGTGAGCGCCAGGTGATGGCCGACGGCAACGAATACAACATGTTCCAGCTCAAGGAGGGCGGCAAGCCGGTCGAGATCGTGTATCCGACCGAGGGCTCGCCGCTGATCGTCGGCCCCAACGGTCTGCTCAAGGGCGGCCCCAACCCGAACGCCGGCCGCCTGTTCCAGAGCTATTGCTTCTCGGTCGAGGGCCAGCAATCCCTGATCGATGTCGGCGGCTTGCGCTCCATGCACCCGCAGACCAAGGAAAAGCCGGGCCGCAGGCCGTTCGCCGAGATCAAGAAGCTCAAGGATGATCCGGCCGGTGTCGAGAAGTCGAGCGAGGAGATCAAGGCGCGCTACACCAAGCTGTTCGGGGTGTAACTTGATCGCGAAAGCGCGAGGGCACGCACGAGTCTTCAAGAGCTGATTGTGGTGAATCGTCAAGGACGCAGTGCATTTCACTCCTTCTCCCCTCTGGGGAGAAGGTGGGATAAGGGGGCTCCGGCGGTGCGATACGGAATCATCGTAACCCCCTCACCCCACCCTCTCCCCTTCGGGGCGAGGGCGTGAAACGCCGTGCCCTAGACCGTCGAGAGGAGAGGCAAGGCCATGCGCAGCATCACATTCTCCAGGCGTGACCTGCTCAAATCGTCCGCGGCGCTCGCGGCCACTACCTTTGCGAGCCCGCTCAGGGCGGCGGCGCCCGAGCCCGCGGCTATCACGCCGGCGCTCATCGATGCGGCCAGGAAGGAGGGCAAGCTCGCCTTCTATACCGCGATGGATCTGCCGGTCGCCGAGAAGCTCGCGAAGACCTTCGAGGCCAAGTTTCCGGGCATCGCGGTGCGGGTGGAGCGCTCCGGGGCCGAACGCGTGTTCCAGCGCATCGGCCAGGAGCAGGACAGCAACATCCGGGCAGTCGACGTGGTCAACAGCGCGGATGCGTCGCACTTCATCGTCTGGAAGCGCAACGGCTGGCTCGCGCCCTATCTGCCCGAAGAGGTCGCCAAGAATTTTCCGGCCGAGCATTTCGATCCCGACGGCCTTTATGCCACGACCCGGATCTGGCTCTCCTCGATGGGCTACAACACCGATCTGGTGAAACCGGCCGACGCGCCGAAGAGCTTTGCCGACCTGCTCGCTCCCAAGTGGACCGGCAAGATCGTGAAGGCCCATCCGGCCTACAGCGGCACCATCATGACGGCGACCTTCCAGATGGTGCGCGATATCGGCTGGGGCTATTTCGAGCAGCTGGCCAAGCAGAAGATCATGCAGGTGCAGTCCTCGACCGATCCGCCCAAGAAGCTGGCGCTCGGCGAGCGCGCCATCATGGCCGACGGCAACGACTACAATCTGGTGCAGCTCAAGGAAAGCGGGCAGCCCGTGGAGGTGATCTATCCGACCGAGGGAACGCCGCTGGTCACCGGTCCGAGCGGCGTATTCAAGTCCGCCCCCAACCCCAATGCCGCGCGGCTGTTCCAGAATTGGCTGCATTCCCTCGATGGCCAGCAGGTGCTGGTCGATTTCACCGGCCAGCACTCGGCCCATGCCCAGATCAAGGAGAAGCCGGGCCGCAAGCGGCTCTCCGACATCAAGCTGATGAAGGACGATCCGGCCGGCGTCGAGAAGACGAGCGAGGACATCAAGGCGCGCTATTCGAAGATATTCGGCATCTGAGAGGACCCCACGTGCGCACGCGCAGGGACATGCTCAAGGCCTCGGCAGCGGCGGTCGCGGCCTTCGCCAGCCCGGTGCGGGCCGCAGCCCCGGAGCCGAGCCCGGTGACGCCGGCGCTGATCGAGGCGGCCCGGAAAGAGGGCAAGGCGGTCTGGTATGCGGCCATGGACCTGCCGGTCTCCGAGCGGGTCGCACGCGGCTTCGAGGCGAAATATCCCGGCATCGCGGTGCGGATCGAGCGCACCGGCTCGGAGCGCCAGTTCCAGCGGCTGGCGCAGGAATATGCCGCCAACATCTTCGCGGTCGACGTGATCAACGCTTCGGATGCCTCGCATTTCATCGCCTGGAAGCGCAACGGCTGGCTCGCGCCCTATGTACCGGAGGACGTCGCCCGCTATTTCGAGCCGCAGCACCGCGATCCCGACGGCTGCTTTGCGACCTCGCGGGTCTACGTGGTCTCGCTCGGCTACAATACCGACCTGGTCAAGCCGGAGGACGCGCCCAGGAGCTTCCTCGATCTTCTGAATCCGCGCTGGCTGAACAAGATCGTCAAGGCCCATCCGGCCTACAGCGGCACCATCATGACCTCGACCTTCCAGGTCGCCCGCGAGCTCGGCTGGGATTATTTCGAGAAGCTCGCCAAGCAAAAGGTCCTGCAGGTCCAGTCCTCGGTTGATCCGCCCAACAAGCTCGCGCTCGGCGAGCGCCACGTCATGGCCGACGGCAACGACTTCAACCTCATTCAGTTCAAGGAGGCCGGCAAGCCGGTCGAGGTGGTCTATCCGCTCGAAGGCTCGCCGCTCATCGTGTGCCCCAACGGCGTTCTCAAGGGGGCGCCCAATCCCAACGCGGCGCGCCTGTTGCAGAGCTACATCTTCTCGCGCGAAGGCCAGCAGCTGCTTTGCGACTTCGCCGCGCAGCATTCCGCCCATCCGCAGGTCACGGAAAAACCGGGGCGCCGGCCCCTGGCGCAGATCAAGGTCATGCGGGATGATCCGGCGGCGGTCGAGGCGCAGGCCGAGGAGATCAAAGCCCACTATGCCAAAATCTTCGGCGTGTGATAGCAGTACCGCATGATATTCCTTCTCGTCATTGGTTCCTCGTCATGGCCGGGCTTGTCCCGGCCATCCCCGTCTTTCTGCGCTGCGGCGCTCAGGGCGTGGACGCCCGCGACAAGCGCGGGCATGACGGAAGACAACTATCGGCATATCCCGTGACCCTCGCGTTGCCCGCAGTCCCCGCCAGGCGGCCGGCCAGGTTCGACCTGTCCTGGCCGATCCTGATCCTGTTCGCGGCGCTGCTCTGCGGCATGATCCTGCTGCCGATGTCCTGGCTGGTCTATTACAGCTTCGTGGACCGCAGCGGCGCGTTCACGCTGTCCAATTTCACCGAGCTCGTCACCAATCCGATCTTCGTCGATCCGCTGATCACGACCGTCATCATCGCGACCACCTCGAGCATCATCTGCTGCCTGGTGGCGGCGCCGATCGGATGGCTGGTGGCGCGCACCGACATGCCGCTGCGGCGCACCGTGCGGATACTGGTGACCGCGTCGTTCGTGACGCCGCCGTTTCTGGGCGCGATCGCCTGGGAGCTCTTGGCGGCGCCCAACAGCGGGCTGCTGAACAAGGCCTGGCGCGCCATGACCGGCGCCCCGCCGGACGAGCACCTGTTCAACATCTATACCCTGACCGGGCTCATCTTCGTGATCTCCTGCTACACGTTTCCCTACGTGTTCGTGCTGGTCGCCAATACGCTCGACCGGATTCCGGGCGAGCTCGAGGATGCTTCCTCGATTCTCGGCGGCGGCACCTGGGTGACCGCCCGGCGCATCACCGTCCCGCTCGCCATGCCGGCGCTCCTCGCCGGCGCGCTGGTCGCCTTCCTGCAGGCCATGACTTTGTTCGGCTCGCCCGCGATCCTGGCGCTGCCGGCCGGCTTCCACACCATGACCACCAAGATCTGGAGCCTGTTCCAGTATCCGCCCAAGCTCGAGCTGGCGGCGGCGGCCTCGCTTCCGCTATTGCTGCTCACCGTGGCGCTGCTGCGCGCCGAGCATGTCATCCTGGGGCGCCGCGGCTATTCGGTGCTCGCCGGCAAGCAGGGCAATCCGCGCCTGGTCCAGCTCGGGCGCGGCCGCTGGATCGCGCTCGGCCTGGTATTCGCGGTGCTGCTCTGCCCGGTCTTTCTGCCCTATGGGGCCTTGTTCAATGCGGCGTTCTCGCGGGTCGCCTCGCAATTCATCACCTTCAGCAATTTCACCCTCCACAACGTCGAGTTCGTGTTCTTCGAATTGTCGTCGACCAAGCTCGCGGTCAAGAACACCTTCCTGCTCGGCACGCTGTCGGCCACCATCGGCACCGCCATGGCGCTGGTGATCGGCTATCTCACCGCCCGCAAGGCCGTCACCGGCCATCGCGTGCTGGGCTTCCTCGCCACCGCACCGGTCGCGATCCCGGGCATCGTGCTCGGGGTCGGGCTGTTCCTGAGCTACACCAGGCCGCCGTTCGTGCTCTACGGCACCATCTGGATCCTGCTGATCGCCTTCGTGACCATCGCGCTGCCGGCGGCCTATCAGCAGCTGCAATCGGCGTTCCGCTCGGTGCATGCGGACCTCGAGGACGCCGGCCGCATCCTGGGCGCCAGCCGGCTGCGGACGCTCTGGGACATCACCGCGCCGCTCTTGCGCACCAGCGTGATCGCGACCTGGTGCTTCATCTTCGTCGGCGTCATTCGCGAGCTGTCCGCCGCCATCATCCTGTTCACCTCGGAGACCAAGGTCATCTCGGTCCTGATCTTCGATCTCAACGAAAGCGGCGACCTCGGTGCCATCGCGGTGCTGGGTCTCATCATGCTCATCATCACCTTTGCGGTCGTCACCGCCGTCAACCAGATTCCGGGTTTCGGCGGCGTCCGGCTGCGCAACGCCTGAGCCCCCATGGACACTGAGCTTCCCCATATCGCCGTCGCCGAGCATCTGGCGAGCAAGATCGCCGCCCTCGATGCGGCGCGGCTGCCCGCATCCCTGCGCAGCAAATGCGAGGACCTACTGATCGACGTGATCGGCCTGTGCGCGACGGCGCGGCGCGAGCCCTACGTCACGAGCGCGATCGCGGGCTGGGACGACGAAGGCTCCTGCACCGCCATCGGCCACGCGCGGCCGATGAGCGCGGCCGGCGCCGCCTTCGTCAACGGCACCGCGGCTCACGGCGAGGATTTCGACGACACCTTCGAGGGCGGTCCGGTGCATGCCGGCGCCGTGGTGGTGCCGGCGGTGCTGGCGGCCTGCGAGCGCTACCGCCTGCCCGGGCAGGCGGCGCTCCTGGGCATCGCGGTCGGGGTCGAGACGGTTTGCCGGCTCGGCCTGGTGGCCCCGAAGGCGGTGCACAAGGCCGGCTTCCATCCGACCGCGATCTTCGGCGCCATGGCGGCGGCCGCCGGCGTCGCGGCCGCACTGAAGCTTAAGCCGCGCCAGACCGTCGACGCGCTCGGCATCGTCGGCTCCATGGCGAGCGGCATCATCGAATATCTGGCCGAGGGCGCCTGGACCAAGCGGCTGCATCCGGGCTGGGCCGCGCAATCGGGCATCCGGGCGGCGCTGCTCGGACGCGAGGGATTCCTCGGCCCACGCACCGTGTTCGAGGGCGTGCATGGGCTCTTTCACGGTTTTGCCCACACCACCAAGGGCGATTACGACGCGCTGATCGGCGATTTCGGCGAGCGCTGGGTGACGCAGACGCTCGCCTTCAAGCCCTATCCCTGCGGCACCATGACTCATCCCTATATCGACTGCGCGCGGCGGCTGGCGGCGCGCGGGATCAAGGCGGATGCCATCAAGGAGATGGTCTGCGAGGTGGCTGAAGGCACCGTGCACCGGTTGTGGGAGCCGCTTGCCGCCAAGCAGCATCCGGGCAACGGCTACGGCGCCAAGTTCTCCAGCCCGTATTGCATCGCGGCCGGCTTCGTGCGCGGCAATGTCGGGCTCGATGCCTTCTCGGATGCGGCAGTGCGCGAGCCCGCCGTCGTGGCGCTGGCTTCCAAGGTGAGCTACCGGATCGATCCGGACAATCCATATCCGAAGGAGTTCACCGGCCACATCCGGGTGGTGCTGAACGACGGCAGCGTGATCGAGGAACGCCAGCCGCATCTGCGCGGCGGCGCCCACGAGCCGCTCACCCGCGCCGACCTCGAGGAGAAGTTCGCCCTCAACGCGCTGCATGGCGGCTGGGACCAGGGCCGCACCGCTGCGGCACTCCGGCTCGCCGGCACGCTGTTCAACGAGACGGTCGATCTCGGCGTGCTGCGGGGATGATGGGATCGGGAGAGTTCCACTCCGTCGTCCCTGCGAAAGCAGGGACCCATACGCCGTGTCCCCTCGATCGGCCGCGGCGTATGGGTCCCGGCTCTGCGGCCGCCATAGCGCGTCAAAGACGCGCGTTACCGCGCTTGTGGCGGCCTTGGCCGGGACGACGCAGGTGGTTGGTGCCAGAAAGAAACAACCATGGCTGACACCGCAAAAGAGTTGCACGGACGCGTCGCCATCGTGACCGGCTCGGGGCGCAATATCGGGCGCGCGATCGCGCTTTCGCTTGCCGACGGCGGCGCCGCCGTGGTGGTCAATGCCCGCTCCAACCGGGCCGAGGCCGAGGCGGTGGTGCGCGAGATCGAGGGCAGGGGTGGCAACGCACTCGCCCATATTGCCGATGTCACCGACGCCGGCGCCGTGCAGGCCATGGCGGCGGCCGCACTCGCGCGTTTCGGCCGCATCGATATCCTGATCAACAATGCGGCCATGCGCGACGAGAAGGCGATCGACGAGATGACGCTCGCGGACTGGCGCGCCGTCATGGCGGTCATCCTGGAGGGCGCGTTTCTCTGCGTGCAGGCGTGCCTGCCCGGCCTCAAGCAGAGCGGTGCCGGCGCCATCGTCAATATCGGGGGTCTCAGCGCCCATACCGGCTCCAAGCACCGCGCCCACGTGATTGCCGCCAAGGCCGGCCTGATCGGCCTCACCCATGCGCTGGCGCATGATCTCGCCGCCGACAACGTGACGGTGAACTGCGTCGCGCCGGGCCTGATCGAGCGGCCGCGCGACCCCGGCCTGCCCGAGCCCCAGCATCATCAGGTCAACCGCACGCTGTTTGGGAGCTACGGCACGCCCGCCGACGTGGCGGCGGTGGTGCGGTTCCTGTGCGGGCCGGGCGGCCGCTTCGTCAACGGGCAGACCATCCATGCCAACGGCGGGGCATTCCTGACCTGACGCCGGCCGCTGCCGACGGGGATGAATCTCCGCGCGTTTAGTGCTAGAGCGGTTTCACAGAGAAACCGCTCTAGCATTTTTGCATTGTCGCATTTTCGGACGGAAAACCGGATTCCACCCCCGCCTTCGCGAGGGCGGGCATTTTCCTGAAAATGCTCTAACTCCGGCTCGCAGCCAACACACGAGGTTCCCCATGTATACCGATCTCTCGCTCCATATCGGCGGCGCGTGGCGCAATGGCGACGGCCGCCAAGGCGAGGACGTGGTCAATCCGGCGACCGAGAAGCCGCTGGCGCGGCTGCCGCATGCGAGCGCGAGCGATCTCGACGAGGCGCTGGAGGCCGCGAAAGGTGGCCTCGCGGTCTGGCGCGCCACCTCGGCCTTTGATCGCGCCAAGGTGCTGCGCAAGGCCGCCCAGCTGGTGCGCGAGCGGGTCGAGCCGATCGCCCGCATCATGACGCAGGAGCAGGGCAAGGTGCTCGGCGAGTCGCGGATGGAGGTGATGGTCACCGCCGACATCATCGAGTGGTTCGCCGAGGAAGGCCGCCGCGCCTATGGCCGCATCATTCCGGGCCGGGCGAAGGGCACCCGCCAGATGGTGCTGCAGGAGCCGGTCGGCGTGGTGGCGGCGTTCACGCCCTGGAACTTTCCGACCCTGACGCCGGCGCGCAAGATCGGCGCCTCGCTCGCGGCCGGCTGCTCGATCATCATCAAGCCGTCCGAGGAGACGCCCGGCAGCTGCGTGGAGCTGGTGCGCTGCTTTGTGGATGCCGGCTTGCCGCCAGGCGTGCTCAATCTGGTGTTCGGGGTGCCGGCGCAGGTTTC
>DASYFD010000385.1:0-6370 GCA_036498625.1 Xanthobacteraceae bacterium | reverse complement strand
AGCGGATATTTCTGCTTGTCGAAGCCGCCCTCGAAGCGGTGCAGGGACTTGCCCTTGTTGAGGCCGAGCAGGAGCGAGATCAGCGCCATGCGCACCGGCACCCCATAGGCGGCCTGCTGGAAATAGACCGCACGGCTGTCGCTATCGAGCGACACGTCGAGCTCGCCCACGCGCGGCAGCGGATGCAGCACGCTGGCGCCGGAATATTTCGGCTCGTTCAGGAACTTCTTGTCGATCCTGGGATATGGCTGGTCCTGCTCGCCCCAGCGCTCCTTCTGGAAGCGGGTCACGTAGACGGCGTCGATCTTCTTCTCCGCCACCGCGACCGCGAGATCGATGTCGATCTCGGGGCCCGGGAACAGCGACTGCTGGTGCGGCTCGTCGGGCGTCACATAGAGGGCATCGATCGAGGCGCCGTCGCTGGCGCGCTTGGAGGCCGGCACGATCTGGCAGCCGAACTCCTCGCGCAGCCGGCGATCCACGTGAGCGGGCAGGCCCATTCCCTTGGCCGGCATGGGCATGATGTTGGCCCCGAAGCGCGCCAGCGCATAGACGAACGAATGAATGGTACGGCTGCCTTTGAGGTCGCCCGAGATCGCGATCTTGAGATTCTTGAGATGCTTGTTCTTCTTCTTCAGGGTGAACAGGTCGCACAAAGTCTGGGTCGGATGCTCGTGGCTGCCGTCGCCTCCATTGATGACCGGCACCGGCGAATAGTCGGCCGCGAGCCGGGCGGCGCCGTCGCGCGGATGGCGGATGACGATGAGGTCGGCATAGTTGGCGATCACCCGCACCGAGTCGGCGAGGCTTTCGCCTTTGGCGGCCGAGCTGGTGGCCGGATCGGCGCTGGTGATGGTGTCGCCGCCCAGCCGCAGCATGGCGCTCTCGAACGACAGCCGGGTGCGGGTCGAGGGCTCGTAGAACAGGGTGGCCAGGATGAAATTCGAGGCCACATCGGTGCTGCGGCCGATCCGGTAGCTGAAATTGCGATCCGGCAGCTCGTCCAGATAGGACTGGGCGATCTCGAACACCGTCTCGATGTCCTTGTTGGAAAGGTCGTTGATCGAGACGATATGGCGCGTCGGCTGAGCTTTCATGTTCGCCTCGGCGGTTTGCTGGCCGGATGATGCCGCCAAATGCGGTGGCGGCAGATGCGCCTGCGCGGCGCGCGCGCATGGGAATATTCCCGGCCCCCGGCCAGTGGCGCGGGTCGGGTTCCCAATGCGTTGTTCTCGGCGATGTCCACTAAAGCGGCATCTATAGGGACAGTTCCCGCCGCCGGCAAGGGCGCGTGCGACCGGTCCACAGCGAACAATCGCTCCCGCCCGAAAACGCCCGCGCTTAGTGGGGCGGGCACGGTGTCTCACTCTCTCGCCCCGAAGGGGAGAGGGTGGGGAGAGGGGGTTACGAAATTTCCGTATCGCCCCGCCGGAGCCCCCTCATCCCACCTTCTCCCCCCCGGGGGAGAAGGAGTGAGACGCGGTGCGTCCGTAAAGACGCAAGTGAGCGGGCGTGTCGACCTCATCGAATTCGGTTCTACCTGCCGCCCATCCCGGCCAGCCGGTCGAGCGCGCCTTGCAGGATGTAGGCGGCGGCGTGCTGGTCGATCACCGCGGCGCGCTTGGCGCGGCTGGCGTCGGCGGCGAGCAATTCGCGCTCGACCGCGGCGGTGGACAGGCGTTCGTCCCACAGCCCGATCGGCAAGCCGCACAGCCGGGCGAAATTGCGCGCAAAGGCGCGGGTCGCCTGGGCGCGCGGACCTTCGCTGCCGTTCATGTTGATGGGCAGGCCCAGCACCACGCCGACCGCCTTGCGCTCCTGTGCCAGCGCGACGAGACGCGCGGCATCGGCGGTGAAATTCGTTCGCCTGACCGTCTCCACGCCGTTCGCCAGCCGCCGGTCGGGATCACTGGCGGCGACCCCGATGGTCTTGGTGCCGAGGTCGAGCCCGATAAGCGCGCCGCGCTCCGGCAGGAGCAGCGCGATCTCGGCAAGCGGCAGAACGATAGCGGACATGGGGGAGGCCTAACACGAGCGACCGCCGCGGGGCAAAGCGCGGTCGCGCGCGGGTGGATAAGCACCGCAATTGCCGGCAGACCGAAACCTCGCGGTAACCATCGATTTTCTACGTATTTTTACCGCCTCTCGGCCATTCTCGCCGGAACGAGGACAGGCGGTGCCATGGAAGAGCACGACGTTGCGGCGGGCTGGCGCCGATTTCAGCGCAACTGGATTCCGATCGGGCTCATGAGCGTGGCGCTGGCGCTCTGCGTGGCCCTGACCGGCTTCTCGATCGAGCTGTCGGGCCTCGCCTTCTCGCTCGGCTTCGTCTTGCTCTATGCCGGCTTCGCCTATGCCAACGCGTATTCCAAGAGCCGGCGCGACCCGCAGGTCATTTTCGTGCTCGGCGCGACCGCGCAGATCGTGCTGGTGACGGTGGTGATGTCGCCGCTCACCTATGCGGCGGCGGCCATCAACCTTCCGCTGCGCGACGCCGAGCTGCTGGCGCTCGACCGCGCGCTCGGCCTCGACTGGGCGGCCTATGCGGCCTTCGTCAACGATCATCCGCTGCTGTCCGGCTGGCTCGACTACGGCTACTCCATGATCCGCTGGCCGCTGTTCGCCATCCCGGTCGTGCTGACCGCAGCGCGCCGCTACTGCCGGCTGCACGATTTCACGCTCGCCTTCGCGCTCGCCCTGATGGCGACCACCGTGGTGTCCGCCATGGTGCCGGCGGTCGGTGTCTACCAGCAGATCGGGCTCGATCCGGCGCAGCTCGCGCATCTCAATTCGCAGGCCTATCTGGATCAGGTGCGCGATTTCGCGCCGGTGCGCGAGGGCGTGCTGCGCCATCTCGATCTGTTCGGGCTCGCCGGCATCGTGACGTTCCCGAGCTTCCACGCGGCTTCCGCGGTGCTCTATGGCTGGGCGCTGTGGCCGGTGCGCTGGATGCGGCCGATCGCGCTGCTCGCCAATGGGGCGATGCTGGCTGCGACGCCGATCAACGGCGGCCACTATTTCATCGATGTCGCGGCAGGCGTCGCGGTCGCCGTGGTGGCGATCGTGCTGGCGTGCCGGCTGGGCCGGGAGCCGGCCGCGGCGGCGGTTGCCGGCGAGGAGAACAGGGCGCGCGTGCTGGACGGGGCGGCTGTTGTCTGATCAAGTTTGGCAGCATCGCGACACCTCACACAAGATTGCGACATGCCCCGCGCTTTGTTCTTCGACGTATTCGGCACGCTGGTGGATTGGCGCTCGGGGGTAGCCCGCGAGGCCGCGCGGGTGCTCACGCCGCTCGGCTATGCGCTCGATTGGCTCGCCTTCGCGGACGCCTGGCGCGATCAGTACCAGCCGGCGATGGACGATGTGCGGGCGGGCCGCGCCCCGTTCTGCAAGCTCGATGTGCTGCATCGGCGCAACCTCGAGCGCATCCTGCCGGGCTTCGGCGTTTCCGGGCTCGCGGAGGCGGTGTTGCGCGATCTCAATCTCGCCTGGCACCGGCTCGATGCCTGGCCCGATGCGGCGCCGGGGCTGGGGCGGCTCAAGCAGCGGTTCCTGGTGGCGCCGGTCTCCAACGGCAACATCTCGCTGATGGTCGATTTGGCGCGCCGCAATGGTTTTCCCTGGGACGCCATCCTGGGAGCGGAGACCGCCGGCGACTACAAGCCCAAGCCGCGGGTCTATCTCGCCGCCTGCGAGGCCTTCGATCTGGCGCCCGGCGACTGCGTTATGGTCGCGGCCCACAGCCGCGACCTCACGGCAGCGGCGGCCTGCGGGCTGCGCACCGCGCATATCGCGCGCCCGAACGAGCGCGGCCCCGGCCAAGGCGAGGCGGCGCCGACCGGGCAGGTGGATTACGCCGCCAGCGGGTTGCAGGATCTTGCGGGGCAGCTGTCCGATTCTTGAGCAGTTCTCGACTTGTCATCGCCGGGCTTGTCCCGGCGATCTCGCTAGGGAGCACGCGGCGGTGCCAACCTGACCGAGATGGCCGGAACAAGTCCGGCCATGACACGAGGGGGTCGTAGCTACAGCCCGAACACGTACAGCATGGTGGCGTTGGGCTGGTTCTTCATCTCGGGCGAGCGCGCGAGCTTGGCTTTGGCGACCGGGCCGACGCCCGACGCGATCGCGATGTACTGCTTGCCGTCGACCGCATAGGTCATGGGCGGCGCCACAAAGCCGGTGCCCACATTGATGCGCCACAGCTCTTCCAGGGTCTGGTCGTCGAACGCCATGATGGTGCCGTCGAGCAGCGCCGTGATGACGATGCCGCCGGCGGTCGCCAGCACCCCCGAATGATCGGCGTAGGGGAAGTCCTTGCGCATCTTCAACTCGCCGGACATGGGATCGACCACCGTGAGCGCGCTGGTGATGCGCGCATCGTTGACATAGCCGCCGCCGCCGAACTTGCCGCGCACATGGGCGGTCGGATCCGGCGTGATGGTGGCGCAGCCTTCGTTGCCCGCGATGTAGAGCAGCCTGGTGCTCGGGCTGTAGGCGTGCGGCCAGAAATTGGTGCCCCCATGGACGTCCGGGCAGGCATTCTTGACCACATCGGCGCCGCCCTTCCAGTCGTGCGCGTAGGTCTGCACGTCCTTGGCGGGATCATAGTCGAGCGGCTTGCCGCTCTTGGGATCGATGCCCTTGGTCCAGGTGACCTTGGCGCCGTATTGCACCGCGTTGAGAAACTGGCCGTTGAGACGATCGATGGTGTAGTTGAAACCGTCGCGGTCGGCATGCACGATCAGCTTGCGATCCTCGCCATTGACCTTGCCGTCGACGATGATCTGCGAGCCGCTGGCGTCGTAATCGCGGTTGTCGTTGGCGGTGTACTGGAAGTACCACGCCATCTTGCCGGTCGCGACATCGAGCGCGACCGTGCTCTCGGTGAACAGATTGTCGCCGGGGCGGTAGGCGGAATCGTAGCGCGGGGCCGGGTTGCCGGTTCCCCAATAGGTGAGGTTGGTCTGCGGATCGAACGAGCCGGTGACGTAAAGCGCGCCGCCGCCGGTGCGCCAAGCTTCGGCCTTGTCCTTCCAGGTCTCGCTGCCCGGCTCGCCCGGCGCCGGCACCATGAAGGTCTTCCATTTGGTGTCGCCGGTCCTGGGATCGACGCCGGCAAGCCAGTCGCGCACCCCGTTGTCGCCGCCCGAGGCGCCGATGAGGATCGCATCCTTGAGCGCGAGCGGCGCCGCCGTGAGCTCGAGATCGGGCTGGTCGCCGAGCTTCTTGTCCCAGACCACCTGGCCGCTTTCCTTGTCGGTGGCGATCACGCGGGCGTCGTAGCCGGCGACCGAGACCACCAGGTTGCCCCAGAGCGCGACGCCGCGGTTGCGGTCGGGCTTCTGCTGCCCCGGATCCATCTTCCACAGGATGCGGCCGGCGGTGCCGGAGCGCACGTCGATCTTGTAGACCACGCCCCAGACGTCGGTCACATACATCATGCCGTCGTCGACCAGCGGGGTCGCCTCGACATATTCGTTGCCGGAGGTGCCGCCGAGCGGCAACGCGAAGGCGAGCTTGAGATTCTTGACGTTCGATTTGTTGATGATGGCAAGCGGCGAGAAGCGCTGCGAGCCGAAGTCATGATGGTTCATCAGCCAGTTCTGCGGCTCGGGATGCAGCAGCCGCTCGTAGGTCACGTCGGCGGCGTAGAGGGACGCGGTGCTCGACATGAGCGTGGCCAAAAAGGCCAGCGAATTCAGCGATGCTCTTTTCATGGCAGTGCTCCTGATCGGTCTATCGATGTCTTCGCCGTGAAGGGTGCGGGAAGGCATTGCAACATCCGCTCATTCCCGCGGACGCGGGAATCCGGACTTTGCCAAATTCCTCGGTCGTTCGATGGGCAAAGACTGAGTCCCCGCGTCCGCCGGGACGAGCGGGCGGAGAAGGGATCCATCAATACGGCCGCACCGTGCCCCGCACCGTGGTGCGCAGCATCAGCCGGCGCTCGGTCGAGGGAAAATCGGTGCGCGCATGGGACGAGCAGCGGTTGTCCCAGAGCAACAGGTCGCCGACCCGCCAGACATGCTCGTAGACGAATTCCGGCTTCTCGGCCTGGTCGAATACTTTGTCGAGCAGCGGTGCGCTCTCCTCCGGCGCCATGTCCTGGATGCCGACCGTCATCAGCCGGTTGACATAGACCGCCTTGCGGCCGGTGTCCTCGTTGGTGCGAAACACCGGATGCATGCATTCGCCGAAGGCCTCGGTGCCCCTCGCGTCGCCCTTCTGGGTCGAGCCGTAATTGTAATGATGCAGCGCCTTGCGGCCCTCGAGCCGGTCGCGGACGGCGGGATCGAGCGTGTCATAGGCGGCGTAGCCGCTGGCGAACAGCGTATTGCCGCCGGCCGAGGGAATCTCGACCGAATGCAGC
>DASYFD010000384.1:0-9073 GCA_036498625.1 Xanthobacteraceae bacterium | reverse complement strand
GGAGATCTTCTCGCGATAGGCGACCTGCGGGGCGCCGATATTGGCTTCCACCTTGTAGGTGCGCTTGAGGATGTCGACCTTGATGTCGAGGTGGAGCTCGCCCATGCCCTTGAGGATGGTCTGGCCGGATTCCTGATCGGTGGAGACGCGGAACGACGGGTCCTCGGCCGCCAGCTTGGCGAGCGCGACGCCGAGCTTCTCCTGGTCGGCCTTCGACTTCGGCTCGATCGCGATCTCGATCACCGGGTCGGGGAACTCCATCTTCTCGAGAATGACCTGCTTCTGCGCATCGCACAGGGTGTCGCCGGTGCGCACCTCCTTCAGCCCCGCCAGCGCGACGATGTCGCCCGCAAAGGCCTCCTTGATGTCCTCGCGGTTGTTGGCGTGCATGAGCAGCATGCGGCCGATCCGCTCCTTGCGCTCCTTGGTGGAGTTGATGACGCCGGTGCCGCTCGACATGGTGCCGGAATAGATGCGGCAGAACGTGATGGTGCCGACGAACGGATCGTCCATGATCTTGAAGGCGAGCGCGGCCAGCGGCTCCCTGTCGTCGGCCTTGCGCTCGAGCTCCTCGCCCTTGCTGCCGATGCCCTTGATCGCAGGCACGTCCAGCGGCGACGGCAGATAGTCGACCACCGCGTCGAGCAGCGGCTGCACGCCCTTGTTCTTGAAGGCGGAGCCGCACAGGACCGGAAAGAATTTGCTGCTGATCGTGGCCTTGCGGATGAGCCGCTTGAGCGTCGCTTCGTCGGGCTCCTGGCCGTCCAGATAGGCCGCCATGACGGTGTCGTCGAGGTCGACCGCGGCCTCGATCATCTTCTCGCGGTATTCTTTCGCCTGCTCAAGCATGTCCTCGGGAATCTCGATGTCGTGATACTTGGCGCCGAGCCCCTCTTCTTCCCAGATCACGCCCTTCATGCGCACCAGATCGATGATGCCCCGGAACGCGTTCTCCGAGCCGATCGGCAGCTGGATGGCGACCGGCTTGGCGCCCAGGCGCGACTGGATCTCCTCCAGGCACTTGAAGAAGTCGGCGCCCACCTTGTCCATCTTGTTGGCGAGCACGATGCGCGGAACCTTGTACTTGTCGCCCTGGCGCCAGACGGTCTCGGTCTGCGGCTCGACACCCTGGTTGGAATCGAGCACGCACACCGCGCCGTCGAGCACCCGCAACGAGCGCTCGACCTCGATGGTGAAGTCGACGTGCCCGGGAGTATCGATGATGTTCAGGCGCTTGTTGCGCCAGATCGCAGTGGTCGCGGCCGAGGTGATCGTGATGCCGCGCTCCTGCTCCTGCTCCATCCAATCCATCGTCGCGGCGCCCTCGTGCACCTCGCCGATCTTGTGGCTCTTGCCGGTGTAGTACAGAATCCGCTCGGTGGTCGTGGTCTTCCCGGCATCGATGTGGGCCATGATGCCGAAATTGCGGTAGTCCTCGATGGGGTGGCTGCGGGGCATGAAACGTCCTTATTGACCGTCCGTCACCAGCGATAGTGCGAGAAGGCGCGGTTGGCTTCCGCCATGCGGTGCGTGTCTTCGCGCTTCTTGACGGCGTTTCCCCGGTTGTTGGATGCGTCGAGCAGCTCGGCCGAGAGCCGCTCCGTCATCGTCTTTTCGTTGCGGTCGCGCGCGGCCGAGATGATCCAGCGGATGCCGAGCGCCTGGCGGCGCACGGTGCGCACCTCGACCGGCACCTGATAGGTGGCGCCGCCGACGCGGCGCGAGCGCACCTCGATCGACGGCATGACGTTGTCGAGCGCCTGCTCGAACACCGTGACGGGACTCTGCTTAGTCTTGCCCTCGATGATGTCGAGCGCCCCATAGACGATGTTCTCGGCGACCGATTTCTTGCCCTGTCGCATGATCGAGTTCATGAACTTCGAAACCACGAAGTTTCCGAACTTCGGATCGGGCTGGATTTCGCGCTTCTCTGCACTGTGGCGGCGGGACATCGGATCGGTCCTTGATGCTTTCTTTTATCGCTGGCTGTCTTGATCGCTTGCTGTCTGGCTGGCTCGGCTTGGCGTTATTTGGGCCGCTTGGCCCCGTATTTCGAGCGACGCTGCTTGCGGTTCTTTACCCCTTGGGTGTCGAGCACGCCGCGCAGGATGTGGTAACGCACGCCCGGCAGGTCCTTCACGCGGCCGCCGCGGATCATCACCACCGAGTGCTCCTGCAGATTGTGGCCCTCGCCCGGAATGTAGCCGATCACCTCGAAGCCGTTGGTCAAGCGCACCTTGGCGACCTTGCGCAGCGCCGAGTTCGGCTTCTTCGGCGTCGTCGTATAGACGCGCGTGCACACGCCACGCTTTTGCGGCGAAGACTGCAGGGCGGGCACGGTATTGCGCGCCTTCACCCGCGTGCGCGGCTTGCGGATCAACTGGTTGATCGTCGGCATCGCCTCTATTCACCCTTCATTCGATCGACCCATTTCCGGTCGGGCCACTTTCGGTCGAGCACTGGATCGACCCATTTCCGATCGACCAAGCGCATTCGATCGTCCAAACGCGCAAAACGGAGGAGCGCCGTCCGCTCCCGGTGCGGTGGGCGCTCACCCGTTCCAGACGATCGCATCGCGCAAGCGGCACGATCGTCACTTAAAGTCTGACCGTCGATGTCAGAAGCAGCGTTTGAGCTTCATTCCTCGAGGCTGGTGACGCCCACCCGCAGCCGAAAGAGACTTGAAATCTCAATGGTTTAGCAGGATTCGGGCACGCCGTTCCGAGCAAGCGAAGCTCACCGCCTGCCGCAAAGTCCGCGGTATGTATCGGCCACCTGGGGCGAAGTCAAGGCGCAAGCCGCCGGAATGTCTGCAGTTACGGCGATTTGTCGTCGACCCAAAGGCCACTTAGGCGACCACTTAAACCCATGCCGGACATGGCACGAACCAGATCCCCAGCCTCATCAGTGGCGTGCAATCGGCAGACTTTCAAGGGCGAATCCGCCCTTCCACCCGAATAGGCGAAAACAGCCCGGATTCGGCTCATTCATGCTCGATCAGGGCAGCGATCGCCTTGACGCTGCTGCGTGCATAGATCGGCAGGCCGGCGCTCAACGACTTGCCGGTATTGAATGAGCTCTTGCCCGCAAGAACCTGAGCCGGCACCAGATTTCGCAGCACCGGGACGAGGGCGAATTCCTTCCTTTTGTCGAGGACATTCGACTCGATCGCCAGCGCCATGAAGACCGTGGTCACGGTCTTGCTCGGATCGCCCGGGAACTGCTGGAATACGGCCAGCAGCTTGCCGAACTGCATCACCTGGTTCACGTAAAAAATGCTCTGCTCGACCGCGCCGATCGAGGGAGTGTCGAGCCCGGTCAGCTTGGTCAACCCGCTTTGCTCGACCTCGGCCGGCGAGCGCACCGTGAATTCGCTCTCGAAGTCGAGAAAGGGTGGCACCGGCTTGGCCGAGTCCCTGATCTTGTTGGCGAGCTGGATGCCAAGCGGGAACCGCCCTTCGAGCTGGTAGTGGGAGCGCACGCAGAGCACCGTGGGGCGGCCCTCGCACCAGCGCCGGTTCGGGTTCTGGTTGAAGATGACCTTGGGGTCCTGCGTCGAGGTCACCTCGTTCGCGCCGATCACCTTGTGCTTGATGGCGGGATCGATCTGCTCGACGAACGGCAGCGCGACCATCTTGGCCAGATCGAGGGAGCCGGGTTGCCGCGACAGCACGAAGCGCGCCGCCGCCACGTACATGTGGAGCTTCTCCTTGAACCGTTTCTTGACGCCGTCCACCACGAGATCGGTATTAGGCTCGGTATAGCCCGGGTAGAGACCGAGAAATTGCTGCTCCAGCGGCCGCGCCTTCGCCCATTCTTCATAGCGCATGAACCCGGTCCCCGGGTCGAGCAGGTTTTCGGGCGGATGGTCCGCAAAGAAGATGGTCTTGGGCTTCAATTGCGCGATCGGCACGGCGGCGAGCGAGCCGACGTCCTCGACCCGGAACTCCTGCGCACCGGGCTGGGCAGCCGTAGTGGGCGGCGCAGCCGTAGTGGGCTGCGCAGCTTTCGGCTCCGGAGGCTTCGGCTGCTGCGCCTGTGCAAGCGGGACGACAAATATGAGGCCGATCAGAACAGCAACCGCGCGCGACGTCCACATTTCGATCTCTTTGGCGATCTCGTTGAACTAGCGCCAATCCCAGAAGAAGCCGGAATTGCCACGGGGTTGCGGCCCTGAACGCGGATCGCCTGCGCGCGGTGGTTGGCCATAGGTCTGGCCGTAAGTCTGGCCGTAGGTCTGCCCATAGGCATCACGTCGTTGCTGCGGCTGAACCTGCTGCCCACCATAGGGTGGCGCCCGCCAGGGATCCTGTGAGGGCTGTGCGTAACGTCCGCCGCTGTCGAACAGCGGCGGAAATTCCTGCGTGCCATCGCCATCGCGCGCTTCGCGCGCCGTGTAGACCTCATCGCGCGACACCAGCTGATACTGGGTGTCGTAGGGCTCGCCCCGCCGGTCGCGGCGGAAATATTCCGTGAACGCTTTGCCGTTCTGGCTCGTGACCGGCTCGCCCGAGGCAAGGCTGATCGGGCGCGCCACCAGGTCCCGCTTGGCTTCGGCCGAAGGGGGATTGAGCGGGGTCTTGGGGGCATATTGCGCCCAGACCGCCTGGATGATCGGCTCGAAGATGGGGATCGCGACGCTGGCGCCGGTCTGGCCGGCGCCGAGCGTGCGCCGCTTGCCATCGGCATTGTCGTAGCCCACCCACACCGCCACCGTGACGTCATTGGTGAAGCCCATGAACCAGGCGTCGTTCTCGCCTTCGGTGGTGCCGGTCTTGCCCGCCACATAGGGCGAAAGAGCGGAGATCGCGTGGGCCGTTCCGCGCGCCAGCACACCCTGCAGCATGGTTTTCAATTGAAAGAAGGAAACCCGATCTGCCGAGGCGATCGGGCGCAACGGTGCCGCTTCGTGCCGGTACACCATCAGACCATGGTGCTCGATGGATTCGATCGCATAGGGCGTCGGCCGCAGCCCCTCGTTGGCGATAGCGGCATAGAACGGCGCCAGATCGATCGGCCGTACCGGCTGCGCGCCCAGCACGAAGGGATAATAAGGGACACAATCACGGTAGACTTGCGCTTCGACCGCGAGCGCGCAGATTCGGTCCAGGCTGCCATGGGGATCACTTTCGATTCCCCCCTCCAACAGATTGACGGTCGCAAGGTTCCGCGAATTCTCCAGGGCCCGCCGCAGCGTGACGACGCCCCACTCGCCGCGGTCGTAATTCTTCGGCGTCCAGTAGTCCTGGTCGCGCGCGACGCCGCCGCCGATGGGCGGCAGCGTGATCTCCTGGTCGCGCACCATGGTGTTGGGCTGCAACCCCTTCTGCAAGGCCGTCAGATAGGTCAGCGGCTTCAAGGCAGAGCCGGGCTGTCGCTGTGACTGGGTGGTGCGGTTGAGCTGGCTCAGCGGATAGGAAAAGCCGCCCGCCATGGCCAGGATGCGGCCGGTCTTGTTGTCCAGAACCAGCGCCGCGCCTTGCACCGTGGGCCGCACCCGGATTTCCACCCGCGGGGTCTTGCTCTTGGTATCGGTGAGATGGACGAAAACGACATCGTAGAGCTTGAGCGCGCGTTGAATGCTGCTGCTGAGGCCCGCCAGCGGCAGGATGCGGCCGTCCGCAAGCCCGACCCGGATCGTATCGCCGCCCTTGCCGCCCTTCTCGACCACGACCCCCACCGGCCAATGCACGTCGTAGAGCGGCAGCCGCGCCTGCGCGAGCGCCTGCTGCCAGGCCGGCTTCGGCAGAACGACCTTCGGGTCCGGCTGGATGCGCTTGATGGCACTGGTCAGATTGGCCTCGGCGCGCTGGAACGAAACGCGCCCGCCATCGATCTCGAAACGCGCGAGCCCCTCCTGCAGGGCGGATTCCGCCGCCCGCTGCAGGTCGGGCCGAATGGTCGAGCGGACCGTATAGGAATCGCCGGTGAGCGCATCGATCCCCGCCACCGACTTGGCTTCACGCGCCAGGTTGTCGACGAAATGGAAGCCGGTATCGCGGCGCGGATTGACGTAGGCGACAAGGCCCGCGGACGGGTTGGAGGCGGCCTTGAGCTCGGCTGCGCTGATGGCGCCATCCTCCTGCATCCGGCCCAGCACATAGGCCACCCGCTCCTGCGCGCGATCCGGATGCTGGTCGGGGCTAAAATAGGTCGGCCCCTTGGTCAGCGCCGCCAGCAAGGCCCCCTCGCCCAGGCTCAGCGCCTTCGCGGACTTGCCGAAATAGCTGCGGGCCGCCATCTCGACCCCCCAGGAGCCGCGGCCCAGATAGGTCGAGTTGAGATAGAGCTCCAGGATCTCGCCTTTGCTCAGCAGGCGCTCGACCCGGGCGGTCAGGATCATCTCCCGCATCTTGCGCTCATAGCTGAGGTCTTCGCCCACCAGCAGATTCTTCACCACCTGCTGGGTGATGGTCGAGCCGCCCTGCGGGCGGCCGGATTTGGCGATGTTTCCGATGAAGGCGCGGATCAGCGAGCGCTCGTCGATGCCGCCGTGCTGATAGAAGCGCTTGTCCTCGGCCGACACGAAGGCCTGCTGCACGGGCTTGGGGATGTCGGCGAGCGGAACCCAGACCCTGCGCTTATCCGCTTCGAACAGCTCCGCGAAGCGGGCGCCCTTCCCGTCGAGCACGACCGTGGCGCCGGGCAGTTTCGGGCTCTTGAGCTTGGCGGGGTCGGGCAGATCGGTGACCGCCTTGTTGTAGAAATCGATGACGTCGCCGAGGTCGACGGCCGGCTTCGCCACGGTCTCGTTCTTGCAGAACTGCTTGTACGCGATGAACAGGTCGCTGAAATTGATGCCGCGGAAGGCGGCTATCCCCCCGGTCATGCCTTGGGGATCCTCCATCGCGGTCGCGATCAGGTCGTCCAGATTCAAATCCTCGATATCGAAGGCTTTACGCATATGTGCGCAGCCCGCCCGCAGGAGCTGCACCACCTGCGCCTGGTCCTGGACGCGATCGAACTGGGTCTTGATCTTGTCCGGCGTGGTCGTCACCTGGCTCAAAGTCAGAGCGGTGGCGAAAATCTTGACGAGGAGGGCGTCCATTGGGGGCGCTGTGACCGGCCGGTGGGCGTGTGGGAGGAGAGTTCAGCCTTATAAAACGGCTTTTTCTGGGTTCCGCTTCCAGGCAGCTGAATTCTTATATTAAATAAATTTCATCCCGGTAAATACCCGGCTGAGGGCCGCAGCCCGGCATTTGTGCAGAGCGGCCGCGGGCGCGCTCCGGCCCCGAAAAAAAGGCCGCCCGCCGACCCTGGGTGAACCCAGGATCAACGGGCGGCCCGCTAACGGCACTGACGGCTGCGCGCCGATCACTCCGCCGCCGGAAGCTGCGCCGGCTGCTCGGCCGCCGCGGCAGCCGCCTTGGCGGCGGCTTCCTTCTCGCGCTCCTCGAGAATGAGCGCGTCACGCTTGCCGGCGACCTCGCGCAGGCTGTTCATCATGGCGCCGGTCCCGGCCGGGATCAGACGGCCCACGATGACATTCTCCTTGAGGCCCTCGAGGGTGTCGATCTTGCCGTTGACTGCGGCCTCGGTCAGCACCCGCGTGGTCTCCTGGAACGACGCGGCCGAGATGAACGAGCGGGTCTGCAGCGACGCCTTGGTGATGCCGAGCAGAACCGGATGGCCGACGGCCTCCTTCTTGCCTTCGGCCCGCGCCCGCGCATTGATCTCGTCCAGCTCGATCTTGTCGATCTGCTCGCCGTGGATCAGCTCGGTCTCGCCCTGCTCGCTGATCTCGACCTTCTGCAGCATCTGCCGCACGATCACCTCGATGTGCTTGTCGTTGATGGCAACGCCCTGCAACCGATAGACCTCCTGGATTTCGTTGACCAGGTAGGCGGCGAGATCCTCGACGCCCTTGATCGCCAGGATGTCGTGCGGCGCCGGGTTTCCTTCCACGATGAAGTCGCCCTTCTCGACCAGGTCGCCTTCCTGCAGATGGATGTGCTTGCCCTTCGGGATCAAGTATTCCTTCGGCTCCTCGCCCTTGACGCTCGACTCGATGATCACCCGGCGCTTGTTCTTGTAGTCCTTGCCGAACCGGATCGTGCCGGAGGCTTCCGCGATGATGGCGGACTCCTTTGGACGCCGCGCCTCGAACAGCTCCGCCACCCGCGGCAGACCGCCGGTGATATCCCTGGTCTTGGCGCTTTCGGTCGGAATACGCGCAATCACGTCGCCCGCCCGCACGGTCGCACCCGGATCGACCGAGATGATGGCGTCGACCGCGAGCTGATAGCGCGCCTCGCCGCCGCGACTGAGCTTGTGGATCTTGTTGTGCTTGTCCTTGACCACCATGGCGGGACGCAGGTCCTGCTGCCCGCGGCCGGACCCGGTTCGCCAGTCGATGACCACGCGCTTGGCGATGCCGGTGGATTCGTCCAGCGTCTCCGACATCGATTGGCCTTCGACCAGGTCCTCGAAGCCCACCACGCCCTCGACCTCGGTCAGGATCGGGCGGGTGTAGGGATCCCACTCGGCGATGCGCTGGCCGCGCTTGACCTTGTCGCCCTCCTCCACCCGCATGCGGGCGCCGTACTGGATGCGATGAACGGCGCGCTCGGTTCCGTCGGGATCGAGCACGGCGATCACCATGTTGCGGGCCATGGCGATCATCTCGCCATCGGAATTCTTCATGATGTTCTTGTTCTTGATCTTGATCTTGCCGTCGAAGTTCGACTCGATGAACGACTGCTCGGAAATCTGCGCAGCGCCGCCGATGTGGAACGTGCGCATGGTGAGCTGGGTGCCGGGCTCGCCGATCGATTGCGCCGCGATGACGCCCACCGCCTCGCCGATATTGACCGGCGTGCCGCGGGCGAGATCGCGCCCGTAGCACTTGCCGCAAACGCCGGTGACGGTCTCGCAGGTGAGCACCGAGCGGATGCGCAATTCCTGCACGCCGGCGGAGACGATCGCCTCGACCTGCGGCTCCTCGAGCAGCGTGCCCTTCTTGACGATGATCTTGTGCGAAGACGGATCGCGCACGTCCTCGGCCGTCGTGCGGCCCAGGATGCGCACGCCAAGCGAGGCGACCACTTGGCCGGCATCGATGACGGCCCGCACA
>DASYFD010000383.1:0-2059 GCA_036498625.1 Xanthobacteraceae bacterium | reverse complement strand
CATTGAGCCTTGCGTGTCCATGAGCGGCGCGGTGTGAACGCGAGCTTGGCTTTGCGCTACCTCTTCTCGCCGCCGATCGCGTTGTAGCGCGCGATCACCTCGCTCGGCGTGGCGGCGGTGCGTGCTAGCAAGATCAAGATCGCATCGCCATCGATCGGGCTCACGTCGATGCCGAGCTTTTCGGCCTCCTCGAGGAAGGCCTTGTCCCGGCACATGGCCATGAACGCGGTCTGCAGCGCCTTGGCGCGATCCGGCGGGACGTCGGGCGGGGCGGCGAACGGCAGCGCCATAAAAAATGGCAGCTCCGCGAACGCGATGAGCGACAGCGCGCTGGGATCGCCGGTGAACTCGCGGGCGATCGGCATGTCCGGAAACTCTGCGTGGCGCCGGGTGCGGCCGAACGCCATGAGCGGCCGAAACGCGCCTCGCGTCCAGAGATCGCGCTGGCCGGTGCGCACCGAGCTCAAGCCCACCATCTGGCCGTCGAGCTCGCCGCGCTGCATGGCGAGAAACAGCGGCGCCGCGCCGGTATAGCCGCGCACGACATTCACGTTGAGGCCGAGCACTTCCTTGGCGATCACGGCGAAGATCAGGTTGCTCGATGCCGCATTGTCGGCGCCCAGCACCACCTCAATACCGGGCCCCTTGAGGTCGGCAACGGTTTTGGCCGCGTGCTGGGTGTTGACGAGCATCAGATAGGCGTCGTCGGCGTAGGACGACAGGCTGCCGAGCCAGGTGAACTTTGCCGGATCGAACTGGGCGTTGGGATGGCCCTGGATCGCGAGCTGCGGCACCGCGCGCTCGAGCTTGGCGAGGACCGAGCCGTCCTTGTCCGAATTGAAGTAGAGGCGGTTGGCGGTGACGAGCCCGCCGCCACCGGGATTGTTCTGGACGATGATGTTCGGGTTGCCCGCGGTGAAGCGCGAGAGATGCCGCGCCACCAGCCGCGCCGATATGTCGTTGATGCCCCCCGGCGAGGTGCCCACCAGCATGGTCACGGTGCGGCCCTTGTAGAAGGACTCGACCGACTGCACCGCCGCTTGCTGCGCGATCGACGGCCCGCAGCACAGGCTGCAGACGAGAAGGAGGAGCGCCGCGCGCGGGCTTGCGGACATGCTCGTCCCGCTACGGCAGCGCCGAGAGCAGATGGCCGAAGCCCGATCGCGGCTCGCGCACGTGCAGCCGCTTTTGAATTTCCCACACGCGTGCCGTCACCGGGTGCACCACCGGCACCTGCAGGTCCTGCTCCAGCGTTTCGATGATGTCGAGCGTGCGCCAGCCGGAGCCGAGCATATAGATCGCGTCGGCGCCTTTCGCCTTGAGGAAATTGCGCTTGATGTGGGCGTAGACCTGGTGGCTCGACAGCTCCTGCACCTTGTCGAACGGCACCTCGATGCCCGCCATGCCGCGCACGGTGAAGCCGGCGTCGCGGAAATATTTGGCGAAGATGGCGTTGAGCTTGGGCGGGAAATAGGTGGCGCCGAGGATCGTCTTGGCCTTCAGCGTCTTGAGCGCGTTCACGTGGTTCTGCGCAACGCTCATGATCGGTGTCTTGTATTTCTTCTCCCATGCCCTGACGATCTCGGCTTCGCGCTTGCGGCCCTGCACCATGAACGGCGGCGCCCCGTGGGGATGAATGAGGTCGCAGCCGCACTCGGCCAGCACCGCAACGAGCTCCTCGTAGGCCGGCATCATGGCCGCGAACTCGTCCTCGGTGCCGCGGCGGATATTGAGGAACAACGGGATGAGTCCGATGCCTTCCGGCAGCAGGCGGATGACCTCCTCGGTCACGCCCGGCCGCAGGGTCGGGTTGATCATGCCAACGACGCCGCGCCAGCTGGAAAAGGCCATGCTGGAAACCTCTCCTTCAGGCGCTGCTCAGGATGAGGGCAGCCGCTACCCGCCATAGTCCTTCTTGGCCGCGTCGGCCGAGACATATCCCTCGGCTATATCACGGGCAAGCGCGGCGCGATCGCGGCGGCGCGGATCGCCGCAGCCGCCGCCGCCCGCGCTTTGCAACAGGAAGCGCTCGCCCGCTTGCATCTCGTAGCGGCCCGAG
>DASYFD010000382.1:0-6893 GCA_036498625.1 Xanthobacteraceae bacterium | reverse complement strand
CGCGGGCGCGGTCGAGCTCACGCTGATCGCTCCCGGCGGCATCCGGGCCGCGATCACCCAGATGATCCCGGACTTCGAGCGCAAGACCGGCAACACCGTCAAGGCGACCTTCGGGTCCGGCGGCGGCACCAAGGCGCAGGTCGTGAAGGGCGATCCGTTCGATGTGCCGGTCGTGCAGGTGCCCTATGAGGACGTGATCAAATCCGGTCATGTGGTGGTGGCGAGCGAGACGCCGCTGGCCAATGTCTCGGTCGGGCTCGCGGTGCGCACGGGCGTCCCCAAGCCCGACATCTCGAGCGCGGAAGCGGTCAAGAAGCTGCTGCTCGGCGCCAAAGCGATCGCCTATCCCAATGCCGCCACCGGCGCGGCCGCGGGGGTCAGCTTCAATGAGACGCTGGCGAAGCTCGGCATTGCCGAGGAGATGAAGCCGAAGATCAAGATCGCCCAGGGCGGGGCCGGCGCCATGGCGATGCTGGCCAAAGGCGAGGTGGATTATGGCCTCACCTTCGTGAGCGAGATCATCACCGAGCCCGGCGTCGAGGCGGTCGGCCCGCTGCCGCGCGATATCTCGACGCCGACCTTCCTCTCGGCCTTCCTGTCCGCCGACACCAAGAACGCCGAAGCCGCCAAGGCGCTGATCAGCTACCTCTCCTCACCCGAGGCCGCCGTCGTCTACAAGGCGCGGGGCATGCTGCCCGGCAAGTAGGGGCGCCCCTCGTGGGCGCCCGGTGGCGGTGACACCAAATGGGGCGGCCACAAGGGCCGCCCGACAGTTGAGCGTGCATGCAAGTAAGCTGTGGCGACCGATGCTTTTCCCGGGCGCAGCGCAGCACTTCTTAGTGCTGCGCTGCAGACCCGGGATCGTTCCTAACTCCGAGCCTCAGCGGCGCCCCGCCACATACTCCCGCGACGCCGCCATCATCCCCCACAGCGCGCCGAGGATCAGGAAATAGTGGCGCCAGTGATCGATATCGATGATGGCGCTCTCGACCGCCACGCCCACATAGGCGGCGTAGATTACCTGATAGCTCGAGCGCCACGGCGTGTCGGCCCGCAGAAAACGGGTGGCGGCCGCAAGCGTGACGGCGGTGAGCGTGAGATAGGCAAAGCCCGACAGCCAGCCGCCCGACATGAAGGCATTGAGATAGCTGTTGTGCGGATCCTCGCCGAAGAAGCGCGAGAACTGCAGCGGCCCGATCCCGAACGGGCGATCGAGGCCCAGCTCCGCGCCGAGCACAAAGCGCCCGAAACGACCGAAATGGCCCACATCGTAGCTCTGGTCCAGGGTGGCGCGCTCATTGAACAAATCGGCCACCTGATGGACCGACAGCAGCGCGGCCAGCAGGATCGCGCCCAGCACGGCCCCGATGATGGCGATGGACACGATGCGCACGCGCCGGCCGGCGGATGGCGCGGTCACCAGGCCGAGACTCATGACCACGATGGCCGAGAGGCCGAATTGTCCCCACGCCGCCCGCGAGAAGGTCAACAGCAGGCCGACCAGCAGGACCAGCAGCAAGGCGCCGCTGCGGATCACGACCGACGGCCGGCCGATCAGGACACGCTGGAATAACAGCACCGCCGGCAGCACCAGGAACGCCCCCAGCACGTTGGGGTCGTTGAAGGTGCCGCGCGCGCGGCCATAGAGCACGAAGGGATCCGACAGGCTGCCGAGCAGATGAAAATAGGCGACGATGCCGGCAACCGCAGCGATCAGGGCGGCGGCCGTGTAGCCGCGCAGCAGATGATCGAGCCGCGCCTGCGTATTCTGGCTCAAGACTGCGGCGTAGAAGATCGCGGTGACGGCGAGGAAGATGGAGATCAGCACCCAGGTCACCGGCTTGGTCTCGCCGGCAACCTGTACGACCGCGATGGCGTAACCGATGTTGAGCAGGATCAAAATGAGGGCGAGCGGCACCACGGCCGGCCGCAGCGACAAACCGGTCACGCCAAACAGCAGCATGCTGGCGAGCCCGACGATCTCGTAGGGGCTGGGCTCGATGAACACGAAGGCGCCGGCAAAGCCCATGAGCCAGAGCAGCAGGCCGCGCATCGACTCGGTTGCGACCGTCAGGGAACGGGCGGAGCCGGTTTCCCACGCACTCGGCGGCGCGGCAGCGGCGGGGCCGGGATACGACATCGGAAGCGCCATCAATAGGCGTTGCGGGCGTGCAAGACAGCGAGCGGCGTTTTCGCGAGGATGTAGAGGTCGAACAGCACCGACCAGTTCTCGATGTAGTAGAGATCGTGCTCCACCCGGCGCTGGATCTTCTCATGGGTGTCGGTCTCGCCGCGCCAGCCGCTGACCTGCGCCCAGCCGGTGATCCCCGGCTTGACCCGGTGGCGGGCGAAATAGCCGTCGACCGCCTCGTCATAGAGCCGGTTCTCGGCCTTGGCGTAGACCGCGTGCGGGCGCGGCCCCACCAGCGACAGGTTTCCTTTCACGGCCACGTTGATGAGCTGCGGCAATTCATCGAGCGAGGTCTTGCGCAGGAAGGCGCCGACCTTGGTGACGCGCGCGTCGCCCTTGGTCACCAGCACCGAGGCGGTGGCGTCGCATTTGTCCACATACATGGAGCGGAACTTGTAGACCTCGATCAGCTCGTTGTTGAAGCCGTAGCGCTTCTGCTTGAAGAACACCGGACCGCGGCTGTCGAGCTTGATGGCGATCGCCGCCAGCAACATGACGGGCGAGGCGAGGACCAGCAGAAGGCCGCCGATGAAGCGGTCGAACAGCAGCTTGGTCACCACGTCCCAGTCGGTGATCGGCTTGTCGTAGACGTCGAGCACCGGCACATTGCCGATGTACGAATAGGCGCGCGGCCGGAAGCGCAGCTTGTTGGAGTGCGCGGCGAGCCGGATGTCGACCGGCAGCACCCACAGCTTCTTGAGCATCTGCAGGATGCGGCCTTCGGCCGAGATCGGCAGCGCGAAGATCACCAGGTCGATGCGGGTGCGGCGGGCGAACTCCACCAGATCGTCGACCGAGCCGAGCTTCTGGCGGCCCGCCACCGTGGTGGGAGCGCGATCGTCGTTGCGATCGTCGAACAGGCCGATGATGCGCACATCGTTGTCGCGCTGCGTCACGATGGCGTTGATCAGGCTCTCGCCGCGCGCATCGGCTCCGACCACGACGGTGCGGCGATCGAGCCTGCCTTCCCGGGTCCAGCGCCGCACCAGCAGGAACAGCGCACGGCGGAATCCGATCAGCGTCGCGAGGCCGAGGACAAAGAAGCTGCCGAGCCAAACGCGCGAGAACTCGTCGCCCGTCTTGGCGAAGAACGACATGCTGATGGCGACCAGGAACACCACCGACCAGGCCGAGGCGAGCCGCATATACTGCTTCTCGTGGCCGCGAAATGCCTGCACTTGATAGACGTCGGCCACCTGCAGGGCCAGCATCGACATGACCGCGATGCCGAGTATGCCGGCAACGTAATGCCACTCGAAGCCCTCGACCGGCACCACATAGACGCCATAGATCGCGGACCCGACCAGCACCGTGAGGGCAAACTCGATCAGCCGCACCGTTCCGGCGAGCACGATCGGCGAATAGGCTGGCATGGTCGGCTGAGCGGAAAGGTCGAGCGCGGCGGCCGAAAGCGCCTTGGGCGGATCAATCACCCGGGCGCGGGCCGAGGACCCGCTGTCGGCGCGACGCGCATCGAACTCTAACATGGGCTTTGCCTTGAGCTTCTGTCGTTGCCGGCGCGACCGCGCGCCGGCTCCCCCCGCAGAGTTACCGAAAAAGACTCAAAGAATGCTTAGGAGATTAGGAAGAAGTCGACGATTCCTTAACCATGCCGGCGCGCCAGCGCGGCCCGATAGGCGGCCAGAACTCCCTCCGTCATGGCTTCGACCGAAAATGTTTCACGCACCCGCGCCTGCAGGCGCGCGCTCGCGGCGCGACCGGCGGCGAGGTCCCGCAGCGCCAGATCGATGGCATGCGCGAGCGCCACCGGATCGCCGGGCGCAACCAGGGCAGGGGAATCGGGTCCGAAGATTTCGGGAATGCCGCCGACCCTTGTGGTGATGAGCGGCAGTCCCGCGGCCGCCGCCTCCAGCACGATATAGGGGAGGGATTCGGCGCGCGAGGGAACCACCAGAAGGCGTCCAAGCGCAAACGCCGCGCGCGCCGGCTGCGCGCCGACGAACCGCACGCGGCCGGCCAAATCCTGCGCCTGTACCTGCGCCTCGAAGGCCGCCCGGTCCGGGCCTTCGCCCACGATGGTGGCGCTCAGGCTGCGGCCCTCTTGGCCCAGCAACGCGATCGCGCGGATCAGTACGTCGACGCCCTTGAGGACGCGCAACTCGCCGACGAATAAGATGTCGGTCGCCGCCGGAGCGGGCACGATCGGCTCGAACTCGGCGGGCGCTACCCCGTTGTGCACGACGCACGCCCATTCGCCGGGATTCCCGACCTTGGCGCGAAAGACGTCACGCCCATAGGCGCTCTCGAACAGGAACAGATCGGTCCTTGCGATCAGGGCCCGCTCGAGGCTGAGATAGAGGAGGCCGGTCGGCGAGCCCCAGCCGTAATGCAGGCTGCCGCCATGGGGCGTATAGGCGCGGACGGCGTGCCGGTTGCCGGCGAGCCGCGCGTAGGCGCCGCCCTTGGCGCCATGGCCATGCAGCACGTCGGCGGCGACGCCGCCGGCGCGCCGCCCCACATGCGCGACCGCAGAGGCATCCCGCAGGCCGATCTGCCGGCTCATGGGCACGCGGCTGATGCCGAGCGCAAGGAGCGGCGAGAGTTCCGCCAAGGCGGCCTCCGCTTGGCTGCCGCCGGTCAAGGCATCGACCACAATGCCGACCCGGTGCCCGCGCTCGGCCTGGCTGCGCGCCAGATCGCGCACATGCCGAAACAGCCCGCCCACGGGGGCCCGCAGTACATGCAGGACGTTGATGTTTGGCGACCGCGCGTTGATGGCACCGACCCCGGCCAAAGAGTTAACCCCCATTAACGCCGTTCGGGGTTAACAAAAAATCACCGCCTCGCCATCGGCAGGGGCGAGTGCCCGCCTTAACGCGACATCAACCATAATGGGATGAGATGAGATGAAATTGTGAGAGTCGCGCGTTGTGCGCGTGAGTACGAGGTCGGTGATGGTGGCAAGTGCGCAGTTGACCACGCGGCTCGCAGGTGTGCAGGCCGCAGTCGAGGAGCTTGATCTCGGAGCACTCGGGCGCGCGCTGTGGCGACGAAGAATCTCGATCCTGGCACTGACATTGGGGGCCGCCGTGATCGCCTTCATCGCGGTCAGCCTGATCACCCCGAGATACAAGTCGGAGACGCGGGTTCTGATCGAGACCCGCGAGAACATCTTCCTGCGGCCGGAAGCCGAGAAGACCGCCGAGCCGGGCGCCGCGGTCGACCAGGAGGCGGTGGCGAGCCAGATTCAGCTCATTCTGTCGCGCGACCTCGCCCGCGACATCATCGAAAAATTGAAGCTGGGCGAGCGGCCGGAGTTCGATCCCGTCCTGCACGGCGCTTCGCTCATCAAGACGCTGCTCGGTTTCGTCGGCATCGCCCGCGATCCCATGAGCATGACGCCCGAGGAACGGGTGCTCAAGAGCTTCCAGGACCGGCTCGTCGCCTATCAGGCGGAAAAATCCCGCGTGATCGTGATCGAGTTCGAGTCGGCCGATCCGGAGCTCGCCGCCCAGGTCGCCAATGCGGTCGCGGCGCAATATCTGGTGCTGCAACGCTCCGCCAAGCAGGCCCAGACCCGTGCCGCCGGCCAGTGGCTCTCCGGCGAGATCGACAAGCTGCGCGGCAAGGTGGCGGACGCGGAAGCGGCGGTCGAGCGCTACCGCAGCAAGGAAAGCCTGTTCGTGGGCGCCAACAACCTGACGCTCTCCAACCAGCAGCTCGGCGACTACAACAGCCAGCTGGCGGCCGCACGCGCCCAGAAGGCCGACGCGGAGGCGAAGGCGCGGCTCATCCGCGACGCGCTGCGCGCCGGCGCCGCGATCGAGTTCGCGGACATCACCAATTCGGAATTGCTGCGGCGGCTGTCCGAGCAGCGCGTGACCTTGCGGGCGCAGCTCGCCGAGCAGTCGTCGACCCTGCTGCCGCAGCACCCGCGCATCAAGGAATTGCGGGCGCAGATCGCCGACCTCGAGGCGCAGATCAAGACCGAAGGCGAGCGCGTGGCGCGCTCACTGGAGAACGACGCCAAGCTGGCGGATGCCCGCATGGGAACCCTCGGCAGCGGTCTCGATCAGCTCAAGCAGCAGGCCAGCGTGAGCAACGAGCAGGACGTGGCGCTGCGCGCGCTCGAGCGCGATGCGAAGTCGCAGCGCGATTTGCTGGAATCCTATCTCGCCAAGTATCGCGAGGCGTCGGCGCGCGACAGCATCGACGCGGCCTCGCCGGACGCGCGCGTCATCTCGACCGCGACCGTCTCGAACACGCCGTCATGGCCCAAGACCGTGCCCACCGTGCTGGTGGCGGCGCTGGGCGTGCTGGCGCTCTCGGTCGGCTTTGCGCTGACCAGCGAATTGCTCGCCGCCATGCCGATGCAGACCAAAGGCTACGTGCCGACCGCAGCCGGTCTGCCGGCCGCAGCCGGTCCGGCACCCGCCGGCCGCAGCCGAAGACCCGATCGTGCCGCGGCGGTGGAACCGCCCGGTGCGGAGGAGCCTCCTATGGAGGATCTTCCTGCGGCGGAACCCGTTGCAGCGCTGCCCACTGTCACCGGCGTGCCGCTCGAGCTGATCGAAGCGCTGGGGCGGGAGATCGTGACTGCCGGAGAGGCGGGACGGCGCATCACGGTCGTGGGCGCGGCACGCAACGTCGGCACCACCATAACGGCGATCACGCTTGCCCGCAGCCTCTCCCGGCAAGGGCGGGTGGTGTTGGTCGATCTCGCGCTCGGAAGTCCCGATCT
>DASYFD010000381.1:0-2156 GCA_036498625.1 Xanthobacteraceae bacterium | reverse complement strand
GCCTCGTAGACGCCGTCGGGCAGCTGCGACACCACGTTGCGGCACTTGGTCTCGGTCTCGTCGAAGATGCGGTCGATGGCGGCCAGGATGGTGGCCTTGCCGTACTTGTCGAACAATTCGTCCATGCGCTTGGCCGCCAGCCGGCAGGCCGCCATTTGCGACTTCATGTCGCCGAGCGAGGATTCCGGAAAACGGATGTTGTCCTTGAGCACGCGATAGAGCGTCTCGTCGAGCTTGCCGGCCTTGTAGATCTTGAGCTGGTCGAGCTGCAGGCCCTCGAACCAGGGATCCACCACCTGCGGGCCGGCCCCGAACCCGGTGGAGCTGCCGCCGATATCGATCCAGTGCGCCCGCACCATGGAGAACATCAGGAGCTCGCCCCGGTAGAAATAGGGCATGTAGATGACGATGTTGTTGAGATGCTGGCCGGCCACCGCCTGGTGATTGGTGATGAGCACATCGCCCGGCTCGAACCCTTTGGCGCCGTAGCGCTGCATGCCGTCGGTGATGATGACGCCGAGATCGGCCACGAAGTGGGAGACGCCGCCGACATTCTGCGAGATCAGCTGGCCCTTGGTATCGATCAAGGCGGTGCAGAAGTCGCGCACCTCGTAGATCATCATGTTGTAGGAGGTGCGCTGCAGGTCGACCGCCATCTCGTTGGCGACGGCCGGGAGCGCATTGCGGATGACCTCGAGGGTGACCGGATCGAGCTTGCCGGCGCCGGGCTTGCGGCCGGCACCGGCCGGGGCCGTGCGCTTGGCGGCGGCGCGAGCCTGGCTCTGGCGAGCCTGGCTCTTACGAGCTTGGCTCTTACGCGCGGGGCTCTTTCGTTTCTGTGCCATCATGCGCCCCCAACCTTGATGATCAGCTCGCCGGACGGAACCACCCTGCAGTCGTCGCCCCCGAACAGCACCGTGGTGGTGCCGTGCTCCTGGATGAGCGCCGGCCCCACGATGCGGGCCCCCGCCTTGAGGGCAGCGCGCTCGTAGAGCGGGCAGCGCACCGGCTTCTTGGCATCCGCAAAGTAGACATTGCGGTACACGGAGGCGGCCGTGGCCCGGGCCTTGCCGAGGCGCGGGAATCTCAGCTTCGCCCGCTTGCTGACGATGCCGAGCCGCATATTGACCATCTCGACCGGCTCGTCGGGCGAATGGTGCGAGTAGCGGTGCTCGTAGAGGGCATCGAACGCCTTGCGCACGGCCTTGCGGTCGCCGGCCGTCAATTGCTTGAGGCTGATCGGCACCGACAAGGTGAATTCCTGGCCCACATAGCGCAGGTCGAGCTGGATCTGCTCCTGGGCGCTGCGGGTATGGCGCAGGCTCGCCTGCGCCTGCTTGCGCATCTCCTCGTACACATGCACCAGCTCGCCGAAATCGATGGCGGCCAGGTCAGCGAAGTGGGTGCGGGTGAAGTCGTGACGCTCGTCGGCGAGCAGCATGCCGAGCGCCGAGAAGTGCGAGGGAAACAAGGGCACGATCACGGTCGGAATGTGCAGCTCGCGCGCGATCGCGATCACGTGCAGCGGGCCCGCGCCGCCCGACGCCACCAGGGCGAAATCGCGCGGATCGTAACCCTTGGCGACCGACACCTCGCGCACCGCCAGCGACATTTTCGAGATCGCGATCTCGACGATCGCCTGCGCGGCCGCGACCGTATCCATCTTGAGCGGCCGGGCGATCTTTTCTTCGATGCCGCGCGCCGCCCCCTCGGCATCGAGCTTCATCTGGCCACCGAGGAAATTGTCCGGATCGAGCCGGCCGAGCACCACATTGGCGTCCGTGATGGTGGGCTCGGTGCCGCCGCCGCGGTAGCAGATCGGGCCCGGATCGGCGCCCGCGCTCTGCGGCCCGACCTTCAGCGCCCCGATCTCGTCGATCCAGGCGATGCTGCCGCCGCCCGCCCCGACCTCGACCACGTCGATCATGGGCAGCATGACCGGATGGCCGCCCGCGTAGCCGCCCACATAGTAGCCGGGCGCCAAGGTGGGCTCACCGTCGCGCACCAGGCTCGCTTTGGCGGTGGTGCCGCCCATGTCGAAGGAGATGACGTTCTGGAAGCCTAAGCCCAAGCCCACCTGGGCGGACGCGATGATGCCGCCGACCGGCCCGGATTCCATCATGGCGACCGGGCACTGGGTGGCGAATTCCGGCGTC
>DASYFD010000380.1:0-4798 GCA_036498625.1 Xanthobacteraceae bacterium | reverse complement strand
CGGAAGCCATCATGGTCGGCGACACTACCGTTAAGCTGCCCGGCATCGGCTCCTGGATCGCGCTCGCGATCGAGCAGCGGGACATCAAGGCGGTGGTGCTGGCGGTCGCCACCATGGGGGTGGTGATCCTGGCCTATGATCAGCTGGTGTTCCGGCCGATCGTGGCCTGGGCCGACAAGTTCCGCTTCGAGCAGACCGCCGCACAGCAACGCCCGCAGTCCTGGCTCTACGACCTGATGCGGCGTGCTCGCCTGATCAACCGGATGTCGGCTTACCTGACCTGGGCGACCACGCGTCTGACCCTGCCGCCGACGATCAGGATTCCCGATTCTTTCACCCGGCGCCTGTCAAGGCGGCCCCGGCTCGGCAAAGCCGGCGACATGCTCTGGCTCGCTCTCGTCCTCGCCGGTGCAGCCTATGCGCTGTGGTCGACGGCGGACTATGTGCGCGCAACCCTCGGCCCCGCCGATGTCCTCAAGGCGTTCGGCTACGGATTCCTCACCCTGCTGCGGGTCGTGATCCTCATCGCCCTAGCGAGCGTGATCTGGGTTCCGATCGGGGTGTGGATCGGGTTGCGGCCCTGGGCGGCCGAACGGGCGCAGCCGATCGCGCAATTCCTGGCCGCGTTTCCGGCCAACGTGCTGTTTCCCATTGCGGTGGTGGGCATCGTGTCGCTGCGGCTTGATCCCGACATCTGGCTGAGCCCGCTGATGGTGCTGGGCACGCAGTGGTACATCCTGTTCAACGTGGTGGCCGGGGCGAGCGCCTTTCCGACCGATCTGCGCGAGGCCTCGACCATGTACCGCCTGCGCTCCTGGCAGTGGTGGCGCGACGTAATGCTGCCCGGGATATTTCCGTACTACGTCACCGGAGCGCTCACCGCCTCGGGAGGCTCCTGGAACGCCAGCATCGTCGCCGAGGTCGCCAACTGGGGCGATACCAGGCTGGAAGCCACCGGCCTCGGCGCCTATATCGCGGATGCGACCGAGGCTGGCGATTTTCCGCGGGTGGTTCTCGGCATCGCGGTCATGTCGATCTTCGTGGTCACCTTCAATCGCCTGGTATGGCGGCCGATGTTCGGGCTGGCCGAGCGGCGCTTTCGTCTGGATTGAAAAGGAATCGAGCCATGGACACAGCCGTTCCGGTGCCCGCACCCGTTTCCGCTGCCGGCGCCCTGGTCGAGGTCAGTGGCGTGCGTCACTTCTACGGCGAAAGCGGCGCCAAGGGCCATATCGTGCTCGAGGACGTGGATCTGAGCTTGCGCAGCAACGAGATCGTCGCGTTGCTCGGCCGCTCGGGCTGCGGCAAGTCCACGCTGCTGCGGATCATCGCCGGGCTGATGCCGCCGACGTCGGGAACGGTCAAGATCGGCGGCGCCGACGTCGAAGGCCCGGCCAGCCAGGTCGCCATGGTGTTCCAGAGCTTTGCGTTGTTTCCCTGGCTCACCGTGCTCGAGAACGTCGAGATCGGTCTGGAAGCCCAGCGCGTCGATCCGGCGGCACGCCGCAAGCGCGCGCTCGCGGCCATCGATCTCATCGGCCTCGACGGCTACGAGATCGCTTATCCTAAGGAGCTTTCGGGCGGCATGCGGCAACGGGTCGGCCTCGCCCGCGCGCTGGTGGTGCATCCGCAGGTGTTGCTGATGGACGAGCCGTTCTCCGCGCTCGATGTGCTCACCGCCGAGACGCTGCGCACGGATCTGCTGGACCTGTGGTGTGAAGGCCGTATGCCGATCTCGTCCATTCTCATGGTCACGCACAATATCGAGGAAGCCGTCCTGATGTGCGACCGCATCCTGATTTTTTCCTCCAATCCGGGACGCATCCTGGGCGAGATCAAGGTCGACCTGCCGCAGCCGCGCAGCCGCCTCGATCCGAGGTTCCGCCAATTGGTCGACGACATCTATGCCCGCATGACGTCGGGGCCGGCCAGCAAGGCCGCGCGCGAAGGATTTCCCGGGACCGGCATCTCCATGGTGTTGCCGCGGGTATCGTCCAACATATTGGCGGGCTTGATGGAGGCGGTCGCGGCCGAGCCGTATAACGGGCGTGCCGACCTGCCGCCTTTGGCGGCCAGCCTGCAGATGGAGATCGACGATCTGTTCCCGGCCGCCGAAACCCTGCAGCTCTTTCGATTTGCCGAGGTGGCGGAGGGCGACATTCGCCTGACCGAGCCCGGCAAGCATTTCGTGCGCCTGGACCTCGATGACCGCAAGCGGCTCTTCAAGCAGCACCTGCTGACCTATGTGCCGTTGGCGGGACACATCAAGCACGTGCTCGACGAGCGAGCCACCCATCTTGCGCCGGCCAGCCGCTTCCGCGACGAATTGGAAGATCACATGGCCGACGAGGCGGCCGAAGCGACCTTGCGCGCCGTGACCTCCTGGGCCCGCTTCGGGGAGGCCTTCGCGTATGACGAAGACAGCGGCGTGTTCAGCCTCGACAATCCGAGCTGACAGCGCCGCGATCGGATGTGCGAAAGGTCGCCGGCTGTTACAGCGCGTCGGCGAGCTTGCTGCCGGCGCTGAGGAATTTCTGCGGATCCACCGCCTCGCCGTCGATCCGTGTTTCGTAATGCAGGTGCGGTCCGGTCGATCGGCCGGTGGTCCCGACCTTGCCGAGGCTCTGGCCGATCTTGACCTGCTGCCCGACCTTCACGTCGATCTCGGACATGTGGCCATAGCGGGTCGCGAATCCGTTGCCATGGTCGACCTCGACCATCTTGCCGTAGCCGCCGCTCCAGCCCGCCACCGTCACCGTGCCGTTGGCGGTGACCTGGATCGGATCGCCGACATCGGCACGGAAGTCGAGGCCGGTATGCATGGCGGGCCGGTTGAGGAACGGATCGACGCGCACCCCGAAGCCCGACATGATCTCGTCGCCCGCGACCGGCTTGCGCACCGGGATGTTGACCAGCGAGCGGCTCAATTGCTCGATCTCGGCGCGCGCGATCTTGACCGAGTAGAGCTGCCGATCGAAGGCGGTGGCATTGAACGGCGGCAGCGCCGCCACGAACGGGCCGCCGGTGCCGCTCTTCGCGGCCGGGGGCGCGATCTTCTTGGTGTCGACGCCGAGATCGGTCAGCACGCCGCGCATGCGCTGCGCCTTGGAACGGTAGGTCTCTTCGAGCGAGGTGAGGAGGGTCCGGTGACGGGCCTCAACCCGATCGAGCGAGGCCTGCATGCCGGTGAGCGTGCGGTCGATGTTGTCGCTTCCGCTCAGCGCGAGGCGCCGCGTCGCCGGATTTGCGGCCTCGCGCGCCGCCGCGGGAGCGAGCTTGGTCGCGTCGGTGAGCGGCGAAGGCTTGGGCGGCGCACTGCGTTGCGGCGTGCCTTGGCCGTTGCGCGCGGGCGACTTGATCGAGCCGGTGGCGGCCGGATCCGTAAGGGCGCCGAGCGCGGCGGCGCGCGATTCCAGCGTCGCCTGCCGGCGCGCCACCTGATCGAGCTTCTGCTCGTATTGCTCCTGGTCGAGCAGCTGCCGGCTGGACAGACGATCGATCTGGGCGCGCAGCTCGGCGATGCGGTCCTCATAGCCGAATTGCATCTCCGCTTCGCGGCTCACCAGCCGGGTCAGCACGTCGTCACGGAATGCAAAATAGGTCGCGGTGGTGATGCTCCAGGCCGCCATGATGACCAGCGTGCCGACCACGATCCAAAAGGCGATCGGGCCGATCCGCAATTGGCGCCCGGCATGGACGATGGTGTAGTCCGCGCCCTGACGCTGGGCCGCCGCCACCGCCACAGGAGGGGTCCGGAGGCTGGCGAAATGCGGAAGGTGATGGCTTGAGGGCTGAAACAGTTTAGACCCGTGAGGCATTGACGCATCCTCGCCGGGTTGAACCCACTAGTACCGGCGCTACTGCACGCCAATCCACCTGAATATGGTTAACATTCCCCGAATCCCCCGGCGGATGCGGGAAGTCGGATCGCGGACCGGGTGCTCGGGGGGCCGGAAACTCTGGTCAGAGCGGGGTTCGGGTCAGAGCGCCTTGGCGGCTTGCAGCACCTCGGCGGCATGGCCTTCGACCTTCACCTTGGGCCAGATCTGGGCGATGCGGCCATCCGGGCCGAGCAGAAAGGTGGAGCGAAGAACCCCGGTGAAGCTCTTGCCGTACATGGATTTTTTTCCCCAGGCCCCATACGCCTCGAGCATCTGATGGGTCTCATCGGAGAGGAGCCCGATGGTCAGGGCGTGTTTTTTCTTGAAGGCGTCCTGCGCCTTTACGGGATCGGCCGAGACCCCCAGGATATCGGTGCCGGCCTGGTCGAACTTTGCGCGCAACTGCGAAAAGTCGATGGACTCCCGGGTGCAGCCGGGGGTATCGGCCCGGGGATAGAAATAGATCACAAGCTTGCGGCCCTTGAATTGCGCCAGCGAAACGCTCCCGCCGCCATCGCGCGGCAAGGTGAAAGCTGGGGCTTTCTGGCCGACCTTGAGCTCAATCCCCATTTGCGCCTTCCTTTCGTCCCTTTTTCGGGGTCAATGACGGGTGGGACCATACGCGTGAGAGTGCTGGCGGGTCGATCGGATTCATGCGAATCTTCGATCCTGGCATAGCCAGCACCGGGCCGAGAGGCGACGGGATTCGGCGGTCGAGGGGACGCCCGGTCGGGGAATGGCGGATCAGCACACGAATCCGAGCGTGTCAGCGCTTCGGAGACTCGAGGCGAGTCTCCAATCGCACCTTTGCGAGCAATTGGCCGGCGAGCTGGCCGACGATCGCGATGTGCAGGATTGCCTGGCACCATTTCGGCTCGACCCGCTGCCGCGGTGGCGACAGCTATTAGACCTGCCAG
>DASYFD010000379.1:0-2256 GCA_036498625.1 Xanthobacteraceae bacterium | reverse complement strand
AGTCGACAATACAGCAAGCTTGCTGTCCGAGGCCGATCATCGCGCGCAATTGCGGCGGGCGGTGATCGCGAGCACGGTCGGCACGACGATCGAGTGGTACGACTTCCTGCTCTACAGCATCGTTACCGGGCTCGCCTTCGGGAAGCTCTTCTTCCCCAAATCCGACCCGCTGGTCGGAGTGTTGGAGGCCTTCGCGGTCTATACCGTCGGCTTTATCGCCCGGCCGATCGGGGCGGCGTTCTTTGGGCATTTCGGCGACCGCATCGGGCGCAAGGGGGCGCTAATCGCTACGCTGCTGACAACCGGATTGGCGACCTTCGCGGTGGGCTTTGCCCCGACCTACGAAACGGTCGGCATCTGGGGCGCCGTCATCCTGACGATCATCCGGTTTATTCAGGGGATCGGGGTCGGCGGCGAATGGGGCGGCTCCGTGCTGTTGTCGATGGAGTGGGCGCGCACCAACCGCCATCGCGGCTTCATAACCTCTTGGCCGCAGTTCGGTGGGCCGGCGGGGCTGCTGTTGGCGAATTTGGCGGTGTTCGTATTCAGCGCAATCTCCGGCGACCAGTTTCTCGTCTGGGGCTGGCGCATCCCGTTCATGCTCAGCATCGTCATGGTTGCGGTCGGGCTCTACATCCGCCTCGGCATCCTCGAAACGCCGGTCTTTCGGCGCCTGGTCGCCGAAGAACGGATCGAGCGGGTCCCAGTGCTCGAAGTCATCAAACGCCAGCCAAAGCAGATCATCTTGTCCGCCTTCGCGCGAATGGCCGAGCAGGCCCCCGCCTACATCTACCTCGCCTTCGTCTTCACCTATGGCACGCAAGTCCTGCACACGTCGCGCGATTTCCTTCTGACGGCGCTGATTGCCGCGGGGCTGGTATCGTTTGTCACGATCCCGCTTGCCGGTCATCTGTCGGACCGGTTCGGCCGCAAGCGCATCTATCTGATCGGCTCGGTCGCGACCGGGATATTCGGCTTCATCTATTTCGCGATGTTGAACACGATGGTGCCGGCCTGGATCTTTCTCGGCATCATCCTGTCCTTTGTGCCGCACGACCTGATGTACGGCCCGCAGGCCGCATTGATCGCCGAATGCTTCACGCCGCGGCTGCGTTACAGCGGCTGTTCGATCGGTTATCAGCTCGCTTCGGTCATCGCTGGCGGTCCGGCGCCGCTGATTGCGACGGCACTCCTCGCCGCGTTCGGTTCGGGCTACGTGATCGCCGCGTATATCCTCTTCTGCGCGGTCGTCTCGATCATCGCGACCGCGCTGATGCCGGACCTCACGAACCGCGACATCTCACAGGAACACGCCTAGACGACCGTCTCGACGTAATCAACGGAGTTGCACTGATGGGTAAGCTCGACGGGAAAGTCGCATTGGTAACCGGCTCCGGCCGCAACATCGGCCGCGCAACGGTGTTGAAGCTGGCCGGGGAGGGCGCTCACGTCGTCGTCAACGCCCGCTCCAACCAGGCGGAGGCCGACGCAGTCGCGCGTGAGGCCCGGGACCGCGGGGTCAAGGCGCTCGCCGTCATTGCCGACGTTGCCAAGAAAGAGCAGGTCGACGCGATGATGGCGCGGGCATTATCCGAATTCGGCCGCATCGACATCCTGATCAACAACGCCGCGATCCGGCCGCACAAGCCCTTCACCGAGGTGACAACCCAAGACTGGGAGCACGTCAGGGGTGTCGTCCTCGATGGCGCGCTCTACTGCACGCAGGCGGCCATTGGGTCGATGGTCAAGAACCAGTTTGGCCGCATTCTATTTTTCACCGGTGAAGGCGCCTTCACCGGCGGCAGCGGACGCGCCCACGTCTCGGCGGCGAAGATGGGCCTCGTCGGGCTGGCGCGGGCCTTGGCCTCCGAGTTCGCCGCCTGGAACATCCGGGCCAACGTGGTCTCCCCCGGCAGCGTAGATACCAGGCGCGACAATCCCGAGTGGTATCAGGGGCGGGTGCCGAACGCCGCCGGCATTCCGCTAGGCCGTCAGGGGCACGTCGACGAAATCGCCGCCACCTGCCTCTTTCTGGTCAGCGACGACGGCGGCTTCATCACCGGCCAGACAATCCACGTCAATGGCGGCACGGGGTATTACTGAAGCCGCCGCGGTTTGCTGCTCGTGAGGATCACGTCCGCTGATCAGCCAAATCATTCTTGAAGTATTGTTCAGCCAACGAATCGCGTTCCTTCGCTGTGGGGACGTCCACAGCGTTGTTCACCGCCTTTGAAGTTTCCAGTGGTGACTGGGTAG
>DASYFD010000378.1:0-15826 GCA_036498625.1 Xanthobacteraceae bacterium | reverse complement strand
TCTCCGCGATAATGTCCGCGCACCGGCTCGCGCAGCAGCGGTCGGTAGCCCTTGAGATCGTCGCCGCTCATGATGCCGCCTTCGGCACGCACCGCCGCCACCAGCTTGTCGGCGATCGCTCCCTCATAGAAGGCCCGCGCGCCGCCGTGCGCGATCGCTTCCAGCGTGTCGGCGAGATCGCTCTGGATCAGCCGGTCGCCGGGCCCGAGCGCCCGGCCATCGGGTTTGAGAAAAATCTTCGCCGCCGACGGCCAGCGCCCCAGCCGTCGCGCTGAGCCGGGCAGGGATTCCGCCACATCGTCCTCGATCGGCAGGCCGTCGCGGGCAAGCGCGATCGCCGGCGCGATCAGCTCGGCAAGGCTGAGCTTGCCGGAGCCGTAGCGCGCCTGCGCCAGCGCCAGCCCCGCCACCGTGCCGGGCACCCCGATCGCGAGCGCAGTATCGCGCGACTTGCGCGGATCGGCCTCGCCGTTTTGGTCGAGAAACATGTCGCGGGTCGCCGCCGCCGGCGCCGTCTCCCGGTAGTCGATCGCCACATCCCGCCGGCCCGCCCGGTGGATCAGCATGTAGCCGCCGCCCCCGAGATTGCCGGCACGCGGATAGGTCACCGCCATGGCAAAACCGGTGGCCACCGCTGCATCGACCGCATTGCCGCCGCGCTTGAGCACCTCGACCCCGATCTGCGCGGCGCGCGCCTCCTGCGCCACCACCACGCCATGCGGGGAGGGGGTCTGTGCGGCGGCGCGGTCGAAACCCAGTGAGAGAGCGAGAAGGGCAACAAAAGCCAAGCCAGCCAGCAGTCGTCGCGGAGGGCACCCGGCATCCCTCGCCCCGCGTGCGGGGAGAGGGCGACACGGCACATAAGAAAACCTGAACTCGGCTCGGTGAGGGGGCGTCTCCACAGGCTCAGACTCGCGGATAGGCCCCCTCATCCCGACCTTCTCCCCGCGCGCGGGGAGAAGGAGTGCAAGGCCCTGCCTCCCTGAAAAACTTAACTCGACCTCCTTCATTTCGTCGGCCTCGCCATCGCGTGATATTCGGGGTTCGGCCGCATGTCGGTGGCCGACGCGAGGCGATTGGTCATGTTGTAGAAGGCTGCCACCGCGGCGATGTCCCAAATGTCGCGATCCGAAAAGCCGGCGCCGCGCAGGCGCGCGCGGTCGCCCTCCTCGATCCCCCACGGCTCGGCGGTGAGCTTGATGGCGAAGTCCAGCATGGTGCGCTGCCGCTTGCTCAGCCGTGCCGCCCGATAGTTCATCGCCATCATGTCGCCCAGCACCGGATCGCCGGAAAGATTGCGCACCGCGGCGCCGTGGACGGTGAGGCAATAGAAGCAATGGTTCTGTGCCGATACCGCCGCGGCGATCATCTCGCGCTCGAGCACCGAAAGGCCGGAGCCGCCCAGCATGAGATCGTTGCGATAGGCCAGGAAGGCTTCGAGCTTGGCCATGTCGAAGCTGAAGGCCTGCAACACGTTGGGCACGAAGCCCTGCGTCTCCTGGCAGCGCTTGAAGAAGTCCGCCATCGGCGCGCTCAGCCGGGCCGGCCGCAGCTGCAAGGCCATGATCCCGGTGTCCTGGCGCGCCGTCTTGCGCGAAGGCGAGCGTTGCTGGCGGCCACGCCTTGCCGCACCTGGCAGCCTTTGCGCGACGGTCTTGCTGGCGGCAGTCTTTCCGGCTTTGGGCACGATCGGTCTCCTGCTGAGCCTTCGCGAACTCTATACTCTGCGGCTCGTCCGCCGCACCAGCCGGCAGCTCTTTGTGTTAAATCGTCTTCACTTCTTCGGGCTTCCGCCAACCAGTATCGCGACGCCGCTTGGCCGATGCTAGACACACGAGGAGTCGTTCCTGGCAAGCCAAAGGGATAGCATGGCGCTCGACGGTCATCCGGGCTCTGAAAACGAGCATTCCGTCCTGGCATTGATCGATGCCGCGGCGGCGCTGCTGGCCCAACGCCGGGATATTCCCGGAACCTTCGTCAAGGGGTTGTTCGCCCGCGCCGTGCCGGAGGACTTTCTGCCCTACCAGGCGCGCGAGGTCGCGGCCCTGGCGGAGCGGGCCTGGTCGCTGCTGGCCATCCGGCAGCCCGGCACCTCCAAGATTCGCCTCGAGGCCCCTCCCGACACCATTGCGGGGGATCGCCTCAGGGACATCTCGGTGCTCGAGCTCGTCAACGACGACATGCCGTTCCTGGTCGATTCGGTGATGGCGGAGCTGGCGGAGCATGGTGCCGACGTGCGCCTCGTGGTGCACCCGGTCTTCGCAATGGCGCGCGACCCGCAGGGGCTGCTGTCGGACCTCGAGAGCACGCCGGCGCCCGGGGTCATGCGGGAAAGCGTCATCCACATCCATATGGCGCGCATCGACGACGATGCCAGACGCAGCGAGATCGTGGCGGCGCTCGAGCAGGTGCTCGCCGACATCCGGCGCTGCGTGCAGGATTGGCGCCCCATGATGGGCCGCCTGGGCGAGATCATCGCCAGCCTCAAGGCGAGCCCGCCGCCGCTTCCTTCCAACGAGATCGCCGAAGCGGTTCAGTTCCTCGAATGGCTGGTCGCCAACAATTTCACCTTCCTGGGCATCCGTCATTACCGCATTAGTGACGACGACAATGTGCTCACGCCCCAGTTCGAGACCGGGCTCGGGCTGTTGCGCGAACGCGATGTGCGGGTGGTGCGGCGCGGCGATCAGCCGCTGACGATCACGCCGGATATCCGCAAGTTCCTCGCGGTGCCGCGGCTTTTGTTCGTCACCAAGTCGGCGCTGCGCTCGCGCGTGCACCGCCACGTCTACATGGACTATATCGGGATCAAGCAGCTGCAGGCCGACGGCCGTCTGGTGGGCGAGATCCGCATCATCGGGCTGTTCACCTCGACCGCCTATACGCGCTCGACCCGTACCATCCCGTATCTGCGCCGCAAAGTCGACGCGGTGGTCGGCCGCGCCGGCTTCGATCCGGACGGACATTCCGGCAAGGCCCTGGTCAACGTGCTGGAGACCTATCCGCGCGACGAGCTGTTCCAGATCGATGACGACATGCTGTTCGACTTCGCGGTGGCGATCCTGCAGCTCGACGAGCGGCCGCGCGTGCGCGTGCTGCCGCGGCGCGACCGCTTCGACCGTTTCGTCTCGGTGTTCGTGTTCGTGCCGCGGGATCGTTACGACAGCAACGCCCGCAAGACCATCGGCGACTATCTGGCCGCCGCCTACAACGGCCAGGTCAGCGCCTTCTATCCGTTCTTTCCCGAAGGCCCGCTGGTGCGCGTGCATTTCATCATCGGGCGGCGCCCCGGTGCGGCACCCGATCCGGCGCGGACCGCGCTCGAGGCGGCGGTCGCCGATATTGTTCGTACCTGGACCGACGGCCTGGTGGAGGCGCTGTCGGCGGGCTATGCGGGCCCCAAGGCGCAGGCCCTGGTCGAGCGCTACCGCGATGCCTTCTCGCAAGGTTACCGCGAAGTCTATGCGCCGCCGGTCGCGGTCGAGGACATCCGGGTGATCGAGGGACTGTCGGCGGCCCGGCCGCTCGGCGTCGACTTCCACCGCCGCGATCCGCAGCACGGCGACGGCATCGGGCTCAAGGTCTGGAGCCACGGCCGGCCGATCCCGTTGTCGGAGCGGGTGCCGGTGCTGGAGAACATGGGCTTCCAGGTCGTCGACGAGCAGACCTACCAGATCGCCGTAGGACAACCGCAGGAGCCCGATGTCTGGTTCCACGACATGCTGCTGGCGCGCCACGATGGCGGCGCGGCCGACCTCAGTGCCGGCAAGCAGCGGCTGGAGGCGACGTTCCTGGTGGTGATGCGCGGCGGCGCCGAAAGCGACGGCTACAACGCGCTGGTCCTGGCGGCCGGCCTGATGTGGCGCGAGGTCGCCCTGGTGCGCGCGCTCTCGCGCTTTCTGCGCCAGATCCGGGTGCCCTATTCGCAGGACTACCTGTGGACGACCCTGGTCAAGCATGCCGCCATCGCGGCCGCCATCGTGCGCCTGTTCCACGTGCGCTTCGATCCGCGCCCGGGCGGCGGCGCCGACGAGCGCGCCGCCCGCGAGGCCGTGCTCGCGGCCGAGATCGAGACCAGCCTGCAGGCGGTCGACAGCCTGGACGAGGACCGCATTCTGCGCCGCTTCGTCAATGCGGTGCGTTCAGCCGAGCGCACCAACTTCTATCAGATCGACGTTTCCGTCCAGGCGGTACCGATCATCGCCATCAAGTTCGCGAGCCGGCGGCTCGACGGCATGCCGCTGCCCAAGCCGCTCTACGAGATCATGGTCTATTCGCCACGGGTGGAGGCGGTGCACCTGCGCTTCGGCAAGGTGGCGCGCGGCGGCATCCGCTGGTCCGACCGGCCGCAGGATTTCCGCACCGAGATTCTCGGCCTGGTCAAGGCGCAGCAGGTCAAGAACGCCGTCATCGTGCCGGTCGGCGCCAAGGGCGGGTTCGTCCCCAAGCTCCTGCCCAAGGGCCCGCGCGAAGCCATCCAGGCGGAAGGCATCGCGGCCTACACGCTGTTCATGTCGACGCTGCTCGACATCACCGACAATATCGGCGACGCCGGCATCATCCCGCCCCCCAATGTGGTGCGCCACGACGGCGACGATCCTTATCTGGTGGTCGCCGCCGACAAGGGCACCGCGACCTTCTCGGACATCGCCAATGGGATCGCGGACCAGCACGGCTTCTGGCTGAGCGATGCGTTCGCGTCCGGCGGCTCGGCCGGCTACGACCACAAGCAGATGGGCATCACGGCGCGCGGCGCCTGGGAATCGGTCAAGCGGCATTTCCGCGAGATGGACCAGGATATCGGCAAGACGCCGTTCAGCGTGGTCGGGGTCGGCGACATGTCGGGCGACGTGTTCGGTAACGGCATGCTGCGCGAGCGCACCATTGCGCTGGTGGCCGCCTTCGATCACCGCGACATCTTCATCGACCCGGCGCCCGACCTGGAGAAAAGTTTCGCCGAGCGCGCGCGCCTGTTCGCCCTGCCGCGCTCGAGCTGGCAGGACTACGACAAGGCGCTGATCTCGACGGGCGGCGGCGTGTTCTCGCGCAGCCTCAAGGAGATCGTGCTGTCGCCGCAGGCCCAGAAGCTGATCGGCCTCGAGAACCCCAAGACCAATCCGCAACAATTGATGAACGCCCTCCTCAAGATGCCGGCCGATCTGCTCTGGTTCGGCGGCATCGGCACCTATGTGCGGGCCACGAGCGAAACCGATGAGGCGGCCGGCGACCGCGCCAATGATCCGATCCGGGTCACCGGCGCCGAGCTCAGATGCAAGGTGATCGGGGAGGGCGCCAATCTCGGCATGACCCAGCGCGGCCGCATCGAGGCGGCGCTTCGGGGCGTGCGGCTCAACACCGATGCCATCGACAACTCGGCCGGCGTCAACACCTCCGACATCGAGGTCAATATCAAGATCGCCCTGATGCCGGCGATGCGCGACGGCCGGCTCTCGCGTCCGGACCGCAACGCCCTTCTGGTGGAGATGACCGAGGACGTGGCGGCGCTGGTACTGCGCAACAATTATCTGCAGACGCTGGCGCTGTCGCTCTCGGCGCGGCGCGGGCTCGAGTTTCTGGGCTTCCAGCAGCGCCTGATGCAGAACCTGGAGCGGCGCGGCCTGCTTGATCGCGCGGTCGAGTTCCTGCCCGACGATACCGAGATCGGCGAGCGCCGCCGCCGCTCGCAGCCGCTGACCCGGCCCGAGCTCGCGGTGCTGCTCGCCTATGCCAAGCTGTGCCTCTACGACGAGCTGCTGGAATCGAACGTGCCGGACGATCCCTATCTGGCCCGCGAGCTTACCCGTTACTTCCCCAGGGCGATCCTGGAACGGTTCCCCGACGCGCCGGAGCGTCACCGCTTGCGCCGCGAGATCATCGCGACCCAGCTCGCCAACTCCATCATCAACCGCGGCGGACCTTCCTTTGCGGTGGAGATCGAAGATCAGACCGGGGCGCCGGTGGCAAAAATGGCGGCCGCGTTTGCGGCGGTGCGCGACAGCTATGAGATGTCCGCGCTCAATGCCGGAATCGACCAGCTCGACAACAAAGTTCCCGAAAAGCTGCAAGGCGAGCTTTACGGCGCCGTGCAGAACCTGCTGCGCGATCGCATGGTCTGGTTCCTGCGCAACGCCGACCTTTCGCAAGGCCTGCTCGCGATCGTGGAGCATTACCGCCAAGGCATCGCGGCGGTCGAGGCGGCGCTCGAGCACGCGCTGGTGCCGGAGGCGGCCGCTGCGCGCGCCGCGCGCGAGGCAGAGCTCAAGCAGCAAGGCGTGCCGGATGCGCTGGCGCGCCGGTTCGCCAATCTTCCAGGCCTGCTCGCCGCCCCCGACATCGTCAGCGTGGCGGATCGCACCGGGCAGCAGATCGCCGACGTGGCGGCCACCTATTTCGCGGCCGAATCGTACTTCCGCCTCGACCGCATCGTGCGCGCCGCCCAGGAGATCAACGTGGCCGATTATTTCGACCGGCTGGCGCTCGACCGCGCCCTCGACTCGATCGGCGACGCCGAGCGGCGGCTGGCCGCCGCCATGGCGGGCAACGGGGCGGCCGGGGCTGACGCGGTCGAAGCCTGGATCGAGCCGCGCCGCCAGGAGGTCGACCGCATCCGGTTGCAGGTGCAGGAAATCGCCAATTCCGGCCTTACGGTCTCCAAGCTCACGGTGGCGGCAAGCCTGCTGGCCGATCTGGTCCGGCAGTAGGGTGCGCGCTTGCCCGACCGGGACCGATACTCCAGAATTGAACGACGAGCGCAGCGATCAAGGACAGTTACATGGCGAGTTGGTACTACAACGCGGTGCAGACTTCATTTCGGCCCGCCCCCGAGGGCGGCTACGTGTACCGGTGCCCGAATCCCTGGCTGTTCGGCCACTGGCGCAGCTTTCTGGTGAATGAGGACCAGAAGGAGAGCCTTTCCGTCCACCTGCGGGCGCGGCAGCGGCTCATTCTGTGGCTCATGGGACTCTATCTGCTGATCGCGTTCGGGCTCACGCTCGTGTTCGGGTCGTCAGGCAGCGCTCCCGACCCCACGAGCGGCGGCTTCTACGTTTTCGTTGCCGTGGCCCTTTTGGGAATGCTGGCGCTCGCCCTGGTGCCGCACCTGTATCTGATGCACAAAATATCGCCGATGCTCGCACAGCTGCCGCGCGCCGAAGCGCCGCTGTCGCTGCACGAGCAGCTTTTCGGCGTCGCCGCGGTGATCTCCAACCTCCACCTGGCGCTCGGCGGTTTCGGCGGCGTGCTGATCTTCATCGCAAACGCCAAGACCATCGTCGAGTATCTCTCGGAAGGCGTCATCGGCACCGAGCTGATCTGGCCGTGCTTTGGCCTGTTGATCGGATCATTGCTGGCGGGCTATTTCCTGTATCTGACGATTCTCAAGCGCAAGCTGAAGCGCCGGCCGAGCTGACCTCGGGTCTTCGGCCAGGGATTCCGACTCTTCTTGGGCGGGTTTGGTTTGCATTGAATCACCCAGTCCGTCATGGCCGGGCTTGTCCCGGCCACCCACGTCTTGCTTTCTGCCTCGCCGACGCAAGGCGTGGGTGCCCGGCACAAGGCCGGGCATGACGACGGAGAGATTGTGCGTCGAAGGGCCAGCGCCAGCTCGCGCCTACTTGGATTTCCGCCACCAGGATGTCCGCGCGCAGCGCCGCTCCGGTCCGGAGGACCGTTCCGCGCGCGTCCACGATGGCGGACGAGCCGCTCAATGCCGGAAATGGCGCGTGCCGGTGAACACCATGGCGATGCCGTGCTGGTCGGCGGCCTTGATCACCTCGTCGTCGCGCAGCGAGCCGCCGGGCTGGATCACCGCGGTGGCGCCGGCTTCGATTGCGACCAACAACCCGTCGGCGAACGGGAAGAATGCATCCGAGGCGACCACCGAGCCGCGGGTGAGCGGCTGCGCGGATCCGGCCTGCTTGGCGGCATCGGCCGCCTTGTGGGCGGCGATGCGGGCGGAATCGATCCGGCTCATCTGGCCGGCCCCGATCCCGACCGTGGCTCCGTCCTTGGCATACACGATGGTGTTCGACTTGACGTGCTTGGCGACCCGGAACGCGAATGCCAAGTCCTTGAGCTCCGAATTGGTGGGCGCCCGGGCGGTCACCACCTTCATCTCCATGTCGTCCACCACCGCATTGTCGCGCGACTGCACCAGGAGGCCGCCGGCGACCGATTTCACCAGCAGGCCGGTTGCGCGCGGATCGGGCAGGCCGCCGGCGATCAAGAGCCGCAGATTCTTCTTGCCCGCGATCACCGCGATCGCTTCCGGCGTGGCATCGGGCGCGATGATCACCTCGGTGAAGATTTCGGTCATGGCGCGTGCCGCCTCGACGTCGAGCGTGCGGTTGAGCGCCACGATGCCCCCATAGGCCGAGACCGGATCGCAGGCCAGCGCCCGGCGATAGGCTTCGAGCAGGCTCTCCGCCTCCGCCACCCCGCACGGATTGGCGTGCTTGATGAGGGCGCAGGCCGCGGTTCGCCGGGGGTCGAACTCGGCCACGCATTCATAAGCCGCGTCGGTGTCGTTGATGTTGTTGTAGGAGAGCTGCTTGCCCTGCAGCTGGCGCGCGCTCGCGACCCCGAAGCGCGCCTCGCCGGTGCGGTAGAAGGCGGCCGACTGATGCGGGTTCTCGCCATAGCGCAGCGCTTCCACCAGCCGGCCGGCGACCGCCCGGTAGGCCGGGGCCGGATCGGCGAGCTCGGCCGCGAACCAGTTGGAGATGGCGGCGTCATAGGCCGCGGTGCGCGCATAGGCCTTGGCGGCGAGCCGGCGCCGCAGCGCCAGCGTCGTCATGCCGCCGTGCTGCGTCAGCTCGGCGAGCAGCATGGCGTAATCCTGCGGCTCCACCACCACGGTCACGTCGTCGTGGTTCTTGGCGGCGGCGCGGATCATGGCCGGGCCGCCGATGTCGATGTTCTCCACCGAGGTCTCGAAGTCGGCGCCCTTGGCGACGGTTTCCTCGAATGGATAGAGGTTGACCACCAGCAGATCGATCGGCCGGATGCCATGGGCTGCGAGCGCGGCGGCGTGCTGGGAGTTGCTGCGAATCGCAAGCAGACCGCCGTGCACGTTGGGATGCAGGGTCTTGACCCGGCCATCCATCATCTCGGGAAAGCCGGTCAACGCGGCCACGTCCAGCACCGCGATACCGGCGTCGTCGAGCGCCTTGCGGGTGCCCCCGGTCGAGACGATCTCGACGCCGTGGCGGGCCAGCGCGCGCGCCAGCTCGATCAGGCCGGTCTTGTCGGAAACCGAGATGAGGGCGCGGGAAATCCTACGCAACGAGTCGGTCGCAGAGGCGGTCATGACATCTCTCACAGCGGCAATTGCGGCTCCTCGCCGCGCCCGCGGCGCGGCGCCGTGGTGGTCGGCGTCGACATGGCGAACGTCCATTGCACCCGCATCACGTTGCCGGCGCGGCCATGGATCACGAGCTGCACGGCGCGGCGCGGCCCGTCATTGCCGGCCAGATAGACGCTCTCCTCGAGATCGATGCGATCCTCGTAGGCGGTGAACGTCCAGACCTCCTTGTTGCTCATCATCAGCATGGCGCCGTGGGTGTCGGACAGGCGGTTGGCCTTGACGGAGGGATGCAGGTGGAAACGGATGGCGAATTGGTCGCGGCCGGGCGCGATGGCTTCGCCGACCGCCGGCGTGAACAGATCCTCGCCGTCGAGTCGCCGGCCGTCGGCCGACAGCATCAGGGAACGCTGGTGGATAACGTCGAAATTTCCCACATAGCCGTCGTGCGAGGTGCGCAGCACGACGGCGCCCTCCTGCATGCCGCGCTCGGCCGCCACATGGCGCGGACCGCCCACGATCGGCATGCCGCCGAGCAGGCGCTTGATGGGTCCCGATTCGGCGAACCGGCACGACGAGACATCGTTGAAGGTCACCGTCGAATGGGCGGCGGTCGAGCGCGCCACCTGCCGCCAGCTGTCGCGGCTGGTGGCCGGCAATCCGCAATTGACCACGATCCGGTTCTGCCGCGTCGACAGCTCGAACGACAGGCAGCCGGCATGCGCCTCGGTGCTGACCGCGATCGGCGGCGGCAGGCCGGTGTCCATCAGCACGACGGTGCCGTTGGCGTCGACCCGCTGGTAGCCCGAATGGGGGGCGTTGGCGACCGGCGTGCCGCGGGCATCGTCATAGGCCAGGATGGTGGTGAGCAGGTCGGTCGGCGTCGGGCCCATGCCGTTGAACAAGGCGAAGCTGCCGTCGCCATGACGGAAGAAGCGCAGCATGGGCATCATGCGGTCGATGGCGTTGAGCAGCGCATCCGGCGGCGCCAGGTTGCGGGCCGTGAACAGCTGGCGCAGCGGCAGCAGGTCGACCAGAAGCTCGATCAGGGCGCCCGGATTGCGGCTGATATGGCCGCCGTCGGGAAGGATTTGCCGCTCGAGCTCCTCGCCCAGCCGTTTGGTCGCCGTCTTGCTGTGCCGGGCCTGTCCGGCCATGCACAGGGCCGCATAGCTGAGCGCGATCATGGCCTGCAGGCGCGGCACGCCGTCGGGCGCATTCGGGGCGGTACGACGCAATTGCCGGACATGCCGGGTCAGGCTGCGAATAAAACGGCGATAGAAGCGCACATCGGAATCATCGAGCAGCAGGGTGGCCTGGCTAAGCCACGAGATGATCCGGCGCGCCAGCACCTCGGGCCGCCACGCGATCGGCTCCAAGGTGCTGTGCTGGGTGATCCATTCGTCCACCAGGGCGCGGGCATTGGCGCGGGTGATGCCCGAATCGGCCGCGCGCAGATGGCGCAGCCAGCCGAAGCCCAGGAGCGCGACCGCCCAGTCCTCCGACGGCGGCGCGATATCGAACGGCGAGCGGGCATCGCAGGTGACCACCTTGCCGGCGAACACGAAGCGGCCCGCATAGATTTCGCTCGCCCTGGTGGCGTCGGCGGTGCGCAAGTCCTGCGGCGAGATGACCAGGCGATCGGTCTTGACCGGCAGCGACCAATTGACCAGCGCGTGCCCGGTCACCCGGCCGAGCAGCTTGCGAAGCAGGCCACGCGCCAGGAACACGGACAGTCTGGTTTGTTCCGCGACCGAAACGCGCGACATCGATCCTTTCTCTCCTTGAATCACGGCGTTTCTGGCCCGGCCGGAACATAGCGAAGGGTGAGCCGGCGGCCAACTGTGGATAACGCGCCGAGAGCCGGACAGGCGCCGATCACTTCAAACCCGCTCCAGCCGAGCCGCAAAGAAGCCGTCGAGGCCGGCCATGCGCGGATCCGGATCGGCGAGCCCGCAGGGCAGCGTCCGTAGATCGCCCTCGGGGGTGAGAAACTCCCCGATGCCCTCGATCTCGGTCGCCGCAATCGGCCGCCGGCGGAAGCGGGCATCGCCGGCGAGGAAGCTCGCGATGATCTGGCTGCTCTCCTCGGGTTCGAGCGAGCAGACGCAATAGACCAGGAGGCCGCCCGGCCTTACCAGCTCGACCGCGCGCGCGAGCAATGCCTGCTGCAGTCCCGCGAGCGTGGCAATGTCCTCGGGTTGCTTGCGCCACGGCACGTCCGGGTGACGCCGCACGGTTCCGGTCGAAGAGCACGGCGCATCGAGCAGGATGGCGTCGAACTCCGTTGCGGGCCACTGGCTTACGTCGGCGGTGAGGATGTCGGCGGTGATTGTTTCGGCCGTGAGGCCGAGCCGCTTGAGGTTGACCCCGACCCGGTCGATGCGGGCTTGCGCACGATCGACCGCCACCACCCGGGCGCCGGCGGCGGCGAGTTGCGCGGTCTTGCCGCCCGGAGCCGCGCACAGATCCGCGACCGTCTTGCCGGCGACATCGCCGAGGAGGCGGGCCGGCAGGGCTGCGGCTGCATCCTGCACCCACCAGGCGCCCTCGTGATAGCCGGGCAGTCCCGACACCGGGCCATGCACCAGCGCCCGCACGGTTCCGCTCGGCAGCACGCGCCCGCCGAGCGCGGCGGCCCAGTGTTCCGCGTCTTGCCTGACCGTGAGGTCGAGCGCCGGCTCGTGCGAATGGGCGACCGCAATCGCGCGCGCGGTGGCGATCCCATAGGCCGCGACCCAGCGCGCCATCAGCCAATTGGGCGTGTCCAGCAAGGTGGTGTCGACCCCGGCCAGATGCTGCGCGCCGTCCCGCGCCACACGCCGCAGCACCGCGTTGACCAGCCCGCCATAGCGCGCGGCGCGGCGGTCGGCATGGACCAGCCGCACCGCCAGATCCACCGCGGCGTGATCCGGCACCTCGAGCCAGAGGATTTGCGCCACCCCCAGCAGCAGCGCGGTCTCGGCCCGCGGCGCATCGGGCGGCAGGCCGCGCTCGAGGAAGATGCCGAGAATGTGCCGCAGCGTGCCGAGCCGGCGCAGTACGGTGGCGACCAGATGGCGCACCAGGGCGCGGTCGCGGTCGGCGAGCGCGCCGAGGCCCGGATGCGCCGCGACATCGAGCAATTCGTCGAGGGGCCGGTGGCGGCGCAGCACGCCGTCCAGGATCTCGGCCGCGAGGCGCCGCGCCGGAAGTCCCGGCGGCTCGGCGGGCGTGGCGGCGGGTTTCTTCGCATGCGTTGGTCTTTTCGGCATCGGTGGGTGGTAGGCCGTTTTTGTGGCCGGCGAAACCAAAACCGTTGGGCACCGCTGCGCGTTACGGCCGGGGCCTTGACGGTGGCGCCCGCGGGAGCATCTAAGGTTCATGACCGAGAAGCCTGAACCCGCGCCCGCCGCGGCGCCCAAGAAGCCGCTGTCGCCTGCCGCCGAGCGCGCGCTCGCCGAGGCCGCGGCGCGCCGCGCCGAGCGCGAATGCGCCCAATCCCGCCCGCCCCAGGAGATCGCCGGCCGCGGCGGCCTCGACCCGGCCCGCTACGGCGACTGGGAGGTTAAAGGCGTGGCCTCGGATTTTTAGAGCGTTCGGCTGCGACGCTTTTCCCGGGCGCAGCGCAGCACTTCTTGGTGATGCGCTGCAGACCCGGGATCGTTCCAGGCTCGGAGTTTGACACGATCCCGGATCAGCGGAGCAGCGCTGCGCGCTGCACCGCGTCCGGGAAAAGTCCAAGGCCGCGGCCGCTCGCTACCGCGTCACCACCACGGTGGTTCCCACATTCACGCGCCCGAACAGGTCGGTGATGTCCTGGTTGTACATGCGGATGCAGCCGTAGGAGACGAAGCCGCCGATGGAGCCCGGCATGTTGGTGCCGTGGATGGCGTATTCGGTGCCGGCCAGCGTCATGGCGGCGACCCCCATGGGATTTTGCGGCGTGCCGCCCGGAATCACGTCGGGCAGCGAGGGCTTGTCGCGCTTGACCTCGGCGGGCGGCGACCAGGCCGGTCGCACATATTTGCCGTCGATGTGCGAGGTGCCCTGCCATTGCTTGCCGGCCTTGCCGACCCCGACCGGGTAGCTCAGCGCATGCTGGGCGTCGACCACCAGATAGAGCCGCCGCTCATTGGTCTTTACCACGATGGTGCCGGCCGCATAGCCCGCGAACGCCACCACATTGCCGTTGGCATGCGCCGGCGGCGCGGCCATGACGGCGACAAGAGCAGCGGCCGCACAGGCGGCCAGAAGTCGAGACCGGTGATGCATGTATCCCCCAAGCCCAAAGCCGTCGCGCCCCACATCGTATGGTTAAGAACCATAACCCAAATGCGGCCCGGGCTCAGCTGCAAGCTCGCAACAAGGTAAGTTTTTTGTGAATTTTTCAGCGGATTTGACACAACTGTCGCAGCGTGGCGCGGGCCGAGGTCTAGATGCTTTTCCCGGACGCGGTGCAGCACGTAGCTCTTGCGGAGTGTTGCACCGCTGATCCGGGATCGTTCCAAACTCGGAGCGTGGAACGATCCCGGGTCTGCAGCGCACCGCTACGCAAGAGCTACGCACTGCGCTGCGCCCGGGAAAAGTCCAGGGGCCGAGCGCGACTTACGCGCAGCCGCGCCCGCCTACGCCGGTCTCTTGTTCTGCCGGTTGTTCACCAGATCCTCCACCACGCCCGGATCCGCCAGCGTCGAGGTGTCGCCGAGATTGCCGGATTCATCTTCCGCGATCTTGCGCAGGATGCGGCGCATGATCTTGCCGGAACGGGTCTTGGGTAGTCCGGGCGAGAACTGGATCAGGTCGGGCGAGGCGATCGGGCCGATCTCCTTGCGCACCCAGTCGACCAGCTCCTTGCGCAAAGCCTCGCTCGGCTGCTCGCCCGTCATCAGGGTCACATAGGCGTAGATGCCGGTGCCCTTGATGTCGTGCGGATAGCCCACCACGGCGGCCTCCGACACTTTCGGATGCGCCACCAGCGCGCTCTCGATCTCGGCGGTGCCCAGGCGATGGCCCGCCACATTGATGACGTCGTCGACCCGCCCGGTGATCCAGTAATAGCCGTCGGCATCGCGCCTGGCGCCGTCGCCGGTGAAATACTTGCCCGGATAGGTCTTGAAATAAGTGTCGATGAAACGCTGGTGATCGCCGAACACGGTGCGCATCTGGCCAGGCCATGAATCCGCGATGCAGAGATTGCCGGCAGCCTCGCCGTCAAGCACTTGGCCCTCGGCATTCACGATCTGCGGCACGATGCCGAAGAACGGCTGCGTGGCCGAGCCCGGCTTGAGCGGCGTGGCGCCGGGCAGCGGCGTGATCAGGATTCCGCCGGTCTCGGTCTGCCACCAGGTGTCGACGATCGGGCAGCGGTTGTCGCCGACCACGCGGCTGTACCATTCCCAGGCTTCCGGATTGATCGGCTCGCCGACCGAGCCGAGCAGGCGCAGCGAGGCGCGCGAGGTCTTGGTCACCGGCGCGTCGCCGGCCTGCATCAAGGCGCGGATCGCCGTCGGCGCCGTGTAGAAGATGTTGACCTTGTGCTTGTCGATGATCTCCCAGAACCGCGACATCGAGGGATAATTCGGCACCCCTTCGAACATCACGGTGGTGGCCCCGTTGGCGAGCGGGCCGTACACGATATAGCTGTGGCCGGTCACCCAGCCCACGTCGGCGGTGCACCAGTAGATGTCGCCGTCATGATAGTCGAACACGTATTGATGCGTCATGGCGACGTAGACATGATAGCCGCCGGTGGTGTGCAGCACGCCCTTCGGCTTGCCGGTCGAGCCCGACGTGTAGAGAATGAACAGCGGATCCTCGGCGTTCATCTCCGCGCACGGGCATTCGGAGGTCACCACGTCGGCGGCCTCGTGGTACCAGACGTCCCGCACCGGATCCATCTCGATGGTGCCCGCCGTGTGGCGCACCACGATCACGTGGTCGACGCCGCCGACCTTGGCGATGGCCGCGTCCGTATTGGCCTTGAGGTACACCTTGCGGCCGCCGCGCAAACCTTCGTCGGCCGTGATCACCACCTTCGACTGGCAGTCGGCGATGCGGCCGGCGAGCGAATCGGGCGAGAAGCCGCCGAACACCACCGAATGGATCGCCCCGATGCGCGCGCACGCCAGCATCGCATAGACGGCCTCCGGAATCATCGGCATGTAGATGGTGACCCGGTCGCCCTTCTCCACATTGCGGTTGCGCAGGATGTTGGCGAAGCGGCAGACCTCGTCGTGCAGCTCCTGATAGGTAATGTGCTTCTGGTCCTTGGGATCGTCGCCTTCCCAGATGATGGCGACCTGATCGGCGCGCTTGGCGAGATGCCGGTCGATGCAGTTGTAGGCCACGTTGGTGACGCCGTCCTCGAACCATTTGATCGAGACATTCCCGGGCCCGAAGGTCGTGTTCTTGACCTTGCTGAACGGCTTCATCCAATGGATGCGCTTGCCCTCCTGGGCCCAGAACCCGTTCGGATCCTTGAGCGAGCGCTCATACATGCTCCGATACTTGGCGTCGTCGATGTAGGCGCGCTTCTTCCACTCC
>DASYFD010000377.1:0-4465 GCA_036498625.1 Xanthobacteraceae bacterium | reverse complement strand
GGACCGCCTCTGGCGCTGCAGGTGCTGTTCTGCCCGGTGATGGACATGCGCGCCCGGACCCCTTCGCGTATCGCGTTCGCGCAAGGCTATTTCCTCAACCAGGCCACCATCGATTGGATGCTGGGGCAATATGGTGGCGCCGACGTGGATCCAGACGATCCGCGGCTGTCGCCGTTGCGCGCAGCGCAATTTTCAGGCCTGCCTCCGGCGCATATTCACACGGCCGAATTCGATCCCCTGCGCGATGAAGGCGCCGCCTACGCCAAATTTTTGCGGAGGGACGGGGTCGCCGCCCATTACACCTGCCATGCCGGTATGATCCATTATTTTTATGCCATGGCAGGCGCCATTCCGGCCGCCCGCATCGCCCTCAAGGCGGCGGCTGCCGACATGCGCGCAGCACTGGTCGCCGGCGGAAATCTGACGCGCGCGGCCGGCGGCGCATAACCGCCATCGCAGAACCGCGAAATGTGGCGAAATCACGCGTCGGGTCGACGCCTGGACCGTCCTGCGACCGCAAATTATTGATTGAATTGCCGACCCCAGTTCGGTTAATGGCGGCGTGGGGCGCAGTCTCATGGAGGAAGGGAAATGGCCATGAACGTTGCGCGACTGGCGGTGGGCGCCGCGATTCTGAGCTGCCTGGCGGTCGACCTTGCAGCAGCCAAGCCGGCGACCGTGGCGGCGGAAGTCAATCTGCGGAAAGCTCCCGGCACCGACAGCGAGATCATCACGCTCATTCCCAAGGGCACGATGGTCGAGGTCGGCACCTGCACCAACGGGTGGTGCATGGTTTCCTGGAACGGGCAGGACGGCTATTCCATAGCGACCAATCTCGGCCTTGGTCCGCCCCCGGTGCGCCGGCGACCGCCCCCCGACCAGTACGACTATCCGCCGCCAGCGGGCACCTATGGGCCGCCCGGTTATGTGGCCGGCCCGCCGGTCTATTACGAATACGGACCACCGGTTTATTACAGCCCGTATTACCGGCCCTATTATGGATACGGTTGGCGGGGCGGGGGCTGGCGGCACCGCTGGTAAGGGCTCGCACGCGCACGCGTCGGGCGGGGAGAACGCGCATGCTGCGTCAATGCCGGGCCGGCGCGATTGCGCTTGCCGCCATGTTAAGCATCGGGATCGCCGGCGCACGCGCCGCCGACACCGCGACATATCCCGAGCTCAACGGGCAGTGGAGCCGGGGCACCCCCGGCGCCCAATGGGATCCGAGCAAACCGGGCGGGCTGCGGCAACAGGCGCCGCTGACCCCCGAGTACCAGGCCATCTTCGAGGCCAATCTGAAGGCGCTCGCCTCCGGCAACGAGGCCTACAACGCGCACTCCCGCTGCTTTCCGGCCGGCATGCCCCGCATGATGCTGGCCTACGAGCCGGTGGACGTCATCGTTACGCCGGAGACCACCTACATTCGCGACTACTTCAATGAATTCCGCCGCATCTATACCGACGGGCGGGCCTGGCCGGCGGAGATCGCGCCTTCGTTCAACGGTTATTCCATCGGCAAATGGGAAGGCCTCGATGCGGACGGACGCTACCATGTGCTGGTGGTCGAGACCCGGGGCTTCAAGGGTCCGCGCGTGTTCGACGCCACCGGCATTCCGTTGCACGCCGACAACAAGACGGTGATCAAGGAACGGATCTTCCTCGATCCGGCCAACCACGATTTGCTGCGTGACGAGGTCACCACCATCGACGATGCGTTGACCCGACCCTGGACGGTGACGCGCAGCTACAAGCGCGAGCACGATCCTGTGTGGCCGGAATTCATCTGCGCCGAGGACAATCACCACGTCATGGTCGGCCCGGAGACCTACTTTCGCGGCGTCGATGGCATCTTGATGCCGACCCGCAAGGACCAGCCGCCGCCCCCATTGCGGGATTTCGATCCGCCGGGGAAGTGAGCGTGGCTGCTGGTGGATTTGGGAGCCGCGGCAACCTCTGCGTCGCCGATCGAGAGGACACGGCGTATGGGTCCCTGCCTTCCCAGGGACGACTGCGCGGAGAGACCCGGGCATGGCGCCCATGACAGCAATTCTGTTATGCTCACCATCTCCATCACCACCTTACCGATTGACGGTGATGTCATGCCCCTGACCTGGTTCGAACGTCGGCTCCTGGCTCTCGCCGCGATCCTGCTGCCGGCGGCGCTCGGCCATGCGGCCTTACAGGACCCCGCCGGAACGCCGAGCCAGGCTTCGCTCGCCGGCCAGATCCTGATCGCCTCGCCGGCGTTGCGCGATCCGCGCTTCGAGCACACGGTCGTCCTGATGGTACGCCACAGCGCCGGCGGGGCGCTCGGCATCGTGCTCAATCGCCCGCTGGGCGAGCGTCCATTGGCGAGCCTCCTGGAGGCCCTCGGGGAAAGGAACAGCGCCGCCACCGGCAGCTTGCGCATTTATTACGGCGGTCCGGTCCAGCCTCAGATCGGCTTCGTGATCCACAGCACGGATTATCATGGGCCCGAGACCATTGAGATCGACGGACGCGTCGCCATGACGTCGAGCCGCGAGGTGTTGCGCGATATCGCCGGCGGGCATGGACCGGAGAAGCAGTTGGTGGCGTTCGGCTATGCGGGATGGGCCGCGGGCCAGCTCGAGAGCGAGCTCGCGCAACGCGCCTGGTTCACGGCCCCGGAAGACCCCAAGCTGGTTTTCGACCAGGACCGCGACAAGCTCTGGGACGACGCCATGACGCACCGAACGCAGGACCTTTGAGCGCGCGGTTTCCTAATTCCGGACTCACCCGCCATTCAGAGTCATGCCCGGCCTTGCGCCGGGCATCCAGGTCTTGCTTGCTTGGTTGATGACAAAGAAAGACGCAGGTGGCCGGAACAAGTCCGGCCATGACTCAGAGAATGAAGCACGCCCGCCGCACCGAGCGCGTCTCACTCGCCGAATTGCGTCGCCAAGTAGGACACGATGGTCTGGCGCTCGTCGGGCGTGGCGGTGGCTCCGCGATTGATCATGTTGGCGACGATTCCGTCCCAATCGGACCTTGGCCGGCGCGAGGCGACGACGCGCAAGAGATCGTGGCAGGTGACGCAACGCGACTCCACCAAATCCTTTCCGGCTCCTGCCGGCAACGCAGCAACGACCGGGGGCGGCGCGCCGGCGGCGGGCGGCGAGTTCGGGCCGAAATTGACGGTCAAATATTGCACGATCGTGTCGCTGTCGTGCTGCGAAACCTGCGCACCCTTCATGATCATGTAATTCACGAACTGACGCCATCCGGCGGAGCCGTCCCGGATTTGCACGATGGTGGTGAGCGTGTGGCATCCGGTGCAGACGCTGGCGACCAGATCGCGGCCCTCGCCCGGCGGCAAGGTGGGAGCGGGCTGTGCGTGGAGCGGTGCAGCGAACGCGAGCGAAAGCACCGCCACCACGCCTAAGGCAAGCAAACGAGAAGACTGCATGGCTCAAACCTTTCGGGTCCGCGAATCGGCGATCGAATAGGCGGGATACCAGGTGGAAGCCGCACCGATGCCGTCGCGCCGCGTGTGGATATCGAGGAGATAAGGTCGCCCTTCGATGGTCGCGCGCTTGGCGCGGTCCAGCGCGGGGCGGACCTGCGTCGGCTCGGTGACGGTCTCGCCTTCGACCCCGAAGGCCGAAGCGGTCTTGGCGAAGTCCACGTCGGGGCTGCCGTTGTAGCAGGTCATGTCGCGGCCGGTTCTGAACTGCTGGCCGGCGCTGTTCCAAATCCGGTTGCGCTCATTGTTGTAGCTGCGGTTGTTGAGCACCAGGACGGTGACTGGCGCCTTGTAGCGGGCCATGGACCACAGCGGCTGCGGTCCGCTGAACAGGAAACTGCCGTCGCCGACCACCGAGACCACCGGCTGGTCGGGCCGCGCCAGCTTCACCCCGACGCCGGCCGCCATGCCCCAGCCGAGCACGTTGGGACCAGTGCCGATATATTGCTTGTCGGCGCCGCCGAAGGACATCACCGCGTCCATGGTCTTGCCGGAGTCGACGTCGCAGACGTAGCAGGTATCGCGATCGAGCGCCTCCTCGAGCTCGAGGCCGAGGCGGCCGAGCGTGACGGGGGACGAGTCGGCGCCTTCGCGGGCCGTCTTCTGGCGCACCTCGCGCATCTCAGCGGTGATCTTCCGAGTCCGCTCGGTGCGTTCCTCGGAGATCTGCTTGAGGCGCTGCTCGCTCGCCTGGCTGCGGACCGCCGCCACCAGATCCTGAACCGCAAGCCTGAGATCGGCGACCATGCCGAGGTCGACCGGGTTTTCCCGGGCGAGACTCGACGGGTCGGTCCGGATCGAGATCAGCTTGGTGCCGGGCGCGGAGCGCTCGCCGAAGCGGTTGCCGAGATTGAGCAACAGGTCGGCCTTTCCGAACATGGGCATGGTGCGCAAAAGCTGGCCGGCGTAGAGCGGATGCCGGGTCGGGAACGGCTTCGACCAGTATCCGAGCGTCCCACCGCCGGTGACCGGCAGGCCGAG